>JAFGQL010000116.1 GCA_016935695.1 Spirochaetales bacterium
TCTTTAGATTTTCAGGTCTCAATCACGGTCCATTTTGTCGCGGTTGTCCCGTATAGCTTTTAAGGCCTTGCCAACTACAATGTCAAGCTGGGGTTTGAAGAAATAACCCAACGCAACGCCGATAAGCAGTGTTATAATTCCGCCCATGTCATTCCTCCTCGGAAACGATATTGATTTTTATCCCTTCCTGTGAACTCACGGAATCCTTGGGAGGGATGCTTACTGTCAGTACGCCGTTTTTGTAAGTGGCGACGACCTTTTCCCGGTCAAATTTATCCGCCGGCGCGAAATAGCGCTGTTCGGCGATGTCCTTGAACCGGAGCCGGTGTTTAAAAAACTTTACGCCGGCGGAGGCCCTGCGGACTTCATCAACCTTGGCGCTTAACACCATATAATCACCCCGGAACTCAAGGTTTATGTGTTTTTCATCAAACCCGGCAAGGGCGAACTCAAACACAAGGCTTTTTTCCTCTGTCATGTACACATTCGCAGGGGGATAGGAATACGCGGGATAATAGTCAACATTTTCGTCCCATTTGAAAAACGGGTGCCCTTCCCCGTGTTTCCGGAACCCTTCTTTGAAGGCGTTACCGAAATTTTCGGTTGCCTGGAAGATTTCGTCCATGAGCTGGCCGAGATCTATAATGATTTTGTCTTTCATGATGACACCTCATAAGAAAGCGTGTGATGGAAACCCTTCAACGAAGCGGTTTTTCAAGGCACGGCCTGATCTACAGCGCCGTGTCCATATATGTATATACAATATAATAAGTTTTTTATTCAGTGGTGTCACTTTTTTTACCGCCGGCCCCTTCAGGGGATTTGAATTTCCGGTATTTTTTAGTACAGTTAGGGTTATCATGGCACATGATGAAAGCTACGCACTTGTCCTTGCCGGCGGCGGCGCCAAAGGTTCCTATCAGATAGGAGCCTGGAAAGCACTGCGGGAAGAAGGAATACGCTTCCACGGCATAGTGGGCGCATCGGTCGGCGCCCTGAATGCGGGACTGATTGCAACCGGGTCCTTCTCCCGGGCAGAAGACCTTTGGAGCTCCATTTCGTTTGACAGGATTGTCGATATCCCCGGGACCTTTGTCAAAAACGGTAATCTGGACCTGGATATCAAGAACATCCAGGCCTTTACCCGGTTTGTCATCAAGAATAAAGGTCTGGAAACGCGCCCTCTTTACCGCCTTATCAAGGAACATCTCAAAGAAGGACACATCAGAAAGTCGGACGTTGACATAGGGGTTGTGTCTTTCAATGTGTCCAGTTTCAAACCGATGGAAGTATTCATAGATGAAATTCCGGAAGGAATGCTCGCCCGTTATCTTCTGGCAAGCGCGTCCTTTCCCCTGTTCAAGACAGTCCAGATCGGCGGTAAAAAGTTCACTGACGGCGGCGTCTACGATAACATCCCCTTTTCCATGGCAAAATCCAGGGGATACAAACGGATCATCATCCTTGACATTTCGGGAATGGGAAACAACCGGCGGCCCCATATCGCGGGGACCAATACCATCTACATAAAAAACTCCCACCGCATAGGCTGGGAACTGGATTTCTCTCAGGCAGCCATTCAACGGAGCAAGCTCCTGGGATACCTTGATACCCGCAAAGTATTTTACCGTAATACGGGTGTCGATTACTTCATCCTTCCTGACAAAAAACGGGAAAAGGAACTTACCGCCCTGCTTTTAGCCGATACGCGCCAGAACCTGATCCAAAAACTTCTTGATGATGTAAACATCCAGGGGGACAACTACCTGGCACGGCTCAGAAACGCCCTTCCGCCAGCATACCGCCACACAAGGGAGCTCGGCATGGCTTATCTGGAATGCGCCGCAAAAAGCCTGGGTATAGAAAAGTTCGCCGAATATACCATGAAGGATTTCATCAATCTGGTTGCCGCCGAGTACACCGCGTTAAAAGAAAAGACCCGGAGACCCTCGGGAAAGGATTTCGGGCAGTTCATGAAGTTGCTGAAAAAGCGTTTTGATACCCTGACCGAACACAAAGACCTCTTTGATCTGAATCCGGCGGAATATTCACGCCTGGGCAACATGATTTTCGGCCGCGATGAAAAACATCTGCGTCTGAAGACCCTGTCGTCGTTTTTTCCTGAACTGGTTGCCGCAAAAATCATGGAACTGTTGAATGTCGAGGACCACCGCGTGGATTAACCCTGACTTTTCAGGCCCGGGGTTTGCTTCCATTCCCGTCCCACAAGGCTCGGCTTTTTCCCTTTCCTGTTGGCACGGTGTTTTTTCCCGCCGGCCGCTCCGGAAGATGTACTCCCTTTGCGAGGCCGCGCAGCTTTCGCGGACTTACCTTTTGTCTTTGCGGCTCCCGCCGGTTCCTTTTCCCGCTGCCCCCGCAGCCGCGGTTTGACACCCGGGCGGGTCTGCCGGGTACCGATAATGCGGTTGCGGCCGTTTTCCTTGGCCTTGTACAGACAGGTGTCAGCCGCAGAGACCACCGCGGAAAGGAAGGGCTCATCGGGCTGCCGTTCAGCAGCCCCTCCTGACAGGGTAACCTTGATACTGCGCCCCTGATAGAGAACCGGAACCGCTTCCACAGAAATCCTGCATTCCTCGGCGACTGCTACCGCATCTTCTGCCTTTTTCCCGGGCAGGAACGCAATTATTTCTTCACCGCCGTAACGGCAGAGGATTCCTCCGGGTAGGATCTTCTGCTGAAGACGCTGGGCCACTTCAAAGAGCACCGTGTCTCCCGCCTGATGTCCATAGGTGTCGTTTACAGCCTTGAAATGATCGATATCAAAAAGAACAATCGAATAGGGGTGTATCTGGGGATTCTGTTCAAGAATGGAGTCGGCATACCCGCGGTTGTATATTTTCAGAAGCGGATCATAGTGAGCCCGGTGATTCAGACGGACAAACCAGTGAAGGACAATCCCGATGAATAAGTAGAGTCCGATACAGCCGGTAAGAAGGACTATGAAGGGTCCGGAAGCAGGGGCGAAAGCCACATGAAGCAAAAACAGATACAATGATCCGGTACCGGCGATCGTACCGCCAAACCCGTAGTCCGACGGGCTTTTCCTGAGGGCAAGAAACGACAGACCCGCGGCGAGGCTCATAACGGAAACCGAGCGCAGTACCGGGCTGACGCGGTTCAGCACATTGTCTATCAGTGTTCCTTCAAACAGGAAAAGCAGAAGAAACACCCCGGTCCATGCGATGCCATAGGCAGCCAACATCCGCCGCAACCGGCTCCCTCCCGAGGTTTGAGGGCCGGCAAGACTCATAAACGTTCCGGCTGTTCCCAGGATAAACACCGAGACCGGCGTCAACGGGGCCAGAGGGGATTCCAGTAAGGAACTGGCCAGGACCAGCAGGGCTGTCAGACTGTGGTTGAGGCCCAGCAGGAGCACGCGGCCGTTTTTGACCCGGGGATACACACACTGAATGAGAACGACCACGCACACAGAAAGACCGAAAGCGGTAAAGGGAATCAGGGTACGGTACAGGGATTCATAGGCTGCAGGAGGAAAACGGTACAGGGTTACCACAGAGAGAGGCAGAAGCGCCAGGGCGGCAATAAACTGCCCGTTACCCATAGGAGGAGTTTGTCCCTTCATACCTATGATTAACGTACCATGGGCCCATTTTCTTGACTTTATTCCATCCTCATCCGGCAATTATGGCAATTTCGGCCACCATGCCCCACTTTACATGAAGACAAGGGCTGTCGTATGGTAGTATTCGTGTAATGCGCCGGCGCGCGCACATATAACCAAAAGGACTTTAACCAGGATGATCACAGTTGCAGTCTTATTCGGCGGCCGTTCGGCTGAACACGAGGTTTCACTCCAGTCAGCGGTCAATGTCGTAAACTCCATGGACAGAGACCGGTTTAATCCGGTTTTGATCGGCATAGACAAACAGGGCAAGTGGTACCTGAATGACCGATCCCTCCACCTCCTTAACCAGGACAGTCCCGGCACCATCGCCCTTGCCTCCGGACAGACCGAAATCGCCCTCATAGCAAACGGGCCTTCCGGAATGCTCATGCCTCTGTGCCCAGAGGAAAGGGACATTGAATTACCCCGAAAAATCGATGCCCTGTTCCCCGTACTCCACGGCCCCTACGGCGAAGACGGAACAGTCCAGGGCCTGGCCAGGCTGGCGGACCTCCCCTGTGTAGGTGCGGGCGTCCTGGGTTCCGCTGTGGGAATGGACAAGGATGTGATGAAACGGCTTCTGCGGGATGCAGGTGTCCTTGTCTCGCCCTTTGTCACCCTGTATTCCTCTACACGCCAGGACTGGACCTACGAAAAAGTATGTCAGACACTGGACCTTGATCCGGCGGCCGGATCAGACCTGTATGTCAAACCGGCTAATATGGGATCCTCGGTTGGCATCTCCAGGGTCTGCAGCGAAGATGATCTGCGCGCAGCAGTGGAAACAGCCTTTTCCTATGACACCAAGATAATCATAGAAGCGGGCATAAAGGGGCGCGAACTTGAATGCGCGGTCCTGGGAAACGATGAGCCCAAAGCCTCGGAAATCGGGGAAATAGTCCCCGCCGACGGTTTTTATTCCTATAAGGCAAAATACATTGACGCCGACGGCGCCGCGCTGATCATCCCTGCACCTCTTGCTTCCCACCAGTCCGATGCTCTCAAGGAAGCGGCCCTGAAAACATATCGTGCCCTGTGCTGCCGGGGAATGGGCAGGGTGGACATGTTCCTTACACCCGGCGACCAGGTGTATGTGAACGAGATAAACACGCTGCCGGGGTTCACCAACATAAGCATGTATCCCAAGCTGTGGGAACATTCGGGCCTGTCCCAGAAAAACCTGATCTCGCGGCTGATCGATCTGGCAATAGAAGACTTCGAGACCCGGAAAAGCCTTAAGGTGGATGCCCGATGAGCACGACAGCGACGGTAAGAATAGTACGGAAACAAAACAACTCAAAACGCTGTATAGTCTGCGGACTTTCCAATGACGCAGGGCTCTTTGCCCGTTTTTATGAAACCGAAGAAGGAGAAGTGGTGGCCGTTGCCATCCCGCGGGACCATCACCAGAGCTATCCCGGCCGCTGCCACGGCGGGGTTTCCGGGGCTTTGCTCGACGAGACAATCGGCCGGGCGATCATGATACGCAACCCTGAAATTTGGGGGGTCACCGCGGAATTGTCCATCCGCTTAAAAAAACCGGTGCCCTTGGAAGAGGAAATCTTCATTACCGGCCGGATTACCAGAGAGGGGGGCCGCATATTCGAAGGCGAAGGGGAGATCATCCTGAAAGACGGCACCATTGCCGCTACCGCCTCGGGTAAATACATAAAAATGCCTATCGAAAACATCATTACCTCGGAAGATGAATTCGCCCATGACGAGTGGTTTCTGGAAGACGGTCCCTGCCCTGAAACCATTGAACTTCCCCGGTAGACGTCCCGGTATGGCTGATTTCAACTACACCTTTGCCGTCTCCCTCGCCATTATCGCGACAGGGTTCATTCTCAAGCAAGCAAAGGTATTGTCGGTAGATCACGGAAAAGCCCTGTCCCGGGTCATCATCAATGTAACCCTTCCTGCCCTCATTCTGACCACGGTGAGCACCATCGACCTGGACTTTTCACTGTTCATGGCTCCCGTGATCTGCGGAGCCTTTTCCCTGGGCGTCGCTCTCATCTCCATGGGTCTGTTCAAACATGAAGCCCCGGCAGAGCAGGGTCCCGCCCGGATGTCGTCGGTGGGTTTCAATATCGGACTGTTCGCCTACCCCCTTATCCAGGGTCTGTTCGGTACCGAAGGTCTGTCTGTCGTTGCCATGTTCGATGTAGGCAACGCCTTTATCGTGTTCGGAGTCAGTTATCTCCTTGGATATCTTTCCTCATCTGCGCGCCGCGGACGGCCCATCAGCATAACCTCCGCAGGAA
Source organism: Spirochaetales bacterium (assembly GCA_016935695.1). GTDB lineage: Bacteria > Spirochaetota > Spirochaetia > JC444 > Marispirochaetaceae > JAFGQL01. The sequence continues at coordinate 5,914 of JAFGQL010000116.1, forward strand.
TGCTCTTTTTAACCTCCATACCTTTTATGAGTTATGTCACTGCGGTCACCATGAACCTGACGGGGCTTTCCTTCCCGCCCTTCGCCGCCGACGTGCTGCATACCCTGGCGAAGGCGAACACCGGCATGGCCCTTGTCGTACTGGGACTTACCCTGGATGTGAAATTCGACAAAAAACACCTAAGTCTGATCATGAAAGTCGTTGGGCTCCGGTACGCGGCCGGTTTCACCGCGGGGATTCTGCTCTACCTCTTCCTGCCCTTCCCCGCTGTGTACCGAACCGTCATTCTCTTTGCCCTTCTTTTCCCTGTTGGTCTGGCTGTCATTCCCTATTCGGCTGAATTCGACTACGACGTAGCCATTACCGGGACCATTGCCAACATTACCATTATCGCGAGTTTTACATTCATGTGGCTGTTCATGCTCATCTTCAGTCCGGGGTGACACATTTTTTTTTGTACGCTGTTGTTGATACCCGCTCATGGTTTATAATGAATGAAAAAGGGGTCTAACTACTTATGCCGGACTTTGCATACAACCACGCTATTTTCTGGGATCCGCTGGAACAAACCCCTGTCGTTCAGCTAAAATACGGCATACTCAGACGCCAGTACCCCCTGCAACTGGTCGGTTCGGCGCGGCGGAACCGGTTTGTCTACCGCAATGACTTTGTGGAACTTTCCGGCAGCTGGAAGGAAATCGACGACCGCAGCTGCACCCTGTCCCTTGAATTGACAAACCTCCACGACCTTTCCATCAGGATCACCCGCCTCACCTTTCCCGCGCAGAACGGCCTGGAAAAGTTCATTCAGGGGATACCGTCCCGGGATGTTGCCTTCCTGCGGAACGGTTACCAGTCCTGGTCCACCGCCAGGAGTTACCGTCCGAAGGAAAAACCCCTCCGGCCGTGGCTTCAGATCGTATCGCAATTCTCGAGCAATATGGCGAACCTGCCCTCGAACATCCCGGGTATTTTTTCTTCCGAGATGTACACCGTTATATCCGACCGAAACGGCAGGGACGCGTTTCTTGTGGGACAGTCCGCAGGGTTCAAACAGTTTTTTTACATAGATTTCCACCTGCATCAGAAAAAGCACCAGAGTTCATTCTTTAAACTCACCTTTGATTTCGGACGCCAGCTCATCAAGCCCGGCTCGACTGTCAAACTCGATCCCATCATTTTCAGCCGCGGTGACATCACCAGCATTCAGGACCAGTATTTTGACCACATAGCCAGAGGCATACGCTATAAAGCGCCGAAAACTCCCTTACGGGGCTACGGTACCTGGTACTACTACTACGAACACATTCATCCGGACCAGATCCTCGCCAATCTGGCGGAACTAAAAAATAAGCAGGTGCCGCTCTCGGTTTTCCAGATTGATGACGGTTACCAGTCCCAGGTAGGAGACTGGCTTGACCTCAAACCCCGGTTCAAGAACCGGATGAAGGAAATGGCGGATGAAATCTCCAGGGCCGGTTATACGCCGGGCCTGTGGATAGCTCCCTTCGTTGCCAACAGCACATCCCAGCTGGCAAAAATTCACCCCGATTATATCCTGAAAAACGAATACGGCAGGAAAATCACCGCGGGATACAACCCGACCTGGGGCGGGAACCTTTACTACGGCCTGGATATCACCAATCCCCGGTATGAAGAATACCTGAGGAAAGTCATCCGGACCATGGTTCACGAGTGGGGTTTCAGGTTCCTGAAATGCGACTTCCTCTTCGGCGCCTGCCTCCGGACAGCGGTGCATTATCGTTTTGACATATCCCGCGCGGAGGTACTGCGTCTGGGAATGGACATTATCCGCGATGAGGCGGGCCCGGGCGTCATTATCGAAGGCTGCGGCATGCCCCTGGTACCGGGAATAGGCACCGTCGATCTCATGCGCGTCGGGCCGGACACCGGGCCCTTCTGGGTGAAGCACACAGGAAAACTCATTCGGACGGGTGCCATGATGGGTGTGAGAAACTCCATACGGAACACCTTTGTGCGTTCGCTCATGCACAAACGTTTGTGGCAGAATGATCCCGACTGCCTGATGCTCAGGAAGAACCGCACAAAGCTGTCAAAGTATGAGCGCCACTCCCATATAAACGCCATCATACTGTCAGGGGGCCCTGTGTTGATAAGCGACGATGTACGGCAGTTTGACGACAATATCTGGAACCAGTACAGGATGATCTGTGAGATGAACGCTGAATGCGCGAAGGGCAGAACAATTCCGATAGACCTGATGGTACAGGAAACACCGGAGCTGGTGGTGAACACCTCGGGATATCTGGGAGTGTTCAATATGGGCGACAGAGCAAAAACCGTCCGTCTGGACATGGCCCTTATTTCCGGTATTTTGCAGGGAAGCGAAGAGCAAGGACTGTTCCGCAAAGACCGAAACCCGCAAAAAAGCGGTCAGGCCCGTATGCTGCTGGAAGACGTGTGGTCGGGTGAAAAGCTCACCGTTTCTACCGCCGGCACTCATACTTTAAGGAAAATGAGACCGCATTCGTCGAATTTATTCAGGATAAGGAAAGATTAGCCCAAAACAGGAAAACCCGGGTTTTTTATGACGTTACAGCCCGACGACCTCCAGGAAAACGCTTTTTTCGCGGTTAATACGCCAGAAGACGGACAGGGCCCTTGATACCACTTCGATTGCCGTTTATTATCAGTACAGTAAAAAATTACAAAGATTGAAGATACACATAAAGGAGTTCTGCATGATTGCCAACAGTGTCGTAATCATGGTCGTAGGAATGGCGGTAGTGTTCAGTTTTCTGATCCTGCTTGTCGTTTTGATGAGTGTGCTTTCAGGCGTGGTACTTAAATTCTTCCCTGAAAAGGAAAAAGAAGCACCGGCGCCGTCATCCGCCCAGGCGGAAATCGCGGCAGCAATCGCTGTTGCGTACAGTAGATCATAATCAACACAATGAAAGGGGACTTGATAAGAACATGAAAAAGAAGGTCGATTTTATGGTAACAGCCTTCCGGGACGGGTTTCAGTCCGTCTACGGGGCCAGAGTATTCACGAAAGACTTCCTCCCTGCCGTAGAAGCAGCAGTGGAAGCAGGTATTGATCATTTTGAGGCCGGCGGAGGCGCCCGGTTTCAGTCACTGTATTTTTACTGCAACGAAGACGCCTTTGACATGATGGACGCGTTCCGCCAGGCCGCAGGCCCGAAAGCGAACCTCCAGACCCTCGCAAGGGGTGTCAACGTGGTAGGCCTGGACTCCCAGCCAAGGGACGTGATCAAGCTTCACGCCGAGCTGTTTAAAAAACACGGTATTACCACCATCAGAAACTTCGACGCCCTCAACGACGTCAATAACCTTATCTATTCCGGTCAATGCATTCACGACGCGGGGCTTAAGCACGAAGTCGTGGTTACCATGATGGAGCTTCCTCCCGGATGCGAAGGTAGCCATACGCCCGAGTTTTACATGAAGACCCTGAAGGACATCCTCGACGCGGGGATTCCCTACGATTCGGTATGTTTCAAGGACGCATCGGGTACTTCGGTTCCCGCGAAGGTCTACGAGACCATCAAACAGGCCAGGGCGATGCTCGGTCCCGACGTTCAGCTTGTATTCCACTCCCACGAAACAGCCGGTATCGGCGTCACCCAGTACAAGGCGGCCATAGAAGCCGGCGCAAACCAGGTTGACCTTTCCATGGCTCCCGCTTCCGGCGGTACCTGCCAGACCGACATCCTCACCATGTGGCACGCCCTCAGAGGAACCGAATACGACCTGGGTGTTGATATCAACAAGATCATGAAAGCCGAGAATGTATTCAAGGAATGTATGAAAGATTACTTCCTTCCCCCGGAAGCCACTGCTGTCGAACCTCTGATTCCCTTCAGCCCCATGCCCGGCGGCGCCCTCACGGCAAATACCCAGATGCTCCGGGACAACGGTATCCTGGACAAATACGCAGAAATCAGCGCCAACATGGGCGAGGTAGTCCGCCGCGGCGGGTTCGGGACCTCGGTAACCCCGGTAAGCCAGTTTTATTTCCAGCAGGCTTTCAATAACACCATGTTCGGCCCCTGGACAAAAATCGCCGAAGGGTACGGTAAGATGGTGCTTGGCTACTTCGGGAAAACCCCGATTGCCCCCGATCCAGAAATAGTAAAGATAGCCCAGGAACAGATGGGCCTTGAACCTACCACCGAAAAAGTAGTGGACATAAACGACAAGGACCCAAAAAAGGGCGTCGAAGCGGCAAAGGCAATGCTGAAAGAAGCAAACCTGCCCGTTTCAGACGAGAACGTGTTCATTGCCGCAGCCTGTAAAGACAAAGGCATTCAGTTCCTGAAAGGCGAAGCAACAGTGGGCGTACGCAAGATTGACAAGAAAGCAGAAGCGGCGTCCGCATCGTCGGGCTCGGCTTCCGGGTACACTGTCAATCTCAACGGTAAAGCCTTTGCGGTCAAACTTGAAGGTGATACCGCGGTAGTCAATGGCAAAACCTATAAGGTCAGCGTCACCGAAGGTGCCGCGGATGCAGGCCCTGCAAAAGCCGCCGTGTCCGGTACCGAACACCACTACATCGAAGCACCCCTTCCCGGCCTTGTGTTACGCCTGGTAAAAGAAGCCGGCGACTCGGTAGAAGAAGGTGAAGTTGTCCTTGTCATGGAGTCCATGAAAATGGAAACGGAAATCCACGCTCCGGTGTCCGGCGTTGTCGAAGAAATCCCGGTAAAACAGGGCCAGCAGGTCAAGGCCGGCGACGTACTGGCAAAAATCGCCCAGTAAGGAGTTGCATGTGGGTATATTAGATACATTTGTTGAACTGTGGAAATCCACAGGCATATACGGTTTCCTTACCCTTCCCGGCGTGGACGGGTGGGGACGCCTGATCATGATTTTCATCGGCGGGGTACTGTTGTACCTGGCCATCAAGAAAGGGTTCGAACCCCTGCTGCTGGTTCCCATCGGGATAGGCTGTATACTGTCGAACATTCCCTTCGCGGGGATAGCCGACCATGTCAGCCTGGTAGGTCTTGCCTCTACCCAGGGTCATGAGAGCGTATTTCAGATAGAAAACGTAGCCGGCGGATTCATCGGCATGTTTTACGACCTCGGAATCACCTCGGGGCTGTTTCCCCTCCTGATCTTCATGGGTGTCGGCGCCATGACGGACTTCGGTCCCCTTTTGGCGAACCCCAAGACCTTCCTACTTGGCGCGGCCGCCCAGTTCGGCATCTTCATTGCCCTTTTCGGCGCGGTGCTGTTGGGTAAATATGTACCGGGAATCGATTTCGACCTGTACGCCGCCGGATCCATCGGTATCATAGGCGGCGCCGACGGCCCCACGGCCATTTACGTCGCGTCCCGTTTGAAACCGGAACTGTTGGGAGCCATCGCAGTGGCAGCCTATTCTTACATGGCGCTGGTACCCATCATTCAGCCTCCGATCATGAAGGCCCTTACATCAAAAGAAGAACGCCAGATAAAAATGGAACAGCTGCGCCACGTTACCAAAACGGAGAAAATCATATTCCCCCTTGTGGTTCTGGGCGCCTGTATTCTTCTGCTTCCGTCGGCGACACCCCTGATCGGCGCACTGATGTTCGGCAACCTGGCCAAGGAATGCGGCGTAACCGACCGTCTGTCGGACACCATGCAGAATGCCCTGATGAACATTGTCACCATCATGCTCGGCCTCGCCGTCGGGTCTAAAATGTCGGCCGACAAGTTCCTGAACCTCAACACCCTTGGCATTCTTGTTCTGGGTCTGGTAGCTTTCAGCATCGGGACCGCGGCAGGAGTACTCCTTGCAAAACTGATGAACAAGGTTTCCAAGCACCCCATCAACCCCCTTATCGGGGCAGCGGGGGTTTCCGCGGTACCAATGGCGGCCCGTGTGGCGAACAAGGTAGGTCAGGAAGCGAACCCGCATAATTACCTGCTTATGCACGCCATGGGACCAAACGTGGCAGGTGTTATCGGTTCTGCTGTGGCTGCCGGTGTTCTTTTAGCCATCGTGCCTCTTTTAGGCTGAGAACCCGGCCGAACTGGTTTTTACTAAGAAAAA
>JAFGQL010000117.1 GCA_016935695.1 Spirochaetales bacterium
CTTTATTGTCAAGGAACCGGAACACAAGTGGGAAAATCTGGCGGAATGCCATGAGTTGTATTGTGCCGGACATATGCTCGAAGCGGCGGTAGCTCTCAAGGAATACGCCGGAGATGGCAGGCTCCTTGGAATTATGGAAAAAAAAGTGGCATTAATTGACAGTCTTTTTGGACCGCAAGAAGGCAAGCTGCGCGGATATCCGGGGCATCAGGAAATAGAACTTGCCCTCGTCAGGCTGTACAGGATGAATGGAAACAGGAAACACCTGGAACTCGCCTCATTTTTTATTGATGAGCGCGGCAGGGAACCGTTGTATTTTATCCGGGAATGGGAGAAAAGGGGCCGCAGGAAATTCTGGGATGCATCAAATTACGAAGACCGCGAATATTCCCAGGTTCATCTTCCTGTGCGAAAGCAGGAGTATGCGACAGGTCATGCGGTTCGGGCCATGTACATGTATTGCGCTATGGCCGATATAGCCTGTGAAACCGGGGACGAATCCCTTGCGGCCGCTTGTCGCAGACTGTGGGACAATGTGTCGGGCAAGCAGATGTATATTACCGGCGGTATAGGCTCGAGCGCCCACAGGGAGGCGTTCAGTGCTGATTATGATCTGCCCAATGAGACGGCGTATAACGAGACATGCGCTTCGATAGGATGTGCCTTCTGGGCTTTCCGAATGCTGCATCTGGATATGGATGGCAAATACGGCGATGTCCTTGAAAAACAGGTGTATAACGGGATTCCCTCAGGGATATCCACTGACGGAACCCGTTTCTTCTATGTGAATCCCCTGCAGGTTGGTCCGGTTGCGTCAAGAAACCGGGCTGATCACAGTCATGTGAAGACTGAACGCCAGCAATGGTTCGGATGCGCCTGTTGCCCGCCAAACCTGGCGAGGTTTTTTGCTTCGATCGGACAGTACGTTTGCTCCTGCGATGATGACGGGGTGTATATCCACCTTTTTGAGGAAAGTGAAATCTCAGTTGATATTCACGGAACAGCGGTCGGCATCGATATCCAGGGCAATTATCCATGGGAAGGTACTATTTCAGTTTCTTTACACCTTGAATCGGAAGCCAGGTTTTTACTTGCATTCAGGGTGCCTGGCTGGTGCAAGGCATGGAGCTTGAGGATCAACGGTGAGCCCAGTTCCCCGCCTTTAGAGAAGGGATATGCAAAAATGCAAAGGAACTGGAAGGACGGCGACCGGTTGGAACTGGAACTTGATATGCCGGTAACGCTGGTCCGGTCCCATCCGTTGGTGCAGGAGAATATCGGTAAAGTTGCAATAATGAAAGGGCCGGTGGTCTATTGCCTGGAAGAATGCGACAACGGGAAAAATCTATCCGGTGTATCTATCCAGAAAAATCCACGGTTCACCGAGAAATGGATATCTATGGGTACGAACGGCAAGGCGCTGACCCTCGAGACTGTCGGAAGCTCGCTGGCCGGTACGGAAAGGGCTGAACTCTATACCCTGTACTCAAGCGGCACCATCGGGAAGCCACTTCTATTCATACCGTATAGTATGTGGGGAAACAGGGGCGGCGGTGAAATGCGGGTCTGGATACGGGAAGGATGCTGAGAGGGTTTCGGGCATTCACGGGCCCAAGAAAATCCTGTTCTTTCTGTCGGATCGTAACTACCTTTGATGTATGAATACGTCTCTTGAGTTTTCCTATTCAACTCCCGCACTGCTGTTTCCGGCGGTGTCTCTTTTATTTCTTGCCTTTACCAACCGGTTTATCACCTATGCCGACCTCATCCGCAGCCTTCACCGGCGGTGGAGTGAAGAGCACAGTGTTGTGGTCAAGGGACAGATCGCCAACCTGCGGCTGCGCATGGCCTTCATTCTCTGGATGCAGGTTGCCGGCGCCATGTCTCTTCTGTTCGCAACGGTTTGCATGGTTCTGCTGTTTTTCGGGCTGACCCTTTTGTCCGAGATTGTGTTCGGCGCCGCTCTGGCCTGGATGCTTTTGTCTCTCGCCCTGTTGGTAATAGAGATTTCCATTTCCATGAAAGCCCTCAACCTGCAGCTTAAGGACATGGAAGGCGTCTAAGGGCGGTTGAACAACAGGAAGAGGAGCGGGCGTGGGGTTTGACAGCTGCGCCAAATGCCGATATATTAATGGCATATGCCGCTTTTGGTCCCTGTTCGCGGCAGGAGCAGTACATGGGTGCACGAAGACCGGAAAAACATCTTCTCAACGCGTTGAACGCCATTCGCAGACCGGACTCTGCGGTTGATATTTACATTGACGACATGGAGATGAATCGCCTCATCCGTATCGGTATTCCGAAAGACCTGGCCCTGAGCGTGATGGAGCTTCTGGAAACAACCAAAACGGCTTTTGCCGGATTGATCGGCACCAGCGTCCGTACCTTTGACCGCCTGGCGGCGGAAGACCGCTTGAAGGAATACATGGGGGATAAGGTGGTACACCTTGCCGCGCTGCTCATTCACGGGACCAGGGTCTTCGGCGACCGCAGACTTTTCCTCAAATGGCTCAAGGAGCCGAATGACGCCCTGGCCGGCCAGACTCCTCTGGATCTGGTTTCCACCCAGGCGGGTATTGCATCGGTGGATAACCTCGTGGGACAGATCGAGTGGGGCGAGTTGACCTAGGTGACCGTGTACCGGCTGACCCAATCTATTCATAAGGATGATATGAGCGGCGAAGGGGCCCGTCTGTACGGAGGCCGTTTCAATCCCCCGGGCAGCTGGGCTCTCTACGCGAGCGAATATCCTTCCCTGGCACTGGCTGAATCCATACGGAATATACGTTTAACAAAGCCGGAGGTGCCTTACAGTCTCATGCACATCCACATTCCCGATGACTGTTCCATCATGGTTCTGGATGATCTGGGTATCATACAAAACAGCGCAGAGTGTCGTGCCTTCGGCACAGAGTGGCTGAAGCAGGGGAAGCATGTCGTCCTGAAGGTCCGCTCATTCGTGGTACCTCAAGAGTATAATTTCGTGCTGAACACCCGGCACCCGGACTTTGATCGCATACGGCTTGTAAAAACCGAGGACTTTTCCATCGACCCGCGGATACGGTGATGGACATTGGCTGTTCATGAACCGGGTTGGTCCGTATTTCTATATCAATCCCGCCAGGAACATCAGGGCGCTGGTCATGGCTAAAGTCCCCTCGTTCGAGGCCCAGGAGCCGTCTGTACCGCAGGCGTCGACGAAACACAGGGCGGGAGGGGTCCCCTTTTTTTGCAGTTTTACCAGAAGAGGGTCGGCTCCTTCGGGCACGGGGTTCGCTCCCCCTGACACCCAGCCCGGCAGGGTGACACCGTACACGAAATAGGGCCAATGATAGGGGTGTCGTACCCGGTTTCCCCCGTAGCCGGTTACAAAGGACAGGCCCAGTGCATTATGGCCGAGAATGTAATGGAGCTGTCCAAGGGCGGCATCCCTGAACTCGATTCTGCCGGTAAGGCGGTATGCCGCCGCCAGTACCTGCCCGGCCCCCAAAATATGGAAATTGGAACTCCAGAAGAACCTGTCAACGGTATGGCCGAAGGGATGCTGTGCCGCTCTGGCCGACAACCACTCAGCGGAAGCGGTCAGTCTATTGAGGATGTGTGCTTTCAGGTTTTGTCCTGTGCGGGTACAGGTCAACAGAGCCAAAGCCCCGTAGAGTTCCGGCTCCTGCCAGGTAACAGGGCCGATCCAGTTCAGGGACGGCAGATTGGCGAGGTGATCGCCGCCTTCTTTTCCGCCGCTTATCACATGAATTTCCGCCGCTGCCCAGAACAGTTCCTGCCGGGTGTCGTTGTCGGTATAGTAGGGATCGGTCTGGGCAGTACCCGGATTCTTCTTTATCCACTCCCAGGCCCTTAACGCAGAAGTCCGGCAGCGTTCTGCAAATGCGGGATCGATCCCGGTGTACACCCGTGATGCCAGACTCATGACGCCGCATAAATCTCCCGCATCGACAGTCGAAGGTTTTGTACCGTTTCTGTCCGTCCATTTCACGGTCCTCGGGTAGGGATCGTCCTCCGGCGGCCGCCCCCATGCAAAATCGGGTTCCGTATCGACCTTGTGGTACACGGCCCCGCTTTCGTGCTGCATTTTCAGAAGCCATTCCAGTCCCCAGCGGGCTTCATCCAGGATGTCGGGTATCCCGTTTCCGCTTTCGGGAATGCCGGTTGTGTCAGCGGTGGTGGCAGGCGAATCCGGCGCCAGCTGGAAGAGCCACAGCATGTTCGCAATGGCCACCGAGGAACAGTGGGTCCATTTCCCGTAATCGCCGGCATTGTACCAGCCGCCCGAATAATCCTTTCCGGTGATATTCCGGTCTTCCAGGTGGGCGGCGGGATGTTTCAGGCCGGTGAGAGGGTCGTCTATGTGAATGTTTGCCCGGATCAGAGATATGGTGCGGAGGCTGTCGGCGGCAAGGGAATGGTATACCGATTGGGAGATTGAGAACTCACTTGAGGCAGCGCTGCCGTACACGATCCGGTATCGCCCCGGTGTTTCAAGGTCGCTGAAATCACCCTGCCGCAGTATCATCCCGGAAAGTTTCCTGTCATCCAGCTTTTCACTTATGAGGGTGCCGTCAAACACCTGCTCCCCGTCCTCTGCCCTGACCACAGAGAAATTTACGATTGTGCCGGCTGCGTCAGCCGTAATGAGGAAACGTTTTTTGCTTACAGGCGGATACCCTGTCTGGTTTATATAGATCATTGGCGGTCTGCTCACAGTGGACGCACGGCTTGCGCATCCGGAAAGTGAAATAGCGGATATGAGGATCCACATCCCTCTCATCAGCCACTGCTTCATGCCATTCATTGTACAGTGTTTCGCAGGGAATGCGAACGGTGTCTGCTAATTGTTGCAGCGGCTCCAGAACAGCATGTTTGGTCGGGGTGCTTCGAACCCGTGCCTGCGGTAGAGCCGTTGGGCGTCGTAATTGTCTTCACGTACTTCCAGGGTTACTTTTCCCGCACCCTTGGTTTCTGCCGCCTTCAGGATGGCCTTCATCAGGCAGGTCCCCAGGCCTTTCTTCCGGAAGGAGGGAAGGACGCAGAAATCGTGGATATTTATGCAGGGTCTGGCGGAAAAGGTCGCAAAGGTTTCAAAACACACGGCGCCGCCTGCGAACTGGCCCTCGTAATAACAGAAATACACCGCGCAGGATGGGTGCCGCATTAATCCCTGTAAAAGCCGTGATTTTTCTTCTTCCGTATAGGGGGCCCCGCCTCCCATGGGATCGGCTTTGTAGCTTTCCAATAGCAGGATGAGGTCTTCCCGGTCGTCATGACAGAACAGGTCTGCTGTGCGGATACTTATGCTCATGTACGGTCAGCCCGCGCCTTTTTTGAGGGTTTTATACCGTTTGATATCGATCCGGTATTTTTCCATGCGTATTCCCATCTGCCGGTAGGTGATTCCCAGGTTTTTGGCACAGGCGATGAGGTTCCCGCCGGTGCGCTTGAGTTCCTCTATGATGAGTTCATATTCCAGAATTTCAATCTGTCGTTGGAGTTTTCCCGTGTCGTCGGGAATATAGTTGCCGATCTTCTGCAGCGAAGGCGGCAGGTGATAACCGTGGACGGTGTCCTCGTCGGTCAGGATGACTGCCCGCTCGATACAGTGTTCCAGTTCCCGGACATTTCCGGGCCAGTGGTAGGACATGAGCATGTCCAGAGCCGGGGTGGATATCCTGTTGACCCTGGTGCCGTTCAAAAGGGCGTGTTTCTGGATGAAAAAATCAGCCAAAAGGGGAATGTCGGTCCTGCGTTCCCGCAAGGGCGGAACGGTTATGGGAAACACGTTAAGGCGGTAGTAGAGATCCGCCCGGAATCCGCCGTTTTCCACCTCCTTCTCCAGATCCTTGTTCGTGGCGGCAATAATGCGCACATCTACGTGTATCTGGGACTGGCCGCCTATGCGCTCGATCTGGCGCTCCTGAATGACTCTCAAAAGTTTCGTCTGGGCATTCAACGACAGTTCTCCCACTTCATCCAGAAAGATGGTGCCGCCGTGAGCCAGTTCGAACTTGCCCTCCCGCAAGGATACGGCCCCGGTGAACGCCCCTTTTTCGTGGCCGAAGAGTTCGCTCTCTATCAGGTTTTCCGGCAGCACAGCGCAGTTGAATGGTATGAAGGGTTTGTCGGCCCTGTTACTTGCATAGTGTACCGCCTGGGCTATCAGTTCCTTGCCGGTGCCCGATTCACCCAGTATCAGTACGGTCGCCTGTGTTTTGCTTATTTTCTTGATCAGATGAAACACCTGGCGCATGGGCCGCGAGGTACCGATGATGTTTTCGGGCTGGTATTTCTCCTTGAGCTGTTCACTCAAGATGCGGTTTTCTTCCATCAGTTTCTGGTTTTCTTCATGGACGGCCTGGTGCAGGCGGACTGCCCGGGATATCATGGTGCCGATGATGGTGCACACGTGGAGATAGTCATCCAGCTCCTCTTCTTCGGTGCATGACCACTCGATGCTCAATGTCCCTATGATTTCCCTGGTGGATTTCACCGGTACACAAATAAAGGATGTCGTACCTTCTTCCGGTTTTCTTTTGGTCCCGGTCCTGTTAAGAAACCGCGGTTCTGTGTTCACATCGGGTACAACGATGGGCTCTCCTGTTTCCACCACGCTTCCTGTGACTCCTTCACCCGGAAGATAACGGCCCCGGGCCCTTTCCTCGTCACTGAAACCCCAGGTAACGCTGGTGACGATTTCTCCCGCTTCTCTGTTCAGTATGGTTATCATACCGCGCTGGAGGGACAGTTTTTCGGCAATGATGTCCATTACTGCTTCCAGGCTCACCTTGATGTCACCGCCTGGTGTCAGGTGCCTGCTGATGTTGAAAAACAGGGAAATGGTCCTGTGGTATTTCCGTTTCCAATCCGGGCTGTCTAACTGCATAGGGCTGTCCTGTTGAAATATCCATACTCCCGGACCAATTCCTTTGAGGAATAGGCTTTTTTCAGGAGCAGGGATTTCTTCTTTATGAATGTAGTGAAGCTGCCAAGAATATCCGGTTCAATTTCTACGCCTTCCATGGCGAGCATGTGGCGGATTCCGTTTCTTCCTGTCTGATCTCCCGCCAGAAACTCATTGCTCTTCCGTCCGATATAGGAGGGAGGATAGGGCTGAAAGCTCATTTCGTTTCTGGTAATGCTGTGTACATGGACGCCCGAGGTATGGGTAAGAACGTACCTGCCGGTGAGGGGTGCATTCACCGGGACAGGTCTTTCTGTAATCCGCGAGAAAAACGCCGAAAGGTCTTTCAGGGCTGCTACATCAAATGCCGTAGTAAAGTTTTTGCTCATGCCCAGTACCGCGACGGTTTCTTCCAGGCGGGCATTCCCGGCGCGTTCACCAAACCCGCCGAAGGTCACGTCCAGCCACTGGGCGCCGCTTTCTGCTGCGGCCAGGTTATTGGCTGTCGCCAGCCCCAGATCGTTGTGGCCGTGAAAGGCCAGGGGTGTGTCGCAGCCGGCAGCGAGACCGGCAATAAGCCGGTACACCTCGGAGGGAAAGGCTGTCCCGACGGTATCGGCTATGCGTATGCGGTACAGTCTGTATCTGTCGGCCAGGGCGCTGATTTTCATGATCCTTTCCACGGGAGTCCTGAAGGCGTCGGGTATCCCGAGGGAAACCCGGGGAAAACAGTCACAGGCACGGGAAATGATACCGGGAAGGCGGGTGTACAAGTCTTCCCAGGTTTTTCCCATGCTGGAGAGAAGGACCGGGGATGCGGGGATGGAGATATGTACAATACCGGCCTTAATGGACGCGGCCATATCGATGTCCCGTTCCAGGGCCCGGCACCAGAGGCTTACGGAGCCTTCAGGTTGCCGGGTTACCAGTTCCCGGAGAAAATCGATTGTCTCCGGTCCTGAGGCGGGTACTCCCGCTTCAATTTCGTCGACACCCGCGTGCAGTAAACGTGCGGCTGCTTCCAGACGTTCTTCAAAGGAGAAATGAATGTCCGGCGCCTGGGCGCCGTCGCGCAGTGTTGTGTCGCACAGGAGTATCCGCCGTGTTGTTGTACCCATTGTTTCCATGTTTTTTCCTGTAGTGAAAGTCTGTATGAGGACTACATTCATATACCGTGCCAATATACCCGAACCCGGAAACTTGACGGCCCTGATCAATTGTATGAATGATAAGTCCTTTACCTGTAAGTACATAAAAGAACCCGCCGTTGCGGCGGGCAGGTTTTTGTGTGAATATTCCGGATCATATCCTGGTGATTAATGGTACCATTTTGTAGTTAGACACGCCACTTGCTACAAGATGGTAGTATCGGCTTCAACTGATCAGGTGGTCCTGGTCCACTTCTCCCTTTTCAAGGCAGTCAAGAATGGCATCGATGTCGTCTTCGCTCTCAATACCGCCGTACCAGGTCGCATCCGGGTATATAACCATCGCGGGGCCGCGGTCACAGACCTTTAAGCAGCTGGTGGTAGATACCAGGACATCATCGAGTCCCCGGTCCGACAGCTCCTCCTGCAGATACTGGACAAGTGCCGGTCCCCCTTTTTTGTCACATGTCCCCTGGGGAGATCCGTTCGCGCGGAAACTCGCGCAGACAAAAATGTGTTTTCCTTCAGTGTTCATACAATGCTCCTTATGTAGTTATGCGCAGCCAGTGCCGCTGCCGCCGCAACCAGAACCGCAGGCAAACTGGTCACAGGGACGGTAGGCCGCAAGATTTCCTGAATCTTCATAGGTTTCAATGATTTCCTCTATGAGACCTTCGCAGATGTGCAGCTCACAGCCCTCGTTCTGAAACACTTTGGCGGGCGAAGGGCCTGCTCCGGAGACAAACAGGGCGTCGCAGTCTTTCAGGAGGGCACAGAGCTGCTGCCAGCGGCCTTCTCCAGAAGCCGGCGCGGGCCGTTCCTGTTCGAAGACAAGGCCGTTGCCGGTCATACGGAACACATGAAAAGCTGAAGCCTCGCCCAGATGGCAGTTTACGAGTATTCCTTCTTTTGATGCCGCCGCGTACCTGCGGGTTGCTGGTTTTCGGATTTCTTTGTAAGAGGAAGCCTCGGAAAGAATCCGATCCGCTTCGTCCGAGTTTTTGGCCCCTATCTTTCCTGCGGCGTCAGCCCTGCAGCGGCCGCAGTGGGTCATCTGGTGAATGACCGGATCCAGGGCCATCCGCATGCGGACTACCTGGGCGTGATCCGGAGGCGGGAGCGCTTCGAACGCACTGTCTTCGACTGGTAAAAAAGGAATGATATTCTGGGTGTCCGCTCCCCAGTCTTTGACGGTCTCGGCGACTTCCTGTATGTGGAAATCGTTGATGCCTGGCAGATAAACCGTATTGACCTTCAGGGTGATGCCTTTGGTCACTGCCCTGATTATGCCTTCCTTCTGTCGTTCAAGAAGCAGTGCCGCCCCTTCCATACCGAGATACCGCCGTTTTTCATACCGGATCCACCGGTAAATTTCCGCACCTATGACCGGATCCACAGCGTTGACGGTTACTGTCAGGTGGGTAAGTCCCAGTTCGGCAAGGCTGTCCACATAGGGGTAAAGGTTCAGGCCGTTGGTAGAAACGCAGAATTGTATCTTTTCATTGCGGCGGTGGATGCGCGTCAGGGTCTCGATGGTGCGTTCGGGATCGTTAAAGGCGTCTCCCGGCCCGGCGATACCGATGATGGATATTGACGGATCCAGAGCCAGCATGTTCATGGCATAGAACTCCGCCTGTTCGGGGTTGAGTACTTTTGAACTCACTCCTGGCCGGGACTCATTGGGGCAGTCGGTTTTCCGTGAGCAGTATCCGCACTGGATGTTGCATCCGGGGGCCACAGGAAGGTGAAGCCGCGAATATTTTTTTGCCGCTTCCTTGCTGTAACATGGATGAACGGAGCTTGTTGTGTTTACTGTACTCATGATCGTTACCTTCCTTAATAGGTCCCGTACTGGCGGGAACCTGTGTTCTGCTCTTTTTCTAAAAGCATGTTGATGATTGTGGTGTATATATGCGCCGCCCCTTCATATCCGAGGGTTACCATCCGTGAAGCGCCGATCCGGTCGTGGATGGGAAACCCGGTCCGTACCAGCGGCAGCCCGTTGTGCAGGGCGATTTTGAACCCCTTGGAATTACCGATCATGAAGTCCACTGCCTCAGCGGCAGCGAGGATGCGGACTTCCTCTTCTATGTCGCCGAAGTCGGGATTCTCCAGAATGACCGTGTTTTCCAGGCAGCGCTGGTCGCAGACGGCCAGGAGGGAGTTCCGGACTTCGCCTCCGCTTGAATTGACCGCGATCAGGGCGGGTATGAAACCGGCTTCGCACAGGAAGGCGGTCATGCTCGCGGCGAAATCTTCATCGCCGTACAGGGCAAAGCGTTTGCCGTAAGCGAGTTTGTGTCCGTCTACGTAGAGGTCCACAAGACGCTGACGCTCCTGCCTCAATTCTTCGTGGAGAGGCGTGGAGAAAAACCGCTCCATGACCGAGAAAAAGTGGTCGGTCAGGCGGATTCCGATGGGAAGGGGCAGGCGGACCGAGGGAATGCGCCATGTCTGTTCAATGTAGTCCGCCGGGCTTGCATTCTTTTTGGTCCCGGCGGCAAACTCGATACACAGGGAGCTGTTGGGGATGGACCGGATGTCGTCTACAGGAGTGCCCCCCTTTGGTATCGGCTGATACTGTTCCCAGGGACCGCCGTCGAGGGTGTCAGAGTAGTCGGGAAAGACTTTCGCCGGAATGTTCAATAGACGCATCCAGCTTTTGATCTTCCGCAGGTCCCCCGGGCTTACCATACCGGGGATGATGGTCAGATTCTCGGTAAAATCGGTCTTCTCGCCAATGGATTGAATAACCGCCGTGACTGCCCTCCAGTATCCCTCGCCGTGGTAGGCCTCATAGGACGGGGTGGAGACATCCACCAGGATGGGGATTTCCCTGGCTTTGTGCAGTACCCGGTATTCATGGAGATACATGTGCAGGTCTTCGCCGATGGTTTCCGACACACAGGTGGTTGCGATGCCGATCAGGGCTGGATGGTATCGTTTGATAAGGGTGTCCAGACTGGTGAACAGGTTCTTCTTACCGCCGAAGATCGCAGTGTCCTCGGTAAAGCTGGACGAACCAATATCGATGGGTTCCCGGAAATGACCGATCATGTACCGGCGTATATAGGTGGCGCAGCCCTGACCTCCGTGGAGCAGGGTCATGGATCCCTCAATACCCTTGAA
>JAFGQL010000014.1 GCA_016935695.1 Spirochaetales bacterium
TCTGTCTTTACCTGAACAACAAACCGGTTGGGTCGTTTCTCGAACACCCCTTCGCAGTCGTTGCGAAACATGCGGTACATGGGTTGAGAGACCGGGCCGCGTGTGTCAGCCCTGGGATTTAGAAAATATCTGTTTTATCTCTTTTGCATAGATATCTTCAATGACATTTCTCTTTAATTTGAGGGTATGGGTCAATTCCCTGCCCACCTCGAACTCCTTCGACAGAAGGTAAAAACGGAAAATTCTTTCAAATGGTTTAAAGCCGTTTTTGGGGTTTACAAGACGCTGAATTTCGTCATGAAACTGCTCTTGAATTTCAGGCAGAGACAAAAGCTCGCCGGATTCAAAATAACCGATGTTTTTTGTTTTTGCCATTTCTTCGACCTTCGACAGGTCCGGAACTATCAATGCGCCAAGGAATTTCTGGTCTTGACCAAGAACCATTACCTGGGTAATGAGATCAGATTGAAGAAGCTTGTCCTCGATCGGGACGGGCTCAATGTTTTCCCCGCCAAGAAGAACAATGGTTTCCTTTGCGCGCCCGACAATTTTCAACTCGCCGTGTACGGTAGAGATTGCGAGATCGCCGGTATCAAGCCATCCGTCCTTGAGTACCGCGTCGGTGGCTTCCTGGCGTTTGTAGTACCCGTCCATTATTTGCGGGCTTTTTACCATCAGCACTCCCTTGTGGCCCTGGGGAACCTCCTCTCCTGCTGCATCGACTATCCTCCATTCCACATCGGGAAGAATCGGACCGATGGTTGCGGAAACCGGTTTCAAGAATTTACGTACACTCAAGACCGGTCCGGTTTCGGTAAGGCCGTAACCTTCCAGAAGCTGAATGCCAGCAGCCTGGAAAAATCTGTCAACGTAAGGCGGCAGAGCGCCTCCGCCGGAAATACCGGCCTTGAAGCGGCCGCCGAGTTTCTTCTTGAGAGCGCTGAACACAAGAACATCGCCGAGAAGTTTGAAGGGGGTCAGTAACAGCAGCGGGATTGCGCTGAAGGCAATGTCAAGCGGACGGGAGCGCTTGGAAAATTCCGGTGTAAAGCCCTTGAACAGGTTGCGCAGGGCAGCATGGGACTCTCCGACTGCAAGGAAGAAGTAAAAAAGCGCCTTTTTTACACCCCCGGCCTGTGCCGCGTTCCTGACGACAGCACTGCGGACGCTCTCCCAAATACGCGGGACCGATGCCATCCAGTGAGGTTTAAGGACCGCCATGTCGGGAAGCATGACCGCCCCCAGGGGTTTGGAATAGCCGATGGTGGCGGCAACATTAATGATGATGTATTCCACGGCCCTTTCAAAAGAATGCCAGGCAGGAAGCACGCTTATGAACATATCGCCGGGGCCTGCGGGTATATAGTCGTAGATGCGCTCCAGCTGAAAAATAAAGCTGCGGTGAGGGAGCAGTACCCCCTTCGGTTCACCAGTGGTGCCTGAGGTATAAATGATCGTTGCAATGTCATCCGCGCAGCCTTGTTGCACTTCGTCATCAAAAAACGATCTGTTTTTTTCGAGAGCAGCCGCGCCCTTTGCGCACAGTTGCTGGAATGAAATGACCTCGAGATTCGAGTGTTTCCCTTCGTTTATTTTTGCGTCATCAAAGAGGATGATGGTTTTCAGAAGCGGAAGTTTATCCAGATGTTTTTCTATTTTCTTAAGCTGTGCGGTGTTTTCAACGAAGCTTGCCTTGCAGTCTGCATGGGCAAGAATAAAAGCGATTTCTTCGTCGGTGGAATCTGATCCTCTGGGGATATCGATGGCGCCGAGGCCCAAAATTCCCAGGTCGGACAAGAGCCATTCGTAGCGGTTGTCTGATATGATACCGATATGGTCCCCCCGCTTAACGCCCAGGACATGTAATCCCGTGCCCGCCTGTTCTACGAGCTCGTAACACTCCTTGTAGGAGTAGGAGGTAAAATCGGATTTGCCGTTTTTTGCCATGAGCATTGTGTTTTCGGGATAATCCCGGGCAGCGGTCTGAAAGCGCTTGAATACTGTATCCTTAGGGTCCATTAGTCCTCCATAAAACTAGACGGTAGCATGTTCCCTTTACGGTGTCAAATGAAAACGGCCGGCGGCCGACACCGGCATCACGGATTGGCGGACAGAGCTGCAAATACAGACTGCGGGGTAAGAACCTCGGGCAGCAAAACCGGTTTATCCTTTCCAGGAGCGTAAAAAGCATATACCGGAACCCCGCTTCTTCCGAATCCTTCTATCCAGGAAGCAATGACAGGATCGCCGTTGGTATAGTCCCCGTACAGGAGTGAAATGTCATTCTCCTTGAAAAACTGCATAACCCGGTCTGTAGATAAAACCAGGGATTCATTGGTTTTGCAGGTAAGACACCACTCGGCAGAGAAGGCTATGAACACTCCTTTTCCGGAGCTGCGTTCCATTTCCAGAGTATCTTCAGAGAATTCCCTCCAGCCGGCGGGGATTTCCGATTCTCCTGTTTTTTGTACCGATCCCGCCTGGTATATTCCAAAAATGAAGATGACGGCAAAAATGATGAGAAGGATCCTCCGTCCGGCAGGGCTGCCGGCGCGTTTCTGGTTGTTTCCGAACAGCATCAGAATGAGGCCGGTTCCCAGAAAGAAAAGGAAAAGGACCTGCATACCCTTCCATCCCAGTTGATGATAGGCACTGTTTAAAAGCCAACCCAGAGTCCCCAGGAGCAGAAACCCCAAAAGCTGTTTGAAGGTATTCATCCAGGCGCCTGGTTTCGGGATCCATGCAAGGAGGGAAGGGAAAACACTCAAAAGGAAAAAGGGCAGCGCGAGGCCGATTCCCACAAAGGCGAAAGTGGCGGCAATCATGCCGGGACCGAGGGTAAAAGCAAGACCGAGGGCTGAGCCCATGAACGGCGCGGTACAGGGAGTGGCAAGCAGCACAGCCAGGACGCCGCTCAGGAAGGTCCCCAGAGTTCCGGATGTATCGGAGGCAGTTCCGGTAAATGTGAGGCCGGGGATATTGAATATAAATACATCGAACATCGACAGGGCAAAAACAAACATCAGAAACGAAAGGCTTACGGTAAAATAGGGGTTCTGGAACTGAAACCCCCAGCCGGAAATTTCTCCCAGACCTTTGAGTACCGCTGCCGCTGCCCCCAAGCTGAGTAACGAGGTGATGATTCCCAGGCTGTAGACGGCTCCCGACCGTATGCTTGCCTGACGGTCTTTATCGTGGAGCTGAACAAGGTGCATTGCTTTTAAAGAAAGAACCGGAAGAACACAGGGCATGACATTCAGAAGAATGCCCCCCACAAGGGCCAGAAAAAGGATAAACACAGCTGAGCCGAGTGTTATGGAGGATGTTGCCGCGCGGCTGCTGTTATCCGGTAAAACAAGGGGATCAGCGGCAGGATCCTGTTCCTGTCCAGATCCACCGGTTTCAGTCGGCCCAAAACCGACAGCTCCCCTATCTAATGTGTTGAACTGCGGGTAATCGGGAACCTCTATCCGGAAGGCCGCTTCCGCCGTCCCGCCGGAGGCAGTATCGGAAAGAGCAGGGAAAGAAAGAGCAAGCCGCCGGCTTTTAGGAAAATAACAGGTACCTGCTTCATCGCATAGCTGGTAATGTACCGATAAAGACGTTTCCGTCTGGTCTGTTGGGTCATCGGTAATTTCAAATACGGCTTCAACCATGGTTGCTCCCCGGAATTGGGCGCCGCCGGGATATTCAATAGATACAAGGCGGGAAGAAGGCCTATCCATGGAAATAAAAAAGAACTCTGGATCATTGGCCTGGTAATACCCTTGAGGGAAGGAAAACACCGCGGATACAGTAATGGTTATGCTGCCTCCGATATCCTCCATGACAGCGGTACCCTCAACAAACGGGGGCGTGCCGGCGGACAATTGAGGATGGAGACTTGACAGGAGGAGGGCAATGCCGGCTAACCGCTGGACCCTCCGTTTCATTTGAGCATTTCCCTTATTGCTGCCTTCATGTCGTTACTGGACCAGTCTATGGCTCCCACAAGTCGAGCAGCTATCATTCCCTGTTTATCGATCAGATATGAAGTGGGGATGCTGCCAGTAAAATAGGAGTAATCTATGGCTTCAGTGTCATCAAAAAGAATGGGAAAAGTAAACCCGTTATCCAGGGCGTATGCCTTTACCTTGTCAAAAGTGTCATTAGTCAACGAGGACGAAGCGGCGAGAATGACCAGACCGTCTTTCTTGAATTCGGTATACAGTGCATCCATGGAGGGCATTTCTTCCCTGCAGGGTGGGCACCAGGTTGCCCACAGATTAAAAAGAACAGGCCGTCCTTTGTAATCTGAAAGCCGGATGTCATTGCCGTGAATGTCCTTCACCGTGAAATCCGGGGCGGGGAAAGCCGTTGTCGGCAGCTGAAAGCCCATTTGACCCAGCATGGTCTGAAGCCGGGTGTAGCTGTCTTGAACCGGAATGATGGTTTCTTCTGACAGTTCGGTACGGGGTCCCGGAAGGGCGGAAATACCGGTGTCGTCAGGGTCGTCAGCTGTTTTTGAAATGAAAATATACAGGCCCGCTCCAACCAGGGCAAGAACGGCTGCTGTCAGTATGAGAAGTTTTTTATTCACAACAACTCCTTATGCTAGGATCGTTAATATTAAAGATAACATATATAGAGAAAAAGTCACATAAAAACGAGTCTTTTTTTGATTCAGGCCAGAAAGTATGCGGCAAAAAAGATACTGAAATTGTACAATCCGTGGCCGATTGCAACAGGATGAATGGACCGGAACACTCTTGTGTACAGGTACTGGAGCAAGAAACCGATAAAAGCCGTCATGACGGCTCCGTATATTCCCTGATACATATGCCCGAGGCCGAAAAGAAGGGATACGGCACTGATGCTGACCAGGTAGCCTGCACCGAGCCTGCGTGCCTGGCGGTACAGGTAGCAGCGGAAAAACCCCTCTTCCAGGTATCCCGTAACAAGGGAAACGAAAAATAAAAGGACAAGAACGGATAGTCCGGAAGTGCCTCGGTTCAAAGGGTGATTTTGCGTTTGCTCAGCCAAGGGTGTCGCAGAAACCAGGACAGCTGTCGTTGCAACCAGTATCCACAGAAGAGAAAACACTGCCAGCGCTCTAAGGAGGTCCGTGAATGTAAATCTTCGGAACCCGAAAACGAAGACCAAACCCTTACGGCGTATGAGAAAATACAGAAGAAGGAACTGGGGTAGAGCGGTCAACAGAAACATGAGGTTATGAAACACGGACAGGAACATCTGTGGATCGTAGCCGGCGCCGGCCTGTATATATCCGGGTAAAAAAAACACGGAATAAAGGAGGAGTGTTTCGTATGTTTCTTCCCGGACCTTCATATTATTCCTGATTGCATCATGAGATGATTTAGGGCATACTGTACAACATTATTCACACACATTCTATCAAAAGGTTTTCCAGAAAAAAGCCGATACAGATAATACAGGAATATGATTTTAGTAATAGTTGTTTTTATTCTGCTTGTAATTTTCCTCATCATGCTCAGAAGCGCCGGCGGCGGATATTTTCCCTGGCTGCAATTTTATACAAAGGGCAAGGAATCCGGGTTTACCCTGCGGGAAATAAATCTCCTGCGCAAGGCCGCAGTGGAAAACAAACTGGAAAATCCCACTTCACTTTTCTGGTCCATCAAACAGCTGGACCGTTCCATACGGGGAATCATTATCAAATTCCGCTCCGAAGGCAAGGAATTCGACGAGAACAGTATCCGCGTGGTGTCCAAGCTTTTCGATTTCAGGAAAAAAGTAGAATTGAACCTTCCCAAATACACTCTCGGGCTCAAAACAACCAGAAAGATCGCGACCCGTCAGCATCTGAAACTTACACTGCCGGGTATCGGTACCTTTCATTCCACAGTTGTCGAAAATCTCCGGCGTTATATAGCCATTTCTTATCCGCAGGGGCAGAAGCTTCCTCCGGGATTCACCTGGAAAGGCCAGAAAGTAAATGTGTATTTCTGGCGGGCAGATGACGCGGGCTATGTATTTGAAACCAGGGTAATCGATGATTTTATTTCCCAGAAATACCCCATACTTCATATCACCCATTCAGATAACATGATCCGGTCCCAGAAACGGCGTTCTGTCCGGGTTGAATGCAATTTCCCGGCGTATTTGTATATTCTTTCTTCCATCTCTGCTGCGACAGAACACCTGGAAGAACGTCCCGGCCTCAGGTGCCGGCTGGTGGATCTGTCCGAGGACGGAGCAGCGGTGTTGGTTGGCGGACGGGCAAAAGTCGGTCTTGCTGTCAAGCTGCAGTTTTCCTTGACGAACAGCTCTACCGTTGCCATGTCCGGTGTGGTAAAGGGAATTTCCTACAGCCAGAAAAAAAACCAGTCCATTCTGCACATTCAATGTATTCCCCTTACTAATAAACAAAAAAACCAGGTGCTTTCTTTTGTGTATAATATTTTTCAGGAACGGGAACAGATGCAGCAGCGGAGCCGGACTACTCCCTACGGGATTTAACACATGAAAAAAATCGTTTTTGTACTATTCGCAATCTCGTCTTTTCCTTTGTTCTCTCAGGAAGGCCTCGTGGAAGCCTTTATAGACAATTTCAACAAAGGCAGCGATGAAACAAAAATTGAAGTTTTGCAGGATTCCGCAGGTTACGGACCCGCGACCATGGGGCCGTTGTACATGACCGCTCTGGAATACGTCCTGAATAACTCGGACCAGCTTGATCTCCGCGCCAGGCTCAGAGAACTGTCTGTTCTTGCTGTCCGTTTAACAGGGGTAGCGTCCTTTTCCGAAGCTCTCCCTGTAATATGGGAACTCTTTCTGGTGGACACAGATACCAGTGTGCGTATAGCAATTCTGAACGCGTTGAAAACCCTGGATACACAAGACCCTGTTATACCGGGAAGGCTGAACACCTGGGTAGAGACACAGAACAACATATTCAAAGCCGGAGGAGGCGTTAATGCCCAGGTTCTCGCAGAAGCGTTAACAGTGCTGGGTGTGTACGGCCGATCCGAATCTTTCCCGGTAATTCTCTCTTCGAGTGTTCTTGGCATTCACCCTCATGTGACAAAAGCGGCCAAGGACGCCCTTTTAGGCATTGAGGGAGACACAAGCCAGCTCATCATGAACGTACTGAAAACGGCCCCCTTTGAAGAAAAACTTGTGGCCCTCACCACCGCCCGGCAGCGGGAGAACATTTCTGCAGAAGATCTTGCAACCATCGCCAGCGAAGCGCTGTCTATCGGTGTGCATACATCGACTGCGGCCGAGCGGGAACTCAGGCAGCTGCGGCAGCTGCGTATCCTCGCGGTTCAAATCCTTACCCAGGCACGGTGGGGTGAAGCAACCAAGGACATGATTGCCCATTTTGATTTGACAATTTCGGAATATGACCGAGGCGCCGCGGTAAAGTCTACGGTATTAGAGGCAATCAGCGGGCTTGGAGCCATGGGCACCCTAGAAGCAGCAGTGCGGCTCGGAGTGTATCTTGATGTAACCAACTCGTTTGTGGAACATGGCGAGCATTACGATGAACAGATCGTACTCGCCGTGGTACATAATCTGGGAGCACTTGGCAGCAAGGAGACGCTTCAGCCGCTGTTGTATGTCCAGTATCTCGACTATTCAAAATCAATCAAGACCGAAGCACAGCGGGCAATTCTCGCCATCAGAAGCAAATAGTACTGCCGCCCTTTTTTTTCGGGATATAACCTGTTTCTTTACCTTGTTTTTTGTCTCAACCCTTTATTCCGGCACCTTCTCATGGAATGTTTTCTGTTTTTCGGCAGGACTGTCCTTATGCGGTGTACGCGGATTGCAGAACAAAAGATCGCTGCTGTTTCTTCTTGCAGGCTTGCCTCTTCTTTTTATCTGGCAGGCATACGGGACAGCGGGTTATGAAAAAATCGCCTACACCGCGTCACTGCCAAATGCGTCGCCGTCTGCTTTTACGGGAAGAGCTTACAAGGATTCTGTGGCTTCCCAAAACGGTGTATTTCATTTCATTGAACTGGATGCAGCTGAAAGCGAAGGGGGAATGGAATACACGGTCTGCGGCCGAATAGTTATCCTGAAAAAAGGTACAGGTGATCCCTCCTGGTGGGGGCAACGCCTGCGGGCTGACAAGGTCCGTTCTGCCGGCAGAACAGGCATCTGGCAGGCAGAAAGCATTAATGAAGCAGGATGGGATTCCCGCCTTCTCGGGGCCAGGCATACGATTCTTTCATGTTTATGGGATTACATGTCACGTAGAGATGAAAGCGGTCTTCTTGCTGCGCTCCTTTTAGGGAAACTAGAAGGTTTCGCCATTGTTTACAAGGGGTATATGAGAGAATGCGGTGCGTCCCATCTCCTGGCTTTGTCCGGTTTCCATCTGGGCCTCTTACTCCAGCTTGTTACTCTGGCGGCAGGGAAAAGGAGTAGAAGGAGAGGCGCGAGGATAGTCATGCTTATTGCCGTCTGGCTCTATCACTTTGTCGTAGGGCCCATTCCCAGTCTCACCCGCGCGGCAATGACCCTTACATGTTTTTCACTGATGCCGGGAGTGAGCAGTCCCTGGAAATTACGTCGTTCACTGGTCGCAGGTGTCCTTGTTTCCATGTGGTTATTTCCTGAGCTTGCTACGGACATAGGGTTTCGATTGAGTTTTTTCGCCCTCTTCGGAATTATTGCGGGGACTCCCTTTTTGGCTGCATGGATCAGATGCATACTGCCGGGGAAAACCGCACAAGCCGTTGCAGCCTGTTTCTGTGCACAAATTACCACCCTTGGCATAACCATGGCATCATTTCAGACAGTACCGGTAACAGCCTTTGCGTATGTACTTATTCTGACGCCTCTGGTAACCTTGTATGCCTTTACTGGTATGGGCACCCTCATCTGGGGCCGGCTTTCGGTAATCCTTCTCCCATTGAGGCTGTGTATGGTGAAGGTCTTTGATTTTGCCGGAATGGGTATTACCGTAAAGGCTGAGGGAATTATCCTGACTGCTGTTGTTACAGGATGCCAGGTGGCGGTTTTTTATGTACTCTACAAAATATTGAGGAATTGTTATGGCGATCAACTATGAATCCGCTTCCGCAGTTGCAGAGGTGTTAAAAATACACGGCCTTCATTTATCCAAAAAATTCGGGCAGAATTTCCTGCTCCACCCTTATTATCAGCATGCTATCATTGGTTTTCTGGACGCGAAAGAAGGGGAAACGGTATGGGAAATAGGACCAGGGATAGGAGCGCTCACCCATAAACTGGTTACCTTGCCGGTAAAGCTGAAGGTTTTTGAAATTGACCGGGGATTCATACCATTGCTGTATGACGAATTCGGGCATAACCCTCATTTCAGTCTGCAGGAAGGTGATTTTCTGAAAACATGGAAAGACGCATGGGCAGAATCACCCCCTGATCGAATCATTGGCAATCTTCCCTATTCGGTAGGTTCGGTCATTATCGCGGACCTGGTAAAGAGTGATATTGACTGCAAAAGGATGGTGTTTACTCTGCAAAAAGAGGTTGTTGAAAGGATCACCGCGAAACCTGCGACAAAGGAATACTCGGGGTTCTCTCTTATTTGTCAGTACAAGTGGAACTGCAGGAAAGGGGGTTCGGTCCCGCGCCATGTTTTCTTTCCTGTACCTGATGTCACGTCAGCCTACGTGGGGATGGATCATGATGATGGCGGGGGAATTGTACCGCGAGCCTTGTACGATGATTTCGTGAATGATCTTTTTCGTTCGAGGCGTAAAACAATCCGTAACAATCTGAAACAGGGGATGCTTCAGACAAGAGTCAATACGGATCTACTCTTTGAAGCCTGCCAAAAGGCCGGAATAGCCCTGGATTCGCGGGGAGAGCAGCTCTCGGTGTCAGAAGTGATCTCTGTTTGCACGTATATAATGGAAACTGGCACATGGCCGAAAGGTTTATGATAAAAATGGAAAACTGGACATACGTCTACTATACTGGCATTATATATCAGATGAAGGAGTACACATGAAATATCATGCCCTGATTGTTCTCGCGGTGTTCACTGCTGTATCCTGCGCATCATCCGCACCCGAACTGACAAGCACTGCCGATATGTCAACCATGGTTGCCGCGCAAAAAGAAGAGAAACCGCTCTTTGAAACTGTTTATATTCCGAAGCTGTTGCGGCAGACCGTCTACTTTGAGACGGATTTTGTCAAATATCAGATAGAATACACATACAATGAGGATCTGCTTGCA
>JAFGQL010000118.1 GCA_016935695.1 Spirochaetales bacterium
CATGAAAGGGCCGTCAAAGAACGATTTCTCTTTTTATATTCCGTGATTATCCTTCTTGCTGTGCTGCTTTCGCTTGTGCTGAACAGTATGGCGGCAGGTCCGCTTAACAGGCTGTATCTGCTGGCAACAAAAATTGTTGCAGATGACCGTAAGGAAGGCATAACAGACAGCGATGCCCTCCTGCGTCCCGGCATTGGTGAGATCGGCATCATTTGTCAGGCTATACAGAGACTTGTAAAAGCCCAGAAAACACAGGCGGATAATTTCCGTGCGTTTTCATCGGATATCGTCCACGAACTGAAGACGCCCCTTTCTGCAATCCGGTCGGGAATCGAGATATATTCGGAAACTCCCGACGAAAAGGAAAAAGGTGAAATCCTGGAAAGGATACACACGCGAATATCGCGTATGGAAAGCCTTATGGATGAAATAAAGCACATCGGCGAATTGGAAACACAAACGGAGAATGAGTATTGTGATTCGGTTTTGCCGGTCATTAGAGAAGCATTGCGCGCATATGAGTCCCGGGGAGTTTTGTTTGAGCATTCAGGTGGAACTGAAAAATGCCGGCTACCTGTTTCCGGGGTAAAACTGTATCAGGTGGTGGACAACCTGGTAAAAAACGCCGTTGACTTTTCTCCCGTAAGGGAGAGCGTCAGAGTATCCGCAGACATCAATGAGGGCTTATTTGTTCTATCTGTCCGCGACAAGGGGCCGGGAATCCTTAAGGAGGTGTTCCCCCTTGTTACCACTAGGTTCTTTTCTTACCGTATGGGAGAGAACGTCCATTCCGGTCTTGGCCTTGCTATCGTCGACGCCATTGCAAGAAACAGCGGAGGAAATCTTGTCTACCGGAACCTGGACGCCGGGGGAAGCATGTTCACAGTGTCTTTCCCGCTTGCATGATATGTATATTACAGGGTACATGTACAATGAACATTATCGCGGATAGGTCAGTTGCTCATCGGTAATGCACTCGATGGTCTCAGACAGGAATTTGTCCGCTTCCCACTTTGCCATGGGCAGGTCCTGGTTCTGCCAGTTACCGCACTCGGCGGCAGAGGCGCCTGGGATTGGGCCCTCATATCCGGCGATAAACGCGAAGAGCTCGGTAACCAGGGGCAGGATGTCTCTGGATGATACCTCGTGTTTCACGATCAGGTAGAACCCGGTCCTGCAGCCCATGGGTCCGAAATAGACAATTGTGTCCGCCTGGGCCGGGTGGCTTCTGAGGAAGGTTGCTCCCAGGTGCTCTATGGTATGAAGGGCGGGCACATCGATGACCGGTTCCCTGTTGGGTTCTTTCATGCGGATGTCGAAGGTGGTGATGCGTTCCTTCCCAAGCGCGTCGATCCGTGAAACGTACACCCCTCTCTTAAGCCTGTTATGGTCAATGGTAAAACTCGGTATTGTCTTCATGGCTGCCTCTTTTGTTTATAAGCGTGTTATGAGATTGCGTACCAGCCCGACGGATATGTCGGCCGCGTACTGCTTGTAGCCCTGGTAATCATCATGGCTTTGTTTTTTGAAAACCAGGTCGGAAATGGAGCGTATGACCACGAAGGGGGTGGCAAAGAGGTAGCAGGTCTGTGCTATCGCAGAGCCCTCCATTTCCACCGCGGCGATCCGGGGAAACTTTTTCTGAAGGTCCCTGATCTGGCGGTTTTTGTGAATGAACGAGTCCCCCGAAACGATAATGCCCCGGTGGGCCGCATGTCCCGACCCGGCGGGGAACGAGGCCAGGGCGTATTCTACCAAAGCCGGGTCTGCGGCAAAGGTCGGCGGCATGTCGGGAATCTGGCCGTGGAGGTACTTGAATACCGTCACGTCGGCGTCGTGATGCCCCACCTCGGTAGAGACGACTATATCGCCGATGTGCAAATGCCTGGCGAAACCTCCCGCGACGCCGGTATTGATCACGTAATCCGGTTTCAGCTTGTCGATGAGCAGGGTGGTGCCCACCGCCGCGTTCACTTTTCCTATGCCGCAGCGCATGAGGGCGATGTCTTTTCCCTCTATGGTGCCGGTGTGGTAATGGATGTTGCCGTAGCTTACTGTCTTGTGCTCTTTCAGATGGCTCAGGAAGCCGTCGAGTTCCAGCTGCATCGCGGCGATGATGCCTATCCGCGGGGTAGTGTCCATACCAATGAATGGTAAGACGATCATTGGTGAATGTCCAGACTCATTCAGAACATCAGGAGTTTCTTTACCGTGAAATTTGCAATGAACACGCACAGGGCCGCGGTCACCCGGGCTGCCAGGTAATGGATTGACAACAGCTCCACAAATATCAACAGAAGTCCCCCGTTTGCCGCCATTGCCAGAAGGGACAGCCCTGTGAATGCAGAGAACTCAAACTGTCTGTTCCCTATTCTCCGGGTATAAAACACCCAGTGGATTGACAGCTTATACAAAAGCACCGTACCAAGGGTGAAACCTGCCGCCGCGCCGATCAGGTAATGCAGGCTTATCCATTCAGTAAGTACAAACAGGACTGCGAACTCCACACCGAAGGTGGCCATGCTTGCAAGGGATGCTCTGATGAAGTGAACACAGGTCCGCGGATCTTTCTGTAACAGCGAGGTATTCATTCGGCTACATTATAACTGCTCCATGAGTAAATAATGAGAAAAGCGTGAGAAAGAGCCGGCTTTTTTGTGGCACTGACAAAAAATTAAAGACTCACGGCACATTGTCCTGTAAGATTACACCATGAATTATGATAGTGTTATTTTCGATATTGACGGGACCCTGTGGAACGCCTCCCCCGCAAGCGCAGAAGGCTGGAGCAGAGGCCTCGCCTCTCTTGGACTGGACATGGAGGTGAGTGCGGCAGACATTGAAAGTGTCGCCGGAAAACCCTATGCCGATTGTGTGGAGACCCTGTTTCCCGGATTGGCTTCAAAGCATGAACAGGTAATACAGGCCCTCGAAGAATTTGAGATGCGGGCTGTGAAGGAGCGTGGAGGCAAGTTCTTCCCCGGTGTCCTTGAAGGAATACCCCTGCTGGCAAAGAAGTACAAGGTGTTTCTGGTGAGCAACTGCCAGGAATGGTATATGAATCTGTTTCTGGAGAAATCCGGTCTTGAGCCGGTACTGTCCGGGTACGACTGTCACGGCATGTCGGGAATGCCCAAGGGTGAAACCATCTTAAGGCTCAGACGTACACAATCGTTGGAATTCCCTGTATATGTGGGAGACACTGCAGGAGATGAAAAAGCCTCCAGGTATGCCGGCGCCGACTATGTTCACATGGCCTACGGGTTCGGCGAAGCTGAAAACCCGCTGAGGGCTTTTGACGAATTTGACGAATTGACGATGTGGCTTCTGGCCCTTATCTGATGAGCGATCTATCTACACATCATGCTTTCATAATACCCGCTCGTTCCGGTATTGATGATCTCCAGGACGGTATGCAATACCTTTGGGCCTACGCCCTTCACCTTTTTGATTTCACTGCCCATGGTCTTTATCGAGTTGCCGCTTTTATCGACTTTCTGTGAAAGCTGGTAGGCGGCATATCCGAAGGTGTTTCTCTCACCCTGTAGTTCGGTGAGGCCGCCTATCTGGTCCAGTATGACAAGTATGCGCTCGTCCATGTTAACCAGGTTTTCAAAAAGCCGTAAGGGTATCCGTTTGGGTATATGGAAGAAATCTGCGGCGGTGTTGAACGCGAGGGCCGCGCTTTTAGTGTATTCGGGCGTTGCTCCCCCGTAAGGGTTCGGCGGATAAATCATGTCGTACAAGCCGCATTTCTCCGGAGCGTATTCTTTGAGTACCCTCATGAAGTGGTCCCTCTGTCTGCCGGACTTCATGGTCATCGTCCCGAACACTAGGAAGTCAAATCCTGATTTTTTCGCGGCGGCGACGCTGGATCCGATTTCCTCTGCCGTATCGGTAATAAAGGGAATTACCGGCATCAGATACATCCCGCAGGGTATGCCCCGTTCCCTGAATTTCCGCAAGGTTTCTAAGCGTTTCTCCGGTGCTGGAACCCCCGGTTCGAACACTTTGCAAATTTCCGGATTCACACTTGAGAAACTCATGGACACGATCGCGCCACGGCGTCTGTGGATCGCTTCTATCAGGTCAATGTCTTCCTCCACCAGGGTGGACTTGGTCAGGATGTGTACCGGGTGATAGTACCGGTAGATGAGTTCAAGGGCCTTGCGGGCAAGCCCGTAGGTTGTTTCCGCCGGCTGATAGGCGTCGTTGACTCCCCCGCCCAGAAACATGTAGCCGCCTGGGAATGGCGTGCGTTTTCTGGTCGGATCCAGTTCGCGGTTTAACAGCGCCGGGGCGTTTACCTTGACTTCGATATCCCGGCCGAATTCTCCGGTTACCTGGTATTTTTCGCTTCTGCCGTCGCAGTAGGCGCAATTGTGGACACAGCCCCGGTACAGGTTCATGCCCATGGCGCCTAAAAACCACGAGTCGATCCGGTTGTATTTTCTAAGTATGGACTTTGCTTCTGTTTCCCGTATCATAATTATCCTGCAAGTATACATGATTTTGGCCTTGTGTCGATTCGATGTGTTCTCTTGTTATGTTGCGGCGATGGAGGGAGCGGGATATAGTATTTCCATGCAGCCGGTATATCTTTCCCTCTGGATTTTTTCCTATACCTTTTCCCTTTTTTCCATCCTTACCGGTTTTTTCCTGTACTGGAAACAGAGAGAGACTGCCTTAAAACACTACATTTTGCATATGCTCAATATGCTTGCGGTAATCATTCTGTTCATGGCAGGCCTTCTGTCGGAGATCGGCACCGTGGTATTCCTCTTTCTCCTGTTCAATCTGCTGGGAATCATGAATTTCAACGTGAGCCGGATGATGTTCGCCTTTGCCAATGAAAAACCTCACCCGGTAACGACTTTGATTCTTCCTTTGGTTTTTCAGGCGGTGCTCAATCTCCTGTTTTTGTTTCGCAGGGAGGATCTTGCGAATTATTTCGTGGCCGTGATGTTCGCTCCCCTGATTGTGGCCGGGGTGCTGATCCCGAAAACCGGAGTGAAAATCCGGATTCTACAGTTCTGGAAGAGTCTGCCGGCCTGTGCAGGGTTCATTGGCGTCATGATGTTCGTTTTCCTGGGCCTGTACATTTCAATCCTGTTTATGCTGGACATCGACGAACACGGGTTCCCTCATTATTATTTCTCGATCCTTTACGTTGCCGTCAATGCCGCAAGCGTAAGTTGTTTCATCTATCAGATCCGGAATGAGAGGTCTGTCAGTGACACGGAGCGCATACATGCTGCCCAGGAAAAGCTCATAGGCAGATTTTCCCTTACACAGCGGGAGCTGGAAATAGCAGGATTGCTCGTAAAGGGACTTACCTATCAATCTGTCGCCGACGCAAGCTTCATTTCCCTGTCGACCGTGAAGAAGCACGCCCACAGCATATACAGAAAGACCGGCACGAAAAACGGACGCCAGTTGTCAAAGCTGTACAATGAATTGAAACATTTTTGAAAAACTTCGTGTCGATTTTAAAAAAGTGTACTTTTTCTCCATATA
>JAFGQL010000119.1 GCA_016935695.1 Spirochaetales bacterium
TCCATCGCCGTTTTCTGCGGCTCAAGCTGCGGCAACAATCCGGCCTACGAAACGGCCGCGCGCGAACTGGGAAAAACCCTGGCACAGCGCGGCATAACCCTGGTGTACGGCGGCGCAAGCGTAGGCCTCATGGGCTCTGTCGCTGATGGAGTACTGGAAGTCGGAGGAAAGGTGGTCGGCGTGATGCCCGGTGCGCTCCGTGACAAGGAAATCGCCCACGAGGGCATAACCGAACTGTACTGGACAGGCACCATGCATGAACGCAAGGCCCTCATGTATGAAATGTCCGACGGCATCATCTCGTTGCCGGGCGGGTTCGGAACATTTGACGAAACCTTCGAGTTTCTGACCTGGGGCCAGCTGGGGCTTCATGGAAAGCCGACAGGATTGCTGAATATCAACGGTTATTTCGATAGATTGCTGGAACAGCTGGATACGATGGTATCGGAAGGTTTTCTAAAACAGGTCAACCGCGGCATGCTGCTTGTTCAGAATGATCCGGAAACCCTTCTTGACGCAATGAAAAAGTATGTTCCCCCGAAAGAGGGGAAATGGATAAAAAAAGGTGAAATGTAAGGAGGAGAGATGAAAAAGTACTTTGTGTATTTTTACAGTCTTCCTGATCGTTTGACGTCGAGATAGGTGTTGATCATGCGTGAAGTGAGCTGATCGGGTACCGATTCGAGGGTGAGGAGCCCCAGGTGCTCCCAGTGACGGTACATTTTTTCCCGGGCATGAACGTATGATACTGCGGCGGCCTTTTCCAGTTTTTCTTCTGTGGTAACCGGCCGGCGGTGGATGATGGTGCGTGTGTCGGATTCGCTGAGGCTTACTGCCAGGAGCAGATGCTGTCTGTTCAGCCGGGGCAGTATCCATGACAGCGATTCGCCGTCTTCTTCCCGCAGGTTGCTGACAAGGATGATGAAGCTGCATTTATGCAGATGGTCCATGGCTTTTTCAAGGGCCTGAAATGGTGATGACGGTACGGGGCCGCATTGCAGGTCGTACAGCCTGTGTAAGAGCCCTGATATGGCCGTCTTGCCCTTTCGCGGCGGAATCCATCGATCGTCATTGCCGAAACTCGAGAAAGCGACGCTGTCGCCGTGTGTCAACGCGGTGTGGGCAAGCATGAGCACGGCGTTGAGGGCATGGTCGAATTGCAGGAATTCACCGTCGCTCCGGTAAAGGCGGTACCCGGTATCAAGGATCAGAAGGACCTGCTGGTCCTGGCTTTCACTGTATTCCCTGACGATCGGTTTTCCCCTCCTGCTTGTCGCCCGCCAGTCGATGGTACGGATCGAATCCCCTTCCCTGTAATCGCGGAGGCTCAGGAAGTCCATGCCTTCGCCGCGTTTTCTCCTGCTTTTTATACCAATGCTTTGATATGCGCCTTTCAGTCCGGGAGCCGCCAGGCTCAGCATGCGTTTGAAGTCGGGATAGGTTTTACCCTCATTCCTGCAATATATGCTTATCCTGCGGCGCCACATGAACAACGGCGATGTCAGGAGGACTTCGGTGTTGTTAAAGTCCCATGATCCCCGTGTTGCGGGCATGAGGTGGTACCTTATTTCCAGGTCGCTGCCTTGTGCCCACTGCTGTCTTGTCACCAGGAGCGGAAACGCGGAACAGATGAAACTGTCGGGATACATGTCGAACAGCCGCATTCTGGAAGGGAGGTATCCGCCGGAGTGTCTGTGCAGTCTTAACAGGACGGTTTCCTCCTTACCCAGGGCCATCACCGGGGACACAGACCTTGCGACCGACAGGTGTGAGGGGAGCAGGGTGAGTATGCACAGGTCAAGGATGATTACGGGCAAGACGGCAAGTGCCGCGTACAGCCATATCGGCAGCGCATTCATGTAAAAAAATGAGACGGCGCCTGTCAGCAGCCAGAGAAGAGATAAGGTAACAAGGCTCCTTCCCGGTCTCATGATCGCGGCGCCTCTGTCCTTGACACAATCCGCTCAATCACCTGTTGTTCGTTCAATCCGTCTATTTCGCTTTCTGCAGAAAGGATGATCCGGTGGGCAAGCGCCGGAACCGCAAGCCGTTTCACGTCATCAGGCAGGACATAATCCCGCTGTTCCATGAGGGACAGGGCCTTCGCCCCCCTTATCAGTGCCAGGCTTCCCCTCGGTCCTGCCCCCGACTGGATTTCCGGTGTTGCCCGTGTGGCGGAAGCAAGACGCACCGCGTAGTCTATGACGGATTGCTCGACCTTCTGGCCGGCTGCAAGGTTCTGTATTTCGGCGAATTCACCGGGTGTCGTGACTGCGCCGACCTCATCGGTAATGAGTTCGGCCCCTGTCATTCCGGAAAGCACCTTAGCGACCATGACTACTTCTTCTTCATGGCTCGGAAAAGGAACCATGACTTTCATCAGGAACCTGTCTTTCTGGGCGTCGGGAAGGGGGTAGGTCCCTTCATGTTCCAAAGGATTCTGGGTTGCCAGCGTCATGAAGGGTCTGGGCAGGGGGTAGGCCGTCCCGTCCAGACTCACCTGGAATTCCTGCATTGCCTCAAAAAGGGCCGCCTGGGTTTTTGCCGGTGCCCTGTTTATTTCATCGGCAATGAGCAGGTTTGTGAACACCGGCCCCTTTTTTGTGACAAAATTCCTCGCCGATGCGTCGAGCATAATGTGGCCCGTTATATCGCTGGGCATGAGGTCCGGAGTGAACTGTACACGGCGGCTGTCACCGCCGATTGCCTTTGCGATGGATCTCACAAGCAGTGTTTTTCCAAGGCCCGGCAGCCCTTCGAGGAGTATGTGCCCCCCGGCAAGGAGGGTAATCAGGGCATACTCCACCAGTTCATCCTGGCCTATGAATGCCTTTGCTATCTCATTCCTGATACCGCCAATAATTCGTCCCGCCTGTTCCCTGTTCATTGCATTCATAAAGTCTCCAGTATGTGTTCAATTGTTGCGCTCAATTGCGCGAAACGCTCCAGTGATATATGTGGCCCCGCCTTTACAAGGCGTTCAGTGTTTACGCGTTCGGTGCCCGCCGTGCTGACCAGGTAATCAACAAGTTCATCATCGCTAAACTCTCTGCCGGTACGTATCCTGAGTCTTGTCCTGATTATTTCCCGGTAATCAGCAAGGTATGCGCCGAGAGATCGGTATCTTACCAGGAACCACGCTTCTGCGCTGAAACGGTCGGCAATGGACCTGCCTGCCCGTTCGTCCGCGTCTTTCTGAAGGCCGAACGGAGCAAGTGAAGCCCAGACAGCGGTTGCAAGGGCCAGAGCCACGGACACGAGCAGTGGCAGCCAGTTACCATGGGCTGCCAGATTACCGAATAATCCTGAGCTGCCTTCCGGCGGAAGTACGAACACCAGGCCCCGGGATGACTGATTGCTTCCTCCTGTCAGGTGCCATGCCAGAACTGCATTCGGCGGGCTTCCTATATATTCTGAGTACATGAACAGGGGTATCCCGGTGCAGCAGAGGGAACCCTTTCCCATTCTAACCCGGATGAGCCCGGCATTTCCCGATGGTCCGGGAAGGAGTTCCGCGGCGGCATTGAATGAACGGAATACCACCGCTTCGTCCACATCCGCTCCATCGGCTGCGGGAGGGGCAGATTCCTCTGTTTCCGGGTCCTCCCCGGTCTGGTCAACCCAGATGCCTGCGGTAGACAGATACAGGCCAAGTTTCTGTTCCGGCCGCGCCAGGCAGGGATTGTCTATGAACACAATCAGATCGGTCCCCGATGCAATCCAGGCATCGAGTCGGGTATAATCGACAGGACTGATGCTGAACATAGAGGCGGGAACAAGGACTGTCTTTTCCGGCGACGACATGAGGAAATCGAGATCGGCATGGTAGACGTTTCGTACCTTGACATCCTGCTGTTCAAGCCAGCGTTCCAGGGCAAGGAAATCATTGGCTTGAGCCTGTGCCGAAGGAGCCACGGGAACCTCCTCACGGTACAGTTCTACATAATGAAAGGCTGCAAATCCCGCCGCACCGAGTGCCACCGCGACCAGTAGGACAGCCATCCAGTTTTTATCCACTGGCGGCTCCTCCGTGATCTGCTTCAAGGCTTTCGCACCATTGAATGTGTCTGACCAGTGTGTCGTGCTCCGGTTCCTTTCCCGCGTAGGCTATTTCAAGCCATTGGTGGATCAGGAGCGAGAATTCCCCCAAACCGCTGATTTCATTAGCCGATGCAATGTTGAGTATTTCCAATTCGGTATAGCTCCGCCGGGGGACCGCATCTGCTGTTCCGGCTACCTGGGATACCGCCGCCCTGACACAGCATGCCCACGCGGCGCGGAGGCTGCCCTGTGAAAGGTATTCCCTGGCTTTGTACAGCAGATCGCCGGTTGATATGTCCGTCGAGGCAGGCGTAATGACTGCTTTGTCCTGGCCTAAGCTACCGCGCAGGCTTTTTCTGTGCGCAAACATCCACCGGGCAAGAAAGACCAGGAGTCCTGCGGCGGACGCCACTATGACCGCCAGCAGGGTATATCCCAATATGAGCCTGACAGTTTCATTGTCCGGTCCTGCCACAGGATCGGACGGTTCCTGCTGCGGTATTGGTTTTTTTAAGCGGAGTGCCCAGCGCTCCCGGGTCCCGCCGAAATCCGGCGAGGCAAGTATGTGTTCCAGCTGCTCAACAGGGACATGCTCCGGATCTGTGATTATATGCTGTGCCGGTACTTCATCGCTGTACAGA
>JAFGQL010000120.1 GCA_016935695.1 Spirochaetales bacterium
GGCGACGCCGAGGGCCGAATTCTTATTGTGGATTACAAAAAAAAGCTTCGTCTGCAGAAGTCCCGGTACAGGAACGGAGCCGACGGGTTTCCTCAAAGCATACAGATTCCCCTGTATGTATTCCTTCTCAAGGCCCGGGGGACGGCTGTCGATGGCGCCGCCTATTATGATATCGAATCTGCGAAATATTCGTTTGTATGGTTTGAAGACGCCCCTAAGGCCTGGTGTGGTGCAGAAGACATGGACGCGTATACCGCGGCCCTTGCACAGGGTCTTGCGGCCTGGGCCGGGTCCATGACCAGGGGTGAGTTCTCTCTGGCCGGGGCTGAAGAAGAATGCCGTGGTTGCAGCTTCCGCCCTTTGTGCCGGTCACGGTACGCGGTGAGGAGCTGACAGGATGGAATTCAAGCTTGATGAAGACCAGGCCCGGGCTGTTTTCTGCGATGCAAATGCTGTAGTCGCGGCTGGGGCGGGTTCCGGAAAAACCCGGGTGTTGTCCTTGCGGTTTCTGCGGCTCATTGAAGAAGGAAAAGCGGAGATCGAGCAGATCCTTACCCTGACGTTTACCAGAAAAGCGGCAGCGGAAATGCGCGAAAGGATCTACCGGCTTTTGCTTTCACGCACACAGCATCCCCTTGTAAAGGAAGCGGTTTCACGTTTTGATAAAAGCGTTATAACCACTCTCGACGCGTTCGCGAGTCAGATTATCCGCTCAGGGGGCCGGTCCTGGGGAATCCCGCCGTCCTTTACGGTTGATGAGCAGGCGGTTTCCCAACTCGCCGGAAAAGTAAGCTATGCATTTCTCCTGGAACACTCCCGCATGCCCAGTATTCGCCAGCTTGTGGAAACCCATGGTTTTGAAAGAATCTGGAAGGACTTCCTTACCGATCTGGCCGTGTCTGAATTCCGGCTTGTACGGTCTGTTGATTATGTGCTGGATGTCCAGAGGCAGCTCTCCGCCGCCGCTGCCGGTGCAGCTCAGGGCCTTATTGATCTTGAAGGGTTGAGCTCCAACCTGGTATCCCTTTCAGGATCGGGTAAAACCATGAAAGCAGGCATTGATGCAGCTGCAAGGTTCATCCAGGACGGGAACCAGTTGAGAAATTCTATCGGCGGCTGGTACACACCTGCTGAAGTGGAGGAGCTGATCCGCCATCCCCGGGATGTCTGTGGGTTGGAGGACCTGGTTGCAGCTTATAAACTCAGGAAATCTACTGCAAAGGACCCGGATGCAGCGGTATATAATGAATACAAAGAGGGGGTAGATGCGGCCAGAAACCGCGTCCTGTCATTGCTCCGCTTCAGCGCGCAAAAAGACCTGTATGTCGAGCTGTTCGGGCTCATTAATCTTTTTCAGGAACGCTATATAACCGCCAGACGGTCTGCAGGCCTTTTGGGGTTTTCCGATCTGCTGCCCACGGCGATCCACATCCTGACCCATGACTCCGGGCTCAGGGATTACTATAAAAAGCGGTTTTCCCACATCATGATCGATGAATTTCAGGACAACAACCAGCTGCAGAAGGACCTCCTGTACATTTTATCCCAGCGTCAGGACACAGACAAACCGGGAGTACCGGCACCGGAAGGACTGGAAAGGGGTAAACTCTATTTTGTAGGAGACGAAAAACAGTCCATTTACCTGTTCCGCGGAGCGGATGTACGGGTATTCAAGGGGCTGGGCAGGGAAATAGAGGCAAGCGGAGGACACATCCTCAGGCTCATGACAAATTACCGCAGTCACCCGTACCTTATCGGGTTTTTCAACCGTGTGTTTCCGTCGGTGATGCAGAATGCCGGGGAGCCCTTCGAGGCCGATTTCTCTCCCCTCAACGCGCGGACAGGGGATGAAGCCGGCGGCTCTTCGGTTACGGTGCTGTATATACCTGACAGGACAGAGTACAAGGAGCCTGAATATTTGAGTGCGGTTGAGACCGAGGCCTATGCTGCGGGGGAATACATCCTGAACGCCGTGAATCCTCCCCAGCGCGGGGATTCAGCGCTGCCTTCCCCTTGTTTCGGAGACTTTGCCCTCCTGATGCGGTCATCGAGCAATCAGATTCATTACGAGCGGATGTTCCGGCGGATGGGTATTCCCTACACGACCCAAAACGTGCGCACCCTCTTTCTCGAGGCACCGGTAAACGACATTTATGCACTTTTGAAGCTGGCATTGGTCCCGGAAGACAGGTTTGCTTACGGGGTGTATCTCCGTTCCCCATTCGTGAATTTGAGTGACCGTTATGTGCTGCCGCTTCTTTCTACGGAGGCAGGGCCGTTCTCCCTTTCGGCAGGCGACATTGGACTGCCGGATGAGGAGGCAGGAAAATACGCAGCCGGACAGGAAGTGTATGAAGCTGTTGTTCAAAAAGTGGATAGAATTCCATTAAGGGAACTTCTTGATTATATCTGGTACCGTACCGGATACCGCTTCTCGCTTTTGAAGAAACCGGAGTACCACGGGTATCTTGATTTTATTGATTACCTGAAAGAGCTTGCCGCTGCCTACGACCGGCGGGGGGACGCGGCGGCCTTGTTTGTCCAGTTTCTGGAAGAAAATCTGGGGGATTACAAGAAACTAGACGAGGTGAAGGTCCTCAAGGATGCCCAAAACGCGGTATCGATCATGACGGTCCACAGTTCGAAAGGGCTTGAGTTCCCCTATGTGATACTGGCAGCCGCCGGACAGGAGACCAGGGACCAGTCGGTGTACAGTCCCTATTACCTGTCCGAAGAGTACGGGTTGACTGTTCATCTTTCAAGGGATGATGAAGGGAAAAAAATAAACCCCTTTTATGAGCAGGATAAAGAAAAAAGGGCACTTTTTGACGGTGCCGAGCTCAAACGCCTGTTGTACGTTGCCCTCACCCGCGCCGAGGGTCATCTGTTGGTTATCGGCGGGTTGAAAAGTAATTCCACCGTGATGACGCCGTTGTCCATGGTGCTGGAAGGCCTGGGGGCCCTGAATAACCCCGACGATCACCCCCTGGTGCGGTGTGTCGACCCGGTGTTGAAGAGTGAATGTTTTTCCCGGTATACCCAGGGTCCGCTGAAGGACCCTCTGGTTCTAGTGGAGCAGGAAAAGGCCCTGCCGGTAGCCGCAACCAGCGCCGGCCGTACACGGTTTTCCGCGACGGAACTGAACGGAGCCTATATTCAGCAGGCGGAAAACCGGGGGGAAGATACACAGGATGTTCAGTATGACCTTTTTACCGCTTTTACGCCGCGGGAACAGCTTCCCGGTCTGCCTTCGGACCCTCTCATACAACAGAAAGGAGCGGAAAGCCGGTTCGGGACGCTGGTTCACTGGATGTGTGAGCATACCCTCAAGGGAACATACAGGCGGGAGTTGATTCCTCCGCCGCTTATTGAGTCTTTCAGCGGCGGGGAAATCCCGGGATTGATCGTTGACGGTGAACTGCTGTGCCGGCGCATACCCCCTGAGATGTTCAGTCATGCAGCCGGTCTTTCTTCCCACTATGAAGAAGCCTTTACCCTTTCGGTACAGGCAGGCCCCCGGCGCATTTTCGTTGAAGGCCAGTTTGACGTTTTTTTTGAGGGTCCCGATGATGTGTACCTTTATGATTTCAAGACCGACTCTACATACCGGCCGGGAGAGTATGATCTTCAGATCGCCCTGTATGTCTATGGTTTGCAGGCGATTACCGGCAAGCGTGTCCATGCATCCCTGGTATATTTGAGAGACGGAAGGACGGTACCGTGCGAAAGGCGTCTGCAAGATTTTGATCTGGCGGACCTGATAGATACTATTTGAGACGGCTGTGCTGTTTCTACTGTCTTCTTAAGCAGACAAAGGTTACATCGTCGGCCATATTTCCGTCGTAACGGCGCATATCCCCGTTCTTCGCGAAGCGCCGGATGTCGGTTTCCAGGGTTTGGATCAATTGGGAAAGAGGAAGTTCTGCGTGGTCCTTTAATTCCCGGGCAAGGCGCTCGACGCCGTACTGGTCTCCTGTATCGTTTTTCGCTTCTATGGCCCCGTCGGTATACAAAAGCAGGATATCGCCTTCATTCATGGAAAAACTACCTTCCGACTGGGTGGATACAACCAGTTCTGACAGTCCAAGAAAGGCCGTTTTGTCGGTAGTCTCGCGTATTTCAACCACATTTCCCGTGTCCTTTTTGAATAACAGGGCGATCTCGTGGGTGCCGGCATGATGTACAACCCCGTTTTTTTCTACAAACACGTTTCCGGTCATGAACTTGTCGCTTCCGATCCTGTCGCGGTTGATAGTGCACAGTATCCGGTTAATGATGTCATACATCTGGGA
>JAFGQL010000121.1 GCA_016935695.1 Spirochaetales bacterium
CGGCCCCGCCACATCCAGCTCCTGGGTCTGCAGGTCCAGAATGGCGTGGGATTCCTCAAACACCTTGTCAAAATATTCACCGTATTCGGTCACCCGCTCATCGGCCTCGTCAATGAGCTTGGCCCGTTCCGTGTTTTCTATGCTCTGCTGGGCTTCCTGCATGAACCCTTCCATGGCAGTGAAGTGCTCTTCGAATGCCTCATGGGCGTCGTCGCTTGTGCTGATAATGAAATCCTTTGCCGACATGCGGACCATCAGCATATTCGCCTGGAGCCTGCCCGCGAGGTTCGTGTCCCGCGCAAGCTCACGGTATTCGGTAAACCCCTCCGATGCCTCCTGAAGGGACACTACTCCCCATACAACGGCTACTAAAAAGGGTATGA
This sequence comes from Spirochaetales bacterium, assembly GCA_016935695.1. Taxonomy (GTDB): domain Bacteria; phylum Spirochaetota; class Spirochaetia; order JC444; family Marispirochaetaceae; genus JAFGQL01. The sequence continues at coordinate 384 of JAFGQL010000121.1, forward strand.
TGACCAGCACAAACCCTAAAGTGATTTTTGAACGCATTTTCATGATACGGCTCCTTCCTTTGCATTGGCATTTGTTTGTAAAAGCTGAATGTCGTACTGGGAAAGTACGTGCTCTACATCAATAAGTATTTTAACTTCATCGTGGACCTTCCCCAGTCCGGCGATATACGAGGCGTCGATACCCGATTCGTTGAACTTGGGCGGATCAGAAATGTCGGTGTCAAGGATTTCCTTGACCTCGGTAACCGTGTCGACAATGAACCCTACGCTAAGTTCACCCATGGTGATGACGATAATGCAGGTACGGTCATCATATTCCCTTTCCGGCATACCGAACCTGATCCTTAAGTCAATGACCGGGATAATCTTGTTCCGCAGGTTAATGACCCCTTTCACATAGGCTGGCATGTCGGGAATATAGGTGACCGGCTTCAATTCAATGATGTCGGTCACGTAGCCGATCATGATGCCGTATACCTCTCCGGCCAGCCGGAATAACAGGTACTTGTTTTCCTGATACTGTTCTTCCTCTTCTTCCAATAATTCATCCTGTTCCATACAACACTGCCTTCCGCGATATGTCGCTTCTCTATGTAAGCATAAGTGGAGATTTTTGGAATTCAAGGTGTGCATCCAAAAAAAAGAAAAAATAATTCGTTATTGCAGTAACAGTTACTATTACCGCAAAAAACAGCCCCCACATTTTGGATGAAATATGTTACACTTGGGACCATGAATTATTTCATGACCCTGGCGCGCAGACGCTGTTCGGTCCGCGCCTATACACAGCAGAAGATAGAAAAGAACATCATTGAATCAGTCCTCGAAGCAGGCCAAGTGGCGCCGTCGGCATGCAACAGACAGCCCTGGATGTTCCTGGTCATTCAGAGCGCCGAAGGCCTCGGTAAACTGAAAAAGGCGGCAAGGATCTTCAACGCGCCGGCCGCGGTTGTCATACTCGGCGATGGGGACACCGCGTGGCGGAGGACACACGACGGAAAGGACTTTGTCGACGTGGACACCACGATTGCCGCCACCCACATGGTCCTGCAGGCAGAGGACCTGGGCCTTTCCAGCTGCTGGATCTGCTCCTTCAACCCGGATATCATCACCGAACAATTCAACATTCCGCCTCATTTGAGGCCCGTCCACATCCTGACCCTCGGTTACGACGACAACGCAAAGAAACCCGCTGACCGCCACGGTCTTGAACGGAAGCACCTGAAGGACCTGGTTGTCGGGGAGTCTTTTTAGTCCAACTGGCCTGTCCGGGCAGTCCCGGCCGCCGTCAGGAAAAAAACCGCTGTGTCACAAGAAATAATATGATATAGTGGTTTTTGTGTTTTTAACCCTGAAGAACAAACTTTTGCAGATCCGGATCATCTCGACAGGCGATCTTAAAACAGTACTCCTGGATTTCGAGGGGGAAAATACCCTTGTCATCATGGAGGGGGACTCGGTCATTCCCGAGTTCATCCACCGGGAACCGGTGACCGGCTTTCCTTCGGACAAGGAAATCACCAGGGCGATCGGCAGTGCCTTCGGCCAGGAAGTACGCATAGAAAAGGCCCTGGACCGTGACATACGCCTGGATGCCTCGGACCTCGCCGGCCTGGCCAAGATGCCGGTGGATATTTTTGACAATCAGTACCTGGACCAGGTAAAACCCGACGCCCTCATTTTGTGCATAGACATAAGGGATTTCAGCAAGTTCCTGCGGGATAACGACAAGGCATCTGTCTTCGAGCTTATCAAGAACTTCACCTCCAACTTTTTGTCCTGTGTGAACCAGTTCGGCCTGGCCTGCGATTATTACAAACTTTTAGGTGACGGAGCCATTGTCATCTGGGACGAAACCACCGACGAAACCATTGCGGAAGCCCTCCAGGTTTTTGACACCTTTCTGGAATTCGCCAATGAGGAGCTGTTCACACCCTACGACGGTCTGGGATTCGGGGGAGCCCTGGTAACCGACATGGTGTTCAAGTATGAAATTTCGGCCGAGACTTCCCGTCTTAAATACCGGGATTACGTTGGTTACGGCATCAACCTGGCATGCAGGATACAGGCCCTGGCACGGTGCAACGAGCTTGTCATTAACTGTAAGCTGGCAAAGAGCGGCAAGGTACCCTTTGTTCAGCGGGACCTGGAGGACTACCGGGACCTTATGAGCCTTTTAAAAGGCCTGAAAGAAGAAGACTGTTCCCGGGTGCTGTTTTACACTCCCCAGGCTTCCTGTACTTAAAGGTCTTCGGTCACCAGGGCGTGAAGGTCTTCGGCGGCCTTGGATGTGTCCACCATGACTTCTTCCAGCACCTTCAGCTCCGATTTCAGCCGGCTTGCCTGTTCAATCTGTACATGAAGCTGTTCCGACACATGGGTGAAGGAATCACACATATGGGTGAAGGACGCAATATGCTGCTCCTTCTCCTGCCGGTCTTTCAGGTTGAGACCGTTGATTTTTTCCGATTCGGATGAAAGATCGTTCACGGATTCCAAAATACGGACAAAGTCCTCTTTCTGCCGCTGGATCTCGCCGTGGATGTTTCCGATGTTGTCGGCTGAAACCTCAACGTCTTCCCGTATGGATTGAAGCACCTTGTTGACCGACATGGTCGCCTCCCGGCTGTGCTGGACCAGTTCATCTATTTTCTGCAGATTGTTGAAACTCGAGCTCACGATATTCTGGGACTGGGCGGCAAGTGTCCGGATATTGTCGGCCACCACCTTGAAACCCCTGCCTTCCGCGCCTGTCCGTGCCGCCTCTATCGCCGCATTAATGGAAAGCACATTGGTCTGTTCCGCGATATCGTTGATGGAGGTAAGGACATTCTTGATGAACTTGGAGAGCTCCTGAATATCATTCACTGCCTCTGTGGATACGGCGGCTTTTTCCGAACTGTTATGGGCCGCATCGGACAGGACCCTCGCGGTCTTTTCACTGTCTACTGCCTTTTCGTACACCACTTCGACACGCTTGTTCAATGAATTAATGTTTTCTGATACATTTGCCACCAGACCGTTCTGGGCCGCCAGGGCTTCGGTGATGGTCCTTGTGGATACCTCCAGACTGTCCTGCATCACCTTGATGGCCCCTTCCATTTCGCTGAACCGGTCCAGGATACTTTCTTCGATCTCCTTATTTCCCTTTTCGTATTCCTGCATGATGCGGAGGGCGCTTATGGTGGTGTTCTCCACTTTCTGGGTAAATCTCACCAGCTTGGCCGACACATCGTTGATCCTGCCCAGAATGATGCCAAGACGCTCGTTTTTGGCGTTAAGGTCCTGTGCCTGCAAAAGGCCTTGACGGTATATCTGGGCCTGTTCGGTGGCAAGGACGAAAAAGAAGGCAATAATGAGGGCGAGATACCCGTAGACAACGGTAAACATGTAGGGGGTCTCACCGATTGAGGTGTAATAGATATCATGGACACTGGCGGCTACCAGAGCGACGAAACCGACGAGTATCGTCAGGTTGTTCCGCGAGGGCTTTCGTACAAAGGCTATAACCGACATGGTTACAGAGAACAGGAGGCAGGGAGCCATGAACCCGTTCATACTGATCAGGAAAAAGCTGGTGACCGCGGCGAAGGAGGGCATGAATGCGGTAATGAGGGAAAACACAGCCGCTGCCGACGGAACAATAATGCTTACATATTTCTTGATGGTACCCTTAATAATGAGGGTATGCTCCAGCATGAACAGCACCAGGACCGCAGTAGAAAAGGGAAACACCATTCGTGAAATCTTTTCCAGGAAAAACGCGTCGGTGCCGGGGTTGTTCAGGCTCATGTTCACGTAGTTGACTGAATAAAAAAGGGCAAAGAGGGCCATGTACAAATACTTTAGCTCTGTCCGTCCCTGGAGGAAAAACAGGTAGATGAAGTAGAAACAGAGGATGATCCCGAACACCACCGCACCCTGGACAAGAGTGAGAGAAAGAAACCCGCGGACAAAAGCGGCCCGTTCTGCGCTCACATAGTCCTGAATTGAAACCTCAAAAAGCGGGGTTTTCTGGAAAACCGGATACACAACCATCTCAAAACGGTTGGCTGTTGCCCCGAAATGAAGCAGCCCGTTGTCCAGGCTGGCGAGGGACGGCCGCCAGCGGTTGTCCACCTGGTTTACGTCCAGCCTCCCGTGTCGGTCGATCAACCGGCCGTTAATGTATATCTCGTAGGGATAGGTCGCCATGCCGGTAGCCAGTGAAAGCTGCATGTCCCTGGCTGCCGCGGGAAGAGTAAATTCCGTGGTGAAACGGTATTCGTGTATCGGCTTTTCCGGCTGGGAGGAGGCCGGCAGGTATTTCCCTGTCTCGTCGGGATAGACGCCCGCTTTTTTACCATCGACGGTGACGTCAAACCGGGAAAGATCCAGTCTGAATGAGTCAGGTCCTCCTTCCGCAAACAATATACCAGCCGTCAGGACCATTAGTACCACACTGAATATTCGGTTTTTCATTTCTCTCCCTCATGCCTCTCTACGTAATTGGTCGAGTAAACACTCTTGCCCATAACAGTATAAGCCAGCGGTAATCTGAATGCATCTTTTTTTGCAATCTTTTCCGCCTGTTCCTGTAACCCGTTACCTGGCGGCCATCTGACCTCAAACCTGAATGATCCGGGCCATTGGACCGCAGTACATTATAGAACTGATTTTACTTTATCGGCAACAATAGATCCCAGCTTTTTATGCTGGTCCTTTTCAAAATGTATGCCGTCGGCTCCGGTAAAGGTAAGCCACTTGTCTATATGCAGGCAGGGCACCTGCTTTTCAGCGGACATCGCATCAAAACAAACTGCAAGTTTTTTGGACGTGTCTATTGCACCGGCGAACATGTCGGCAAAATTGCTTAACACACCCAGGGGAGGCGGCACAAGGACAAGGACAGCCGGAGCACTTCCTCCGGGTCCGGCACCGCTTGCCCTGACCATATCCACGAGTTTTCCCACACCCGCGGCGATGTCCCAGGCGCTCAGGGAAAAACGGCGCTTCAAGTCATTCACTCCCAAAAACAGTATCACCGCATCCAGGGGCTTGTGGCTTTCCAGACAGGGAACAAGATGGCGGGAACCGTTTTTGTCGCCTTCCACGCTGTCTTCCCACACACTTGTCCTGCCGTTCAGTCCTTCGGGAACGACAAGATACTCCTTTCCCAGCTGTTCCTGAAGAACCGTCGGCCACCGGTTTTCATACTCATGACGGGAGTTCCCGACGGGATCATAGCCCCAGGTATTCGAGTCTCCGAAACACAATATGGTTTTCATTGTATACATACCTCACTTTTCTACCTGAGAGTATAGAAGAAAAAGCATGCCGGAACAAAGAGCATTATCGTCAGTTTTTCTTGAAATACGTACAAGGAATTCCTATGCTGATACTGATGCCTATCATTGAATATAAAAACATTGAACGTCTCCACACGGAAGACCGCCTGCTCGATGACGCCGGGTACCTGCTGAAAGCTGGTATGAAAATCGGCGACAAAGCCGCTGAGCTTGCAAAACACATGCCTGCTGTCGTAAAAGTCATAAGCCTGACCAAAGAAGAGCAGGAACGTCACATCATAGACAGTTCGGTAGACGAACAGATACAAGCTTTCATAGAGAAGCGCCACGGCGGCAGGCTTGCCACCATACGGGAGCGGCTAAAAGAAACAGCCATGAGTTTCTATTCCCTCTTTGACGAGCGGGGACAGATATTTTCCCTCCCCGGGAAAAAGCGGCACATAGAAGAGGGCGCGCTATTGGCCAACAAGTCCGATCCCCTGTATGAACAGGAAATCGCCGCCGGTGCATCGCGCATCATTACAAAATACAAATGGCAGTTCGCTACGGATATGCTCAAGGAAGTCTATGACGGGCTGGGAAACATCAAACCCCGGTACCCGGGAGAAAAACAAACAAAAGGCGCCATGCCCAAAGTCCAGTTTTCCACCTTACGGCTGTCCAGCAAATACGACGGCGGACGGTTCAGCATGCTGGGCGACGCCTACGCAAACCAGGCGGTAGACACGGCGTTAATGTTCCTGTATGTCATGACAAACATCAACAAACAGCGCATTGCCGAGGAGGCCCCGCTGTCCGAGGCCAGATTCAACCCGGACAAAAAAACAAGCGTCAACACCCGTTACCAGTACCGTTCAGGAATGATCACAGACGCGGCGGCAGGGATTCTGCTCCACAATATCGGCTACAGTCATTCGGCCATCCACCAGCTGGTGACCCCGAAACCGGTACTGCTGCCCGACGACGAACAGTCGAAGGCCATAATCCGAAAAATACAGCGGAACGTGAACGTCGCCAGAAACCTGGTGGAACCCCTCGAAATCTCGTCCATCTCGAAAATGATGATCGCCCTCCAGAGGGATTATCCCGACGGTACCGGGTTTCCCTACCTGAATGAAAACAAGTACCTCCACGAGTTTGTACGGCTGTTCCACATCATAAAAACCTACGACAGCCTGACCAATCCTGTCTGCTGCCAGACGGTGTACTCAAGAAACGAGGTCCTTGGCTACCTGAACGAACACTCAGGGCCGTACATACACAATCCGGACAAATTCACTCCGTCGCCGCGGTTTGACGAATATCTGGTAAAGGAATTCCGCGCAATGCTTGCTCCCTACGAAACAGGCGAGAAAGTGTATCTGTATCACCGCTCAAACCAGAGTCAGCATTTATTTGTGGGAAAAGTCCATTCCTACGGCGGTTCGGAAATTCCCGTCATTTCCCTTTTGAAGGATGAGAAGCAGAACAGGGAATACCGGGACGGAACCCTTCTTTTATCTATTGCAGACTCAACCATGTTTGTGCAGAAAAGCGGCGGGTTTGAGCGGAAGCACCTGCCCTGGATCAAGGACCTGGTCATCATCGACAAGGGAATAGACCCGGGAGACATAAACACCTATACCGACCCTGTGTACGGTAAACAGAGGAGCGTGTCGAAACATTACCAATAAGCATCAGATTCGGCATTCATCGCTTATAAGTTATTTTACCTATACACGGTAAGTTATAAATCCTATCCTGTGTTGAGTTTTTCAATGATTACGCTGACAATCTGTAATTTTCCCTTGACAGAATTTCATCTTAGCATTTACCATAACACATCCTGATGTTATCAGGCTGTTTATTGTCATGCATGACAATAAGAAAAACAAGGAGGATTATAGAATGAAAAAACGAATCGCAATTCTGGTTGCGCTTGTTGCCCTGGTGGCACTGGTAGCTTCCTGTGCTTCTTCCGGCGGCGGAGATGCAAAAGCAGCGGCAGGCGCCGCTTCTGACGTGAAAGTATCTCTTCAGGCAAAAGATGCCAAATTGGTAACCGCAAAAGACATGAAACTGGAAAACGGCAACTCCAACATCGGTTGGTGGTCAGATCTTGGCGACCAGGCATCCTGGACTGCTGAAATTCCCGAAGACGGAACCTATGCAGTAGAAGTACGGTACTCCTGTGCTTCTTCTTTTGCTGGCGCAGTTGTGAATGTAACTGTTGGTGATACTGTTATCGAATGGCCTGTTGCAAGTACTGGCGACTGGGGCTCTTACAAGTCTTTTGCTGCAGGAACCGTTGACCTGAAAGCAGGAAGCGTTCCCGTGATGATGCAGGCAAAATCGATTAAAAACCGGTTTGTAGCAAACATCCAGAGAGTACGGCTGGTAAAACAGTAATACATCATTGTTCAAAACCTTGAACAAAACGCGTTTCCCTTTACAAGGAAACGCGTTTTTTATGTCCGGTTCATGTCGGCGGTGAAGCGCCTGCTGCCTGGCTGGTGAAAAGACCCGACAGGGTTTCCTGTATTTCCCGTCGCCGGAATGGTTTCAGGATTACACCGTCCATGCCTGCTTCCCTGTATTTCAGCTGGTCCTCCTCAAAGGCATTCGCCGTTATTGCCACTACCAGGGTTTTGGCAAGGTCTTCTGTCCGCCGGATGATCCTGACCGTTTCAAGCCCGTCCATCACGGGCATCTGGATATCCAGAAGGACCGCGTCATAGGGCCCCTCCCTGAGCATCCGCAGGCATTCAAGACCGTTTTCCGCCAGGTATACTTCGCATCCGAGACCTTCCAGGTGCATCCTGGCGATTTTCTGGTTCACGGGATAATCCTCTACAACAAGAATACGCTTTCCTTTCATGCCCGCAGCATCCGACACCGGTGCCGCAGGTACCTGATCCCGGTCTTCCCGGGGTAAGGGAAAATCAAGGGAAAAACTGAACCGGCTGCCCCTGCCCTTCTCGCTTTCCAGCTCGATGACACCGCCCATGAGTTCAACTATTTTCCTGGACAGGGTGGTGCCAAGTCCTGTTCCGCCGTATTCACGGCTGATACTGGGATCCTCCTGACTGAATGCCGAGAAAATTTCCCCCTGCTTGTCTCTGGAAATGCCGATACCTGTATCGGAAACCTCAAACCGTACAGCAACACCAGCATCGGTCAACCGTTCAACAACGGCGGACAGGCTCACAAACCCTTTCTTTGTGAATTTGACGGCATTCCCGGTCAGATTGGCAAGGACCTGCAAAAGCTGCGCTTCATCGCCCATCACATAGTCAGGAATTCGTCCATCTGTTTCAAAGCGGAAATCAAGGCCTTTGAGCCGGGCCCTCTCACGGAAGGATTCCGCGAACCCAGAAAGTGATGCTTTCAGATCAAAGGCAAGGGGATGGAGCTCGAATTTGCCCGCCTCAATTTTTGAAATATCCAGAAGACGGTTAATCAGGGTCAGGAGTTTTTCCCCTTCGTTCTGAATGAGACGCGCGTACTTTTCCGTGGACTTTTCACCGGTCTGATGAACAATGGCTTCGGAAAAACCCAGTATCCCGGTGAGGGGGTTGCGGAGCTCATGGGAAATATTACGCAAGAAATCTGTCTTGGCCCGGTTCGCCTGCTCCCTGTCGGCATAGGCCTTCCTCATGGATAGTTCGTAAGCCAGGCCCTGACGGCGGGC
>JAFGQL010000122.1 GCA_016935695.1 Spirochaetales bacterium
ACCCCGTTTACAAGGGCTACCACCTGTTTTCCAAAACGCCGCTGCATTTCTTTCTGGGAGATATCCGTGTCTTCGAGGATGTCATGAAGCAGGGCGGCGATGATGGTTTCGCAGTCCATTTCCAGGTCTATGAGGATTTCGGCTACCTTGATGGGGTGAATGACATAGGGCTCGCCGCTTGCCCGCAGCTGGTCGTGGTGGAGTTCTTCGGCCCAGTGGGCCGCCTCCATTATTTTTTCACGTTCTTCGGGCGAGTAGCGGGTGAGTTTTTCTTCAAAGTGTTGTAACAGTGTCCTCATGTCTCTTTTGTCCAGATATTACACGTACCGTTCCCGACAGGTCCCTGCGGAAGCGGATGTCCCCAAAGCCGTGTGCGCCCATAAGGCTAAAGATCTCGTCGGCCTGTCCGGGCGCGGCTTCCATACAAAGATAGCCATTCCCGCGGATTCTTTCCACACTCTCATGTATAATCCGGCGGATCACGTCCAGGCCGTCATTTCCGCTGACCAAGGCGGAAACCGGTTCCGCCTGCACTTCCTTAGAAAGAAAACCGTATTCATTATCGGCCACGTAGGGCGGATTCGTGACTATCATGTCGAATATTCCCGGTATACGGGAAAAAAGATCGCTTTCTATCAGGTGTACCGGCAGGCCAAGATCCGCCAGATTCCGGGAGGCGTATTCCAGGGCTGCCGGTGACAGGTCGCTTGCGCTGATACGGGCATGGGGGAGCTCTTTCGCCAGGGCGCAGGCAATGCAGCCCGACCCGGTGCACAGGTCCAGCACCTCTTTGCTAAAACCGCCGGGAGAGCCCGCGCGGTCAAGGGCTTCCTCTACCAGAATTTCCGTATCGGGCCGCGGGATGAGAACCCCTGGGCCCACCCGGAAATTCATGCCCCAGAACTCTTTTGTGCCGGTGATGTAGGCAACGGGTAATCCTTCCGCCCGTTTTTCTATTCCGTCAAAAAACGCCTGTTCTTCCTGATGGGGAAAAGGGTCGCTCAACATTGCAAGAAGCTTCTCCTTGGGGATACCGACGGCCCATGCGGCCAGGACAAGTGAGTCCAGATAGGCGGTGGGGCTGTTCGTCAAGGTGGTTCGCGCCCGTCGGAGGGCTTCCCGTACTGTCATGATGGTTTTAAGGCCGGCTGCTTAAAGTCCCTGGGATTTTAACAGTTCTTCCCGCGCGGACAGCTTGAGACCCTCGATCAGTTCATCCAGATCGCCGTTGATGACCGAATCGAGTTTATACAGGGTAAGGTTAATGCGGTGGTCCGTAAGGCGGTTCTGGGGAAAATTGTAGGTCCGTATCCGTTCGCTCCGGTCGCCGGATCCTACCTGGCTTTTCCTGGAATCTGCCCGTTCTTTGCGCTTCCGTTCCTCTTCGGCTTCCAGGAGGCGGGAACGCAATACTTTCATTGCCTTTGCACGGTTTTTTATCTGGGATTTTTCATCCTGGCACGAAACGACGACGCCGGTGGGTATGTGGGTAATACGCACTGCAGAATCGGTGGTGTTGACGTGCTGACCGCCGGCGCCCTGGGATCGGAAGGTGTCGATGCGCAGATCAATTTCACGAATTTCGATGTCCGCTTCCTCTGCTTCGGGCAGAACCGCGACCGAGGCCGCCGAGGTATGTACCCGGCCGCCTGATTCGGTGGTGGGCACCCGCTGTACACGGTGGACGCCGCTTTCGTAGCGGAGGTTCTCGTATACGTTCCTGCCGCTGATGAGGAACACGATTTCCTTGAACCCGCCAAGGTCTATTTCATTCGCGTCCATTATTTCCACGCGCCAGCCCTGGTTTTCGGCGTATTTTGCGTACATACGGTACAGATCCGCGGCAAAAAGGGCAGCCTCGTCGCCGCCGGTACCTGCCCGGATTTCCATGATGATGTTTTTTGTATCCAGAGGGTCTTTGGGTATCAGGAGGAGTTTCATTTCCTGTTCCTGCTCGCTGATGGCTTCCTCCAGACCTTTGAGTTCCTCTTTGGCCATGGCCCTCATTTCCGGGTCTGTTTCGCCTTCCGCCAGTTCGTGTGCGTCTTTGAGTTCGTTTTTCAGTTTGAGAAAGGCGTTATAGGCACTGACAATGTCCGAAAGGGCGGCGTGCTCCTGGGTAAGCTGCCGGTACCGGTTGTTGTCCTTCATGATGGAAGGGTCCGATATCAGATTTTCCAGTTCCTTGAAGCGGATGAGGCGGTGCTCGAGTTTATCGATCATGTACTTAGAATTTCTCCTTGAAACGGGGGCAGGAGTAAATGACTATTTCCATTTCCTGTTTGTCATCGATGTCCTTCATCGATTCCCTGAACCTGTCCTGGAGAGGGCAGCGGCCGTTGTTTTTACATAACGGACACGCGCCGTTTTCGCGGGGGTTGATTTCCAATTTCATAGTGACACTGAGAATACCAGAAATTCACGTATATTACAATCGTATTAAGCAGTACCCGGATGTTCCACGTGAACCGGTGTACGTCATTCGCCGTTGGTTTTGGCTGCAGGAACGACCAGAATGGGAATGCTGGATTCCTTTAGCACTCTGTTTTCCACCGAGCCGAACATCAGGTTGTAAAAGAAGCCGTGGCGGTGACTGCCGATGATGATGAGGTCGGCTTTGAAGCTCTTTGCCTCGGAAATGATGGTCTGGGCAGGATCGCCGCTTAAGAGGGCGATGGACGCCGGTATCTTGTTCTCTACGAATTGTTCCTGGATTGCCTCCAGAGCGTGTTTGTCGTGGTCAATCTGTACCGATTCGATGTCGGCATCGACACTGGTTTCCAGGCCGAACCCGACCAGATTGTCGTAACCGATACCCGGCATGTAATAGACATACCCGGACGTCGGCGGTTCGGTATGAAGGAGCCGGACCGCTGCGCCGCTCTGTTTTGCCAGGTCCGAACCGACGTGGAGCAGCATTCCCGTTACCTGGGTGAAATCAACCCCGATGAGTATTTTCTTGAAAGCCATGTCCCTGCCTCCTTTATAAAATCCCTGTTCTCT
>JAFGQL010000123.1 GCA_016935695.1 Spirochaetales bacterium
CGGTGAGGGGCTTCGCAGACGGTACCGTCATGCCAGCAGATGGCCCCCCAGTCGTTCACCGTCGCCGATTTCACTGTCCTGAGGGTGGTTGCGACAGCCTTGAAATTGGGGTAAGCCCGGGTTGCCGCTGCAATCATACGTTTGTAGCCGTCTACATCCAGGGAGGAAAGGGCCTGGTCTGTTCCTTCCACTTCAAAACCCAGACAGGCGGTGAAGTCTTCTTCATTACCGATCATGACATCCACATAGGACGCTATTTCCCGGTTGACCTCCCGGGCCTTTTCCTTCCCGCCGATTCCCTTCCACAGGGATGGCCGGTAATTCAGGTCGTAGGAAATGACAGTGCCGTGTTTCTTTGCCGCTTTCATGGCTTCGATAACTACACCGGGTGTCGATTCTGAAAGGGCCGCAAAGATGCCGCCGGTATGGAACCAGCGGACACCGGCCTTACCGAAGATGTCATCCCAGTCAATGTCCCCGGCTTTCAGCTGGCTTGCTGCGGTATTTCCTCTGTCGGAGGTTCCAAGGGCCCCGCGGATCCCGAATCCGCGTTCGGTAAAGTTGAGACCGTTGCGCACCGAGCGGCCGATACCGTCATAGGGCGCCCATTTGATGTACCGGGTATCCACACCGCCCTGAAGAATGAAATCCTCGACAAGACGTCCAATTTCATTATCCGCGAAGGCGGTGACCACGGCGGTGGAAAGGCCGAAACAGCGCCGCAGACCCCTGGTGACATTGTATTCGCCGCCCCCTTCCCAGGCCTCAAAACGGCGGGCCGTCCGGACTCTGCCGTTCCCCGGATCAAGTCTGAGCATGATCTCTCCCAGGCTTACACAGTCATAGAGGCAATCTTCTGTATTTCGAATGGTTATCATGGTAACTCCTCTGTAGTGAGGCCCTCAGTATATCATTAACCGGCGGCCGGGGACAACGGTACCGCATGCGGTATTTTGTCCCGTATAGGGAATTTTATACCGGTCCTTCCCGGGAAGTTTGACTCGACGGTGTTTTTACATATCATTGTAGGTATACACGGGTTTGAATGGAGAGGGCTATGGGGCTGAATGAAAATATGGATATTCTTGTAGTGGACGACTCGGGTTTTATGCGGAAAATCTTCATCCGTAACCTGAACGATGCCGGCTTTTTTAATGTCGAGGAAGCCTCCGACGGAGAGGACGCGGTGGCAAAACTCACGTCGGAAAAATTCGATCTGGTTATCAGTGACTGGAATATGCCAAAAAGAAACGGCCTTGAGGTGCTGCAGTGGATGCGGATGGATCCCGAAGCCAGGAATATTCCCTTTATCATGGCCACCGCCCAGGGTGACAAGGCCCGGGTTTCCGAGGCATTCAATGCCGGAGCAAACGCACATATCGCCAAACCATTCACTTCAGCAGAGCTCAAAGAGAAAATCGAAATTGCCTTAGGCCTTCGGGAACCAAAAACAGTGAGGACCCGGGACGTGAAGGTATCCTCGGGCAAAGTGACTCTCAGGATAGGGCATATACAGATTACCGACCACCTCCTGCTTGGCATCATACGGCGCTGGATAGACGAGGGAAAATACTCACCCCGGTTTTTTTATCTGGAAACAGTCTGTATGTCGGGCTGGAACCCGATACAGGAAACCCTGGAAAAAGGGGAAATAGACGGGGCTTTTGTCCTCGCGCCCATCGCCATGGATCTTTTTGCCTATGACGTACCCATTCAGCTGGTGTCCTTGGCCCACCGTAACGGCAGTATTTTTGTCCGGTCAAAACACACCGAGCTTGTGTCCGACGGTTCTGAAGAAGACTTTTTCCTTAACCGGGTCATTCAGATTCCCCACAAAATGTCGGTACATCATATGCTGGCTCATCAGTATCTGCATCATCATTTGGGTATGCATCCCGGTGTTCCCGGCGACGGCAGGGACGTGGATGTGATTTTCGAGGTTGTGCCGCCGGTGAAAATGCCTGTCATCATGAAGGACGACCCGAATGTCGCCGGCTTCATCGTGGCGGAACCGGTCGGTTCCAACGCTATCAGCAAAGGTCTTGCCGAGCTGCAGTTCCTTTCCTCTCAGGTGTGGGAAGATCATCCCTGCTGCGTGGTAGTGTTCCAGGACGATATTATCGGGCGCTTTGGCGATGCGGTCCACGAGTTCTGCCAGCTTTTGAACCAGGCAGGAAAATTCGTTCAGAATAACACTATCGACGCGGCGAATATCGCTGTTTCTTTTCTGGACCCCGACGGTTCACTGGGACTCAATACCCATGTGCTGTTTGAAGTGCTGACCATGCCCGGCGGAATTACCATGGACAAGCTCTATCCCCGGCTGGAAGACCTCGACCGGATGCAGCGGTACATGTATCACGACATGAATATAGGAAAACTCATAGAGCTGGAGAAATTCGTGGACGGACGTTTCGCTGAATAGATATAGTTTCCATGTCAGCTCTCATTATCAGGTTTTCTTAAGCCGCTCGTAACGCGCAATGTTTTCCAGGGCAGTCTGGATGTTCCGGGCGAACATTTCAAACAGTTCTATGTCTTCCTTGTACAGAGGTGCGGTCCCTTCTGCGATGAACAGCACTACGTGATGCTCACTTTTACAAAAGATACAAAGACGGTCCCCTTCGTAGAGATTCCGCTCCTCTGTCAAGGCTGTGTCTATCATGGTACGGAGGCCCTGTTTCAGTGTATCCATGGGAATCTGTTCTGCGGATCCGGAGGAATGAAGGGACAGAATTTCTACCCCGCTCGAATCTATGTTGACAGCGTGGGTCTCCAGAGTGATGACCAAGCTGTCATTCAAAGACAAGAGGGCAATGATGTTTTCCAGTGTGGCATGAATGAAGTCGTCAAGGAGGTGCTTCTCAAAGATTTTTCGGGAGATGCGGATGATTTTCTCCAGTGCTTCCTTGCTTTTCCCCAGGGCCCGCATATCCCTGAAGGAACGGAGTGCCGTATGGACAGAGGTATACAGCCGCTGGGCCGTCAACTCGGTTTTCGCCTTGTAGTCGTTTATGTCGTATTCACGGATAACTTTTGTTTCCGGGGCCGATCCCGGCTGACCGGTACGCAGGATTATCCGCACGTATCTGTTGCCCATTTCGTTGCGGATATAATCGGCCAGGTGCAGCCCTGCTTCCTCGGTTTCCATAACCACATCCAGCAGGATTACTCCGATATCGGGATAGTCCCGCAGCACCTGTTTGGCTTCCTCTGCAGAATAGGCCGAGAGTATTTTTACCGGTGTTCCTTCAAAATCATAGTCAGAGAGGGCCAGGCGAGTCACTGAATGGATCTGCTCCTCGTCGTCTACCACCAGGAGATAAAATGGTTTTTTTAAGGTTCCGGTACCGATAGGGATGTCGTTGTTATCGGAAAAAATAGACATTTCATTCATAGCTTGAAGTATAGTACAAAGGGTTTATCAGTTCCAAATTTTTTGTTCCACGGAGGATTTCCGTGCTGTCAATTAAATGGCGCGCGGTCTTCGGCAATATGCTCCTGGAATTCCTTCAGATGCTGGCGGTGGAGTCGTTCTTTCTGGTACATCATTGACCGGGGGATACCGAATGCCCGTTCCAGGTTTTCATCTGTGCCTGCTTCTTTTGTCGGTCCAAGGAGACAGCCTGCGTCTTTAAACAGCAGCAGCATATAATCCGAATACGCGCTGGTGATTTCCAGTTCGTGGGCACTGTAGTAGAGGGATACGCCGCTGGTCCTCGCGTATTCTGTCATGAATCCCATGGCTCTTTGCTTTTGATAGTCCTCCAGGGCGAATATTGGTTCA
>JAFGQL010000015.1 GCA_016935695.1 Spirochaetales bacterium
AAGCTTTTAAAAAAGAAATACTGTCAAGGAGATTATTCTGCGTGTGCGAGATATATGGTTTTTAAGGCCCTTGGCAAACAAGCAGTGCCGTTGGACTTGTTTCCAAATATGCAGGATCAGGCGCATCAAATAATTGAATTCAGCAATAGACAATCGAATATAAACTGATGATATAACGCAAGAAAGCTAAATTGTTATAGCGTGATTTATAGGGCCAGTTCCTAAGTGGGTTCTTGGTTCGTGTTTCGTTTCGCTGTAGTTCAATTCTGCAATCATAATTATAGATCGTTTTTTTCTCCTTTTTTTATTGTATAGTTAAAGTGTGTTGAAAAGTGAAGGGTTGCTTTGCTGATCCTGAAACTAAAAAAGGACGACGGTACTGAACATGCGTCGTTAATCGAAAAAAGGAGTGCATATGGCAGATTATGTATTTGACGGGAAGTCTCTTCGGCACAAGTCGGGGCAGAAGATGGGTGAAGTTGACAGATCCTTTGTCAGAGGATGGAATGGTGCATTGCTTGGTCAAATTGACAGAAAAAATATCAGAGATCCTCGCGGGAAAAAAATACTTGAATTTGACGGAAAGACAATCAAGGATGACCTGGGCAGGAAAGTGTCTACAATCCAGGAAATACAGAAGCGTATTGAGGGTGAGCCGGAAATTGCGACTGTCGCTGCCTGGTATTTTCTTATTGAAAGCCAGCAAGCAAACATGACTTGATACAATAGGCGCGGAAAGCATCCGGAGTTGATCCGGATGCTTTTTTTTTGCCGAAATTTTGCTTAAGGCTGCCTGTTTTTCTTGCGGCTACGCTTTTTTCATATCGAGCTGTGCCTTATCCTAATGCTGATTGTTCCCGAATGTTTCGCTATCTGGTATTCTTGTAAGTGTTCTGTGTCTTACAGGGTGAGGTAAAGTATGACCGATACGATTGTCAATGGTTTGTTTAGTCTGATGGGTGTTTTACTTGGGTCGGTTCTTTCACTGGTTGGCATTTTTGTTTCCAAACGGATGGCAAGGACGCGCCAGGATATGTATGAGGTGTGCGATCAAGTGGCTGCTTACTGGATTCTTGAGGATATGATGGCAAAGCATATTGAGGCCCTTGAGGGGAATAGCCGCGCGGTGAAGACAATCAAAGAGGATTTCAGGTCCCGAGTTTTCGATAATAAAGGTATCCGCCCGCGAATGACTGAAGCCGAAGCAATTCGGTTCAAGAAGAAAATTTAACATGTTGACGGAGAAATGCTATGGACCGGATTGACCAAACAACAGCTGATCGATGGTTTGCCAGTGATAACAACGCGTCTGTTCATCCGGCGGTGATGGATGCACTTGTACAGGCTAACAAAGGTCATGCGGTTGGATATGGCGATGATGAGTATACGGATCGTGTTGATGGGGTATTCAGGGATGTGTTTGGCAGCGAAAGCACTGCGTTTCTTGTCTGGAACGGTACCGGTGCGAATGTGATGGCGTTATCTTCTTTGCTGCGGCCTTGGGAGGGCGTTATCTGCACGAATTTTGGTCATATTGCTCTGGATGAGGCGGGAGCACCGGAACGGGTTGCGGGAATTAAGGTGTTTCCTGTTCAAACCGCTGCGGGAAAATTGACACCTGATCAGATTACGGAAAAGGTAAAGGAATTAGGCTGGATTCACTCAAATTTGCCCAGAATGGTTTCGGTGTCCCAGCCTACGGAAACCGGGCTGGTATACACACCGGATGAGCTTGAGAAAATTGGTTATGTATGCAGAAAGAACAGACTTTTACTGCATGTCGACGGTGCACGTCTTTCCAACGCGGCGGTGTATTTGGGCATCGGGTTGAAGGAGGCGGCGGGACCGGCCGATGTGTTGTCCTTCGGCGGTACAAAAAACGGACTCATGTGCGCGGAAGCTCTTGTGTTCTTCCATGGGTGTGAGCCTGCCGGGATCGGAAATTTGCGAAAAAATATCCTTCAGCTGGCAAGCAAAATGCGGTATCTGTCCGTGCAGTATGAGGTGTATCTGAGGGATGGGCTGTGGCAGCATAATGCCGCTCACGCCAACAGGCTTGCTGCTGACCTGGCACGGTCAGTCAAGGAGTCGCTTGGGCTTGATCCGGTGTACCCTGTGGAAACGAACGCAGTTTTTGCCAGGCTTGCCAGACCGGTAATTGATAGACTGATAAAGAAATGGTTCTTTTATGTTTTTAATCAGAGTGAGGGTATTGCAAGGTGGATGTGTTCCTGGGACAATACAGAATCTGATGTGTTCCGGTTTGTGCAGGATCTTATAGAGGCGACAGAGAACTGAAGGCGGACTGATAATAAAAGTTGTATGAATAATCATTTGACAAATGAGTAAAAAAGCCGAAAATTCTAAGTAAGGGAGAAGTATGACCAGATTTCTTAGAATAGCTGCTTTGTGTGCATTAGCTGCGTTACTCATTGTGTTGTCAACAGATTCTGTGATCCGGCTGTTTGGATCGGCATCCACTGTCAGAATTATAGTATGCCTGGTTATCTTAGCTGGGTTCATTATCCTCTTGCGTTATGATCTTCTATCCCACGCTTTAAAGCGGGAATGCAGTAAACGCGCATCTTTTGCAACTTCCTTGCAGACGTTTCTGGGCGCTTTGGTTCGGTTTTCCGCAGGAAATCTTACGGTCAACATTCCCGAAACAATAAAACTGCATAATGCTGTCAAGAATGTGTCCGCAGAGCTGGACGAGGTGTTTAATCTCATTGATCAGAACATTGACGAGTTCAATGCGGTTACTGCTGTTCCTCTTAAGCGTTTGTGTTTTACCGGTGATAACAGCTATCAGGAAGGGCTGATCATGGGTGAGAAAATCCACCAGTTCATGGGTAACAAGGGGGTCCTTGCCATTGTTATACCCGCCCACACCCAGGTACTGCATTCATTACGCGCGAAGGGCTGTATTTCCTACTTTCAACAGAACAAGACACAGATCGAGATTCTTCCCATTGCCGAAGGCAGCGGGAACGGTGAAATCACGGTGCAGGTGGTAGAAAAGCTGTTTGAGAAACATCCTGATATAGACAATATTTACTTTACTGACGGTGTTACCCCGGTATTTGTGGAGTCCTGGCTACGCCGGAATAATTATGCCGGAAAGGTGTCTTTGTACGCCCACGATATCACTGCCGAAAATATTGAACTTCTTGAACGCGGTATGCTCAATTGTCTGCTTGCCGAAAATTTTTATGCCGAGACCTATAATGCGGTCATGTATTTGTACAATTCACTGGAAAGCGGCTGGAGTCCTGTATCATACAAGCTGTATCTGGATCCTCTGGTTATTACCCGTGAAAACTATGAAGTGTATTGGGACAAGGTGACGAATGACCGAATTCTGACTGACCGCGAACAGGCTATCCTTGCTGAGCCAGTACCCAATAAAACCAACACAAAATGGCATTTTGCCTTTGTGCTGCCTACCGCGGGCACTTTTTTTGTCATGGGAACGAAGGGTGCGGAAGACGCCCGTGACAAGCTTGCGACTATGGGTGTACGGGTAGATATTATTGACACCTTTGAGGACTGGGACACATTCGCAACCAAGGCGGCGATGGCCCCCCATATCCTTGACTGCCGTACGCGGGGTGTGCAGGGAATCTGTACCGCTGTTTTTGACCGGCAGCTTGTACCGGTCATTAATGAGGTCGCTGATTCCGGCATACGCATTACCACCTTTAACTCGGAGCCCTTGAACCTGAGGGACATTATCCTGAATGTGTCTACGAATATGAGAACGATACAGGAGAGCAGTACCGATCTTGCAGCCTCCGCTGAGGAATCCGCCAGGGCGAATACCCAGATTGTAAAGGTGATAACCGCCATCGAGGAGGGTACCTCCCAGCAGAACAAAATGCTGGAGAATGCCGAGGAGAACTTCATTGCCTTGAGCAGGGTTATTCAGGATGTGTCGTCCATCGTTGATAATTACACCCAGGCGGTAGAAAACATTAATTCAGAAACGGTAAAAGGTGCCCGTCAGGTTTCCGAAACCGCTGCATCTTTTAGTGAATTGCGGGAATCCCTCCAGACAATCGACAGGCAGCTGAATCAGCTGCAGGCTGACATAGGCCGCATTAACAAGATAATCTCCACCATCGATACCTTTTCCACGGATACAAACGTCCTTGCGATAAATGCGTCGATACAGGCGGCCCGCGCAGGTGAGCAGGGCAAGGGCTTTGCCGTTGTCGCGAAGGAGATCAGGAGTTTGTCGGAGAAATCAACCCAGGCGACCGAAGAAATTGCCCACATCATTTCCAGTGTGCTTGGCAGCGTCCGTCAGGTTGTTGCGACTTCAAGTAATAATCTGACAATGATGGAACAGAACGCGGACCGTCTGTCCCATGCCGATTCAGCCTTCCAGGTCATCAGCAATCATATCAATGAAAGTTCCGAATCCATCCGGAGCATAGATTCATCCATCGGGACTGTCTCCAATTCTTCCCAGTCCCTGAAAGATGCGATGATCAACGTATTCGACATGAACAAACAGAGCCTTGAAAGTATTCAGGAGCTTTCTGAGTCTCTGCGCCAGTTGTCTGCCCAGAGCGAGGAGCTTTCCACAATGGCCGGAAGGTACAAAGATCTTGCCGACAGTCAGGAAATGGTTATTTCCCAGTTGACGTTCTGATTCTGGGTGAAGTCTGCTATGTTTTTCTCTCCATGTATACTGATTGACAGAATTGCTTGTATTGGATAAATTGGAGATAGGATTGCGGTAATGTAAGCCCTACTTAGTACAGGTCCAGTGTTCGGACAGACTGCTGCAGGAAAAAAGTGATTACGCCAGTGTTATAAGGTGGGAGGATGAACAAGACGCTGAGAGTGACGCTTTTTTTGCTGCTGGTGTGTGTGCAGGTGGCAGTATCCCTGGTGCAGCTTCCGCTGTTTGAAACTATTGAAGGGTTCTGGGTGATTCGTCTTCTGATGCAGCTGTTGTTGTGGGTGCTCCTTGGTATTTCGGGGTTTTCTCTTGCGCGGCAATTTGGTGATAACAGTTACCGCAGATATATGCAGTATCTTGAAACTTCCCTTACATCCCTTTTATCCAGTGTTATTAAAATTTCCTCAGGCGATTTAAGCGCGCGCATAGACAGCAGCCAGTTGACAGATGCCCGTTTCCCGGGACGAAATATTGATGTTGAAAAAACCGCATCACTGATTGATCGCAGCATAACCGAGTTGAACGCAATAACTGCCACACCGTTGAAACGATTGAGCTTTACCGGGGGCAACAGCTATATGGAAGGATATTTGATGGGTGAGCAGATACAGAAGTGTCTTGGCACATCCGGTGTCCTTCTTATCGTAATTCCGTATTTTAACCAGGTGCTCCATGCGCTGCGTGCAAAAGGCTGTATGAGCCGTCTAGCGGAGGGATCGCAGGGTATTTCCGTTCTGCCGGTGGTCGAAGGTCACGGCAGCGAGGATTACCTTTCTGAGCTTTTGGAACAGCAGTTTCGTCTGCATAAAAATATTACGGGAATTTACATTACCGACGGTGTGACGCCGAAGGCTGCCGAACAATGGCTATCCAAGCGGGGGGTCCTGCAAAATGTTGCATTGTTCGCCCATGACATAACCGAGCAGAATATTGCCATGCTCAAGCGCAGAACGTTGAAAGTGCTCCTGGCGGAGAACTTTTTTGCCCAGTCTTACAACGCTGCGATGAACCTGTTTAACGCCTTAGAGGCCGGGTGGAAACCAATTTCCTATAAGATTTACATGGATCCCCTCCTGGTAACCCCGGATAATTACCATGAATACTGGAACGAAAGCAAGAACGAACGGGTGCTGACTGAGGCGGAGCGGCTGTCCCTTGTGGAACCGCTGCCCTATAAAAGCGGGAAAAAGTGGAAAATTGCGATTGTCATGCCGACTCTCACATCCTTTTTTACCATGGCGGCCCAGGGCGCAATGGCCGCGAAATCCTTTTTAGAGGAGATGGGCCTTGAAGTGGAACTTCTGGATGCTTTCACCAGCTGGAATTCCTTTGCGACAAGGGCCTCAATGGAGCCTCCCTTGCGGGAGTTGGCAGCCCGCGGTGTCAACGGCATCTGTACGGTGGTATTTGACCGGGACCTGGCCCCTGTACTGAACGAGATTGTCGATGCCGGTGTCATGGTCACGACCTTCAACTCGGAACCCTTGAACCTTCGGGACATCATACATAATGTGTCGGAAAATATCTCCACCCTCCAGGTAAACAGCCAAAGTCTTGCCTCCAGTGCCGAAGAATCCGCCCGGGCCAACGAACAGGTTGTAAAGGGTATGAACAGCATAGAGGAGCAGACCTCTATACAGAACGGCCAGCTCGAAAGTGCCGACGAGAGTGTCAGCTCCCTGAATGAAATGATTCAGAGCATTTCATTGGTCATTGACAGTTACACCGACGCGGTTGAGCGCATGAATTCCGAAGCGGGAAAGGGTGTTGAGCAGGTTTCGGAAACAATGGCCCTGTTTCAGGACCTCCGGACGCGTTTTTCCCAGATTGACAGGGAACTGAATCAGCTCAACGGCGAAATGGGACGGATCCGGAAAATTGTGTCGACAATCGATACTTTTTCTACCGACACTAATGTACTGGCCATTAACGCGTCCATACAGGCGGCCAGGGCCGGAGAACAAGGTAAAGCCTTTGCTGTGGTTGCCAAAGAAATACGCAGTCTGTCGGAGAAATCCTCACAGGCGACAGAGGAGATCGGGCGCATTATCGACAGTGTGATTGCCGGAGTGACCGGGGTAGTCAGTGTCTCCACAGAAAACATGAAGCAGGTCGAGGTGAGCAGTGAGCGCTTCTCTCAGGTTGATACAGCGTTTAAGGTGATCAATCAGCACCTGATCGAAAGCGCCGATGCCATCCGGGGGGTCCGTTCTTCCATTGATAACGCGGCAGGAGCCTCGGGCACCATCAAAGACACCATGAACAACATTTCTGCGGGAAACAAACAGATCCTCGCTAACGTGCTCAGAATTTCCGAATCGCTGGGGGAACTTTCGGTACAGAGCGCGGATTTGTCGGTGATGGCGGCCCAGTACCTCGATATTGCCAATAACCAGGAGAAGGTCATCAACCAGCTGACCATCTGATGTGCATCCCTATTCTCTGGAATTCTGCCGGCATGAGTGCCGGGTTTTTTTTGCCTGTGCTGTTTACCTGCAGGAAATCCTGCGTCCCGGTGGCGCTTTGTGGTAATGTTGGCTACACTGATAGCCTGAAACAAGGCGAGGTCAGAAAGTCCTGGAGGTCTTGAACATGGAAAAGCGGTATGAACATGAGTTTAAACTCTGTAAGCTGGTGTATACCGGTATGCTGGTATCGGTCGGCTTACTGCTGGGTATTGTTGAACTGGCGGTGTCCGGGTATGCGCCGTTCGGGCTCAAGCCTCTGATGAACCCGGAGCAGTTAAAGATTGTCGTTATGATATGCGCAGGCGCTGCGGTATGTGCAGCAGCCGGTGGTCTTGCCATTCATACAGGAATACGGCGGATGGATCCTGAACGGCCTCATGTGTTTTTTTCGGCCTGGGCAAGACAGCTTGTGAACAGGCGCTCCTCGGCCATGGCAATGCTGATTCCTCCTGTCGCCTGTGCTGATATGGTTGTCGTACTGGGTTTTGTGATGTTTCTTTTTTCCGGAGGCGAGCGGATGTATTTTTATGTCGCCCTTGTTACCGCCCTTCCTTTGTTTCTTGTTACCTATCCCTCGGAGCTTGACGCGGCTGGTTTAGCTGCTCTTGATATGCGCATAAGGAACAGTCGATCCGGGGGTGAATGAGTTACGGGATTCCAAGGGCTTCCAACCGGTTATTTCACCGGCAGAAGGGTGACTGAACCTGTCTCCTGTCCTTGTACGGACACAACTGTGGTTCCGTCTTCCGCAGTGAGCGTATGCAGCCGCTGACTGTCGTTTTCAAGCCGGTATTTTGCGCCGTGGATGAGGAACCTGGGTTCCGTGAGGTTTTCCCATGCAATTGTGAGGGTCTTGCTGTCTGCCGAAACGGCGCAGCTTCCCTTGCTGATTCCTTCCGCGGACACAAAGGGGAACCGGGCCGTGCCCCGGGGCTGGTACAGGTGAATGTCTGTTTCCACGGTATAGTCATATACCGGTGCATCCTTGTTCCTCCCCATGGGTATGACGGCTCCCGGGCGAGCCAGCACGGGAAGCGAAAGGTAATCGAAGGTTTCGGAATACCAGCCGGGGCCTGTGTAGCTTTTGCCTGAAAGTATGTGTGTCCAGGTCCCTTCGGGAAGGTACCAACGGGCCGATCCCTCGGCAGAAAACACCGGTGCGACCAGAAGATCAGGTCCGAGAAGATACTGCATATCCAGATACGACACCGCGGGGTCCTTTTCGAACTCCAGGATCATGTGCCGCAAGAGCGGCACCCCTGTTTCGGCGGAATTTTGTGCCCACCGGTACAGATAGGGCATGAGGCTGAGTTTCAGTCGGGTGAAATGTCTGAGCACGTCAACTGCCTCATCATCGAAGTTCCATGGCACCCGGTACGAGGTGCTGCCGTGAAGCCGAGAATGGGTTGATAAGAGGCCGAATGCCGCCCATCGCTTGTACAGATCGGGGGTGGCAGTCTGTTCAAAGCCGCCGATGTCATGGCTCCAGTACGAAAAACCGGAAAGACACAGACTCAGGCCTCCTCGCAAGGATTCCGCCATGGAGTCGTAACTGGCTAGGCAGTCGCCGCCCCAGTGGACCGGGTACTGCTGGCATCCCGCCGTAGCCGCCCGGGCAAAGACCACCGCCTCCTCCTTCCCTTTTTCCCTCGAAAGCAGTTCATACACCGTGCGGTTGTACAGGTACGCGTAATAATTATGCATCCCCTCGGGATCCGAGCCGTCATGGTAGGCCGCATCGGCGGGAATCCGTTCACCGAAATCGGTTTTAAAACAGTCGACCCCCATGTCCAGCAGTGTTTTTAATTGTGCCTGATACCAGGTCCTGGCGCGGGGATGTGTGAAATCGACAATACCCATCCCCGGCTGCCACTGGTCGGTCTGCCAGACGCTGCCGTCTGCGTGATGCAGCAGAAAACCTTCTGCAGCGGCTTCATCAAACAGCCGTGACTGCTGGGCGATATAGGGGTTGATCCATACGCATATACGCAGCCCCCGTTCATGAAGCCTCTCAATCATGCCTTCCGGATCCGGGAATACTGCCGGATCCCATGTGAAATCCGTCCATTGGAACTGCCTCATCCAGAAACAGTCAAAATGAAACACTGATACCGGTATGTCCCTGCCTTTCATGGCGTCGAGAAATCCCGTGACTGTGGTTTCATCGTAATCGGTCAGGAAAGAGGTTGAGAGCCACAGTCCGAAGGACCAGGCAGGAGGGAGGGGCGGTTTGCCGGTGAGGGCGGTATACCGCGACAGTACCTGTTTCAGGCCTGGCCCGTAGATGATGAAATACTCAAGTTCTTCGCCCCTGACTGCGAAGGAAAGCCGCGATGTTTTTTCCGACCCAATTTCCATGCTGATGTTTCCGCTATGGCGTATGAACACGCCGTAACCGCGGTTTGACAGGTAGAAGGGAATGTTCTTGTAGGCCTGTTCACTGGATGTGCCCGGGTCTTCGTTCCATACCGTGATCTGTTGTCCGTTTCGGACTACAGGAGTGAACCGTTCACCCAGTCCATAGATGAATTCTCCCGGGGAAAGATGAAGTTCCTCGACGATCCAGGCTGCGGATTTTTCGCCGGTCTCATGGCCGATGAGGTCGCGTCCCGGGGTTTGTGTCTGGATGTATGCCGTGCTGTGCCAGCCGGCACTGGTCAACTCACCATCCAGACCGGTGAATGCAATCCGCCAGTCCCTGTCCTTTGGGGCTGTCATCCTCAAGTCGCCTGAGCCGAAAACGAATGATTCTGCGTCCTCATGGAAGGAAGGCTCGTACTGTGTGGTGTGAATGGAGAACCCGGGATTGCTGCGGACCGATCCTTTATGATGAACAATCTTTACCCCTATGACATTTTCCATGGGGGCGGAATAGGTGATGGTCAGCAGCGGTGTATTGAGGGTATCGCCCCGGTGATTTATTTTCTTTGTCGAGGCAAGCAGCTCTACCCCTTCCTGTGTCTGCCGGGCGCTGATTGCCTGTTCGGCATGACAGATACGGAATCCCGGTTTTTGGAGCCAGTAGCCATGGGTGAATTTCATTACATCCGTCCTTTACAAAGGGATACCGCAGTGTGTACGACAAGGCAGTAAAAGCCTGTGTTTCTCATGTATTCCATGAATTTGTGTTTTGCAGTCCCAGTAACGATACTATACAATGAAAATACATGAGAAACATAATCATTATTGTTCTTATATTGATGCTTTTCCCCCTGGGTGCTGACGAGCTCACCGAGATTCTTGTCGTCCATTCCTACCATCCGTCCCTTCCCTGGACCCTGTCTTTTCAGGAAGGGCTCAGCAGGGCCCGCCGGGACCATACCGGCATTGAATATTTTACCGAATACCTGGATACCGCCCGGCTGCCGAATCCGGTCCCGCCGGACCTCTTTGCGTCCTATATGGTTGCAAAATACCGGGGCATAAACTTTGATGCGGTCATTGCCGACTCAGACGCCGCCGCCCGTTTTGTTGATGCCAACTACCGCGTCAGCGACAGCATTCCCTATGTGTTCTATGCGATAAACGATTTCGGATCGAGCCCGAACACTTATGTCCTGGTTACCCAATATAAAGAGGCTCTCGATTCTACCCTGTCAATTCTGGTCACCCAGAACCCCTTTCTTGAGGAGATTGTCATTATCGAGAGTGCTGATCCGAGCAGCCAGTTTGTGTATGAAAACACCATGGCCTTCGCCCGGGATATACCGGGTCTGTCGGTCCTGAGGATATCCGATTTTACCATTGACGAGCTGTACCAGCGAACCGCCCTGTTTCCTCCGGAGACGGTCATCCTGTATTCTCCTGTAACGACCGACAATACCGGTACTTTTTTTGTGCCCAAAGAGGTGCTCTCCGGTATCCTGGCCGCTACTGAGGCCAGGGTGTATACCATGTGGAGCTCCCTGATGGGAAGCGGCGCCGTGGGCGGCTGTGTGCTGGACGGTTCGGCTACCGCCCGTGAAATGGTGAGGGCTGCCCTTGATTATATGGATGACGGAGATTTTAAGGATGATTACGACAATCTGCGGATGATGTTTGACTGGCGTGCGTTGAAGAAAAACGGTATTGATCCCGAGCTTGTTCCGCCCGGATCCATCGTGCTGAACAGACCAGTCTCCTTTTTGTCCGCCTATTTCACCGAGATCATGATCGGCGCCGCCGGCCTTGCCGGGCTGTTTCTGGTGACCGCCCTGGCCTGGGCCTGGACCCTGAAAAGGGCCAACAGAAAACTCAAAAGTGCGAACACTGAAATCGACCGGGCGCGGCAGACTGCCGAGACCCTGGCCCGGAGGGACGCCCTCACCGGTCTGATGAACAGGAGGGCCGTTGTCCCTGTCATCACTTATGAGATGAAGCGGAAGGCACGGGCAAACAGCCGGGTGAGTCTGATGATGCTGGACATTGATCATTTCAAGGATGTCAATGATACCTACGGTCATGATGCCGGCGACGAAGTACTGGTGGCTGTTGCCACGGTTCTTGAGTCAAGCTGCAGGAATACCGATTTTCCTTCCCGCTGGGGCGGTGAGGAGTTTCTTATACTGACCCCCGACACGGGAGGGGAGAATGCCCTGGTTGTTGCGGAGAAAATTCGGTTGGCCGTTATGGGTCTTGAGTTTACATCGGCATCTCCGGTGACGGTGAGTCTTGGGGTTGCCGAACTGCGTGCCGGTGAAACCTTTGACCAGTGGTTCCAGCGTGCCGATACCTGTCTGTATACAGCCAAGCTTGAAGGCCGTAACCGTTGCGTCCTTTCCACAGACGAATATCCGTCGGGGGAAGCCAGCGGAGACCACATCGGTTCACTCCTCCGTCTGCAGTGGCTCAGTAAATACAGGTCGGGTAACCACACCATCGATTCCCAGCACAAGGGTTTGTTTGAGCAGTCAAACCTTCTCCTGGACGAAATCGTCTACGGAAGGGATAAAAACCGGATAACTGCCATCCTGGAAACCCTCTACGACCATACGGTCCGGCATTTTTTCAGCGAGGAGAAAATCCTCAGGGCTGAAAAATTCAACGGATTCAGTGAACACCGGCAGAAGCATAAAGATCTTCTGCGGAATTTCCGCGCGGACATGAAACAGTATAGAAACAATGAGATAGATGAATACGAGTTCATAAAGTTTGTGTGTGAGGATATTGTGCTGAAACATCTGATAGAAGAGGATGTGAAGTTTTTCCCTTATTTGAGCACGGCCAGAAACGGGAGCTGAACCTGTTTTTGCATGGCAGGTTTTTTCTTTTCTTCTTTACGATAATGAGAATCATTGTTATCATAAAGCGACCAATATTTCCAAGGAGTTGAAAACATGAAAATAATCGTAATAGGCGGGTCGGCCGCTGGACCGAAGGTTGCGTCCAAGATCAGACGGCTCGACGGCGATGCGGAAATTACCATCATACAAAAGGGTAAATTCTTGAGCATGGCCTCCTGCGGGTATCCGTATTTCGTCGGCGGTGTGTTTGATGATCCCAACCAGCTCATTGCCACACCGACTGGTGTCCCCAGGGACCCGAACTTTTTCTCGGCAGTGAAGAACATAACGGCGCGTGTTGAAACCGAAGCGCTTTCCATTGACCGTGAAAAGAAGACGGTACGTGTCAAACACCTTCCAAGCGGCAAGGAGGAGTCCCTCTCCTATGACAAGCTGGTGCTGACCACCGGGGCTAAACCTGTGGTGCCGCCCATTCCCGGTATTGATCTTGAGGGTGTCGACAGCCTCCAGAGTATGGAAGACGCCATGAAACTGAAGGAAGTCGCCAAGGCCAGAAAGTGTAAGAACATTGTGGTTATCGGCGGCGGTTTGATCGGCATTGAAACCTGTGAAGCCTTCCAGCTGGCGGGTATACATGTGACTGTCGTGGAAATGCTCGATCAGGTCCTTCCTTTCCTGGATTATGACATGGCCAAGCTGGTGGAAAACCATCTGAAGGCAAAAGGAGTAACGATCATCACCGGTAACGGCGTAAAGGCAATAAAGGGTTCGGGTGCTGTTGAGTCGGTGGTCCTTTCCGACGGCAGTGAAATACCCTGTGAACAGGTGGTGTTCTCTATTGGTGTAAGGCCAAACAGCGGGCTTGCCACACAGGCGGGGCTGGCAGTCGGCAGGGCAGGGGGCATTTCGGTGAACCGCTTCATGCAGACCAGCGATCCCGCGATTTATGCGGCAGGGGACTGTGTGGAAGTGACAAACCTGATCACCCATGAAAAACAGCCCTGGCCCATGGGGGATGCCGCCAACCTCCAGGGACGGGTTGCGGCCCAGAATATTGTTCTGGGCAATGTTGAGGAATACGAAGGAATAGTGGGCACCGGTATCTGCAAGGTGTTTGATTTTACAGCAGGAAGCACGGGCCTCAGCGAAAAAAAGGCCCGGGCAGAGGGATTTGAGAACATCGTGACCGCCGTCCACGCGGCTCCTGACAAACCGGGTTTCATGGGGGGCCAGCCCCTCATTATCAAGCTTCTGGCAGAGAAAACCTCAGGACGTCTGTTGGGTATGCAGGTCGTCGGTACGGGAGAAGCCTCGAAACGGCTGGCCATGGCGGCGGTAGCGATACAGGGTCGTATGGGCATTTCCCAGCTGGTGAACCTGGATCTCCCCTACGCGCCGCCTTTTTCTCCCGCAATTGACAACCTGATAACCGCTGCCCATGTTCTGGAAAACAAGTGGCGGGGATTCATGGTCGGTATTTCCGCAATGGAACTGAAAGAACGCCTAGATGCAGGGGAAAAGCCTTTTCTTTTGGATGTCCGCGGTCCCGACGAGTTTGAGCAAATGCGTCTGGATGTAGGGGAAACCCTCATTCCTTTAGGAAAAGTAAGGAGCAATCTGGACAAGCTCCCCAAAGATAAAACTACCGAGATCATTACCTATTGCAAGATTTCCCTGCGCGGCTGGGAAGCGGCCTGTTGTCTCAAGGCCCACGGTTATACCAATGTGAAGGTACTGGAAGGCGGGCTTGCTGCCTGGCCTTTTGCAAAAAAAGCCTGATATTTTTTGCTTTTTATGGTTATTTCATACCCGCGGACTTGTCATGGGACAGGATCGCGGGTATATTTATATGTGCATATGCACGCTTGGCACTGAAAGAAGTGTCAGGAAATTATGTGAGGTGAACTAATGGCAGAAACAATTCGGATAGCATTTCCCACCAATGACCGGATCCATGTGGAAGAACATTTCGGGCATGCGAGGGAATTTGCCTTCGTGAATGTGGAAAACGGAAAGGCCGGTGATCCGGAGTACATTGCTCCGCCGCCCCATGCTCCCGGTGTGATCCCCCAGTTTGTCGGTGATCAGGGAGCCGGAGTGATAATTACCGGCGGTATGGGCCAGATGGCGGTGAATCTTTTTAAACAGCAGGGCATTGAGGTTATCCTCGGCGCTCAGGGAACCATCCAGGACACGCTTTCGGTATTTCTGGAAGGGACTCTTGAATCCACCGGTCCTGTCTGTGATCACCAGCATTGAACCTGTAGTAAAAGAAAAGGAGGCCGGATATGAGAGGCAATAGAATGGGCCCCGATGAGATGGGACCAAAAACAGGACGCGGTATGGGATACTGTAACGGTAATGACCAGCCGGGATTTATGAGCGACGCAACACCGATGGGAATGCGCAGGGGATTCGGCGCGTTCCGCGGGCGGGGATTCGCTGGAAGAGGATTTGGCGGAAGGGGATTCGGTTACCGGGCATACGGTTATGCACCGTCGGCGGACCAGGAAATCCTTGCGCGTCTTGAGCGGCTGGAAGCGGCCATTGGCAAGCAGAACCAGGCTGAAGAAACTGATAACTAGAAAGCGAATATCTACAAGACAGGGAGAACCAGCGTGAAGCTTGCATTTTGTCTCACCAGAGACGCCATTGATGCGCCTTTGGACCAGCGTTTCGGGAGAGCCGAATTTTACGGGATTGTCGATTCAGAAACAGGCGCCTTTGAGGCCTTTGAAAACAGCGCCAAACACGCAAGCGGCGGTGCGGGTTCTAAGGCGGTACAACAGTTGGTGGATAAGGGGGTGGAAGCCGTCATCGCGCCGGAAGTCGGACCGCAGGCACTCGATGCCTTGAATGCGTTCAGCATCACCGCTTTCCGCCAGGGCGGTTGTACCACTGTACAGAAAGCCCTGGATGCCTTTAAGGCAGGTACGCTGGAAAAGGTTGAGAAACCCGGCAACAAAGGTCTTCACCGGGCTTGATATGACGATAGCAATTTTGAGCGGAAAGGGGGGAACCGGAAAAACCACCCTTTCCACCAATCTCGCCGGGGTTGCCGACAATGCGGTCCTGATTGACTGCGATGTTGAAGAGCCTAATGCCCATCTTTTTTTCCGTCCTAAATTAACCGCTACCAAGGCCCTGGAAGTACGGTATCCGGAAATAGATAATGACCTGTGCACCCACTGCAGGAAATGCGCCGAGTTCTGCAGGTTTCATGCCATCATTGCAGGGCCGAAGGTCACCCTGGTACTGAAAGAGCTGTGCCATGACTGCGGCGGATGTTTTGCCGTATGCCCCAGCGGGGCTGTTTCATTCGGCAGCCGGACCATTGGTGCTATTCATACCTGTGAAATACTCGACGGCAAAACCCTGGTATACGGAGTTTTGGACACAGGCGAGTTATCCGGGGTCAAAATAATCGATGAAGTCAAACACATGGTGGAAGACGCCCCGTTGGTGCTTATTGACTCTCCGCCGGGTACGTCCTGCTCTGCCGTTGCCGCGGTCGAAGGGGCGGATTACGCGGTAATTGTCTCCGAACCGACCCCCTTCGGTGTGAGCGACATGAAAATGGTGGTTGAACTCCTTCGGACCATGGATATTCCCTTTGGCGTTGTGGTAAATAAATCCGGGATTGGGGACAGGGAAATTTACGACTATTGTGAAAGTGAAGGGCTGACTATCCTGGGAGAAATACCGTTTGATAGAGATCTGGCAAGGGGCTACGCTGAGGGAACACCTGCCTGCACCATGTCGGAATCCTACCGGGACATGTTTTACGGAATATGGACTGTGATCCTGGATGCAGCAGAGGAGACGGTGAATGGGCGTTCGTGAAATTGTTGTCGTTTCAGGAAAGGGCGGCACCGGAAAAACCACCCTCACTGCATCATTAGTCCCCTGTCTGGGTTCCCTGGTGATTGCAGACTGCGATGTAGATGCACCGGATCTGCACATTCTGCTTAAACCGGAGCTTGTCAGCAGGGAAACATTCAGCGGAAGTCAGAAAGCGGCAATCTCGGACACTGACTGCACCCGCTGCGGGCTCTGCACCCAGTACTGCAGATTCCACGCACTTCCTCATCCACCTATGGTAGAGGCAATGAAATGCGAGGGCTGCGGCGTATGCGCGTATGTGTGTCCTCAAAAAGCGATTACCATGAATGATGCCTACACCGGGGATGTGTTTCATTCCATGACATCCTACGGTCCTATGAAACACGCGCGGCTTATACCGGGCGAGGAAACATCAGGAAAGCTGGTGACAAAGGTGAGGGCCGAGGCAAAGGCCGAAGCAGAGAAACAAGGCTTGACAACGGTGCTGATCGACGGATCTCCCGGGATCGGCTGCAA
>JAFGQL010000016.1 GCA_016935695.1 Spirochaetales bacterium
AGTGGCGTGTACGATAGGTGTTCTTGTCATAGATCTCGAAGGGACCTACAGCAAGATGTTGTGGCCGTCTATTGCTGCTACCCTCCAGTCCCGGGGCCACGACTGTCTTATCATACCGGCGAACAACCCGCGGTATCCCTACGATTTTCTGTATCAGTATAATCATCTTTTTAATTTCATCAGACCAGATATCATCGACGCCCTCATCCTTGTGCCGAATACCATCATGAATTTCATTGATACCGGTGAGGCCCTGGATATGATCAGCCGAATACGCAGGAATGTGCCCATTGTAAGCATGAATCACCTGATAGAAGGAGCCCCCTCTGTTTTAATCAACCACGCGAAGGGTATTCAGGAAGCGGTACAGCACTTTGTACAGTACCACGGATACCGCAGGATCGGGTTTGTCGAAGGGCCGCCCGACAATACAGAGAATATTCAGCGCAAGACTGCCTTTGTGGACGCCATGGCGGAGTACGGTATAGAGGTAGGCGGCAATTGTTTTTTTGAAGCGAATTTTACCCGAACCAAGGCGTCCCATCTGGCTGATGAAATGGGAAAGCGGTGGGTGGAAGAGTACGACGCATTGTTTACTGCCAATGATTATACTGCCGTCGGCATTATCGCATCCCTTCAGCGTCAGGGTTATCATGTTCCCCGGGACCTGGCGGTAATCGGGTTCGATAACATCGGCGAAGCACCCTACCTTAATCCTCCATTGTCATCGGTGATGCAGCCTTTTGCAGCTATGACCGAAGCGGCGGCCAATACAGCAGCCGACCTGTGTGAAGGCAAGGATGTATCACCTGTCGTCAGGTTCGATACGGCCCTGGTGAGAAGGGCAAGCTGCGGATGTGAACATTTCATGAACAGCGAACTTCAGGGATACTGGCAGCCCGGGTATGTTGAGGCAAAAGCCGCATCCGGGTTTTCCGAGTTTTTAAAGGACGGGGCCGGTTTTGAGCTTTCAGAAAAAACCGTCAGCGTGTGTACCTCATTGTTGTCCGTCATGGAAAAAGAAACCCCCGATGTCCTGCATGCCGAAGGGTTCCTTCATGAGTTCGAGTCCCTGGTGGACACCGAAATGTTTGAACACGGATCCTTTCCTGACTGGTACATGATCGTTCTTCACCTGTTCCTGTACGCACGGCAGAGGTTTCCCCGGCAGGTACAGGAATGGGAAGAATTGCGGCTGTCAGAGAAGATGTTCATGCTCATAAGCAGAAAGCATGAAGTATGGATCGGTTACAAAAACCAGCGGTGGCAGGATGAGGTGTATGCCCGCCTGCAGGGAATACAGCAAAGCCTGGCGATGGTTCCAGATTTATACCAGATGGCGGACATGGTCTCCTTCATAGTCGGCTGGCTGGGGATGGAGAACTGTTTCATAAGCATGCTGAGAAGGAGTCATAAACGCCGCGGCCTCTATTCCACCCTTCCCGCATATTCCCGGCTTATTCTGGCGGTAGTGGACGGTGAGCGGGATCATGATATTACCGTGGATGAACCGCTGGAGTTCGAGACGATGAATTTGTGGCCCGACAAACTGAAGCCTTCGGCAAAAGGGAAGGTATGGACGGTACTGCCCCTGTTTTCAAGAGACGAGCTGTACGGGTTCATGATTAATGAGATAAAAAAACTGAACGGTGTGTTCACTGTATCCCTGGGCCGGCAGATTGCCGCCATCGTGCAGCGGAGCAGAATTGAGGGGAAGAGGAAAAAGGCCGAAGAAAAACTCCAGGTTCTTCTGAAAGAGCTCGAGAAACGGAACAAGAAACTGACCCAGGACTCGCTGATAGACGAACTGACGGGGCTGTATAATCGCCGGGGTTTCATGCTGGAAGCCCAGTCGGTACTGGACGCGAACAGGGACCGGCATACGGGTTTTTGCCTGTATTTTGCCGACATGGACGGTCTGAAGTTCATTAATGACAATTACGGGCATCCCGAAGGCGACAGGGCCATCAAGGACATGGCAAAAATTCTCTCGTCGGTGTTCCGCGAAGAAGACATTATTGCCCGGCTTGGAGGGGACGAGTTTACCATACTGGCCTTTGACGTGAAAGAAGGCTTTGAGGACCTGATCTCAAGCAGGCTTTCAAAAGAGACACAGAAATATCAGGCGCAGGAATCACGTCTGTACATACTTTCATTAAGTA
Organism: Spirochaetales bacterium; assembly: GCA_016935695.1. GTDB lineage: Bacteria > Spirochaetota > Spirochaetia > JC444 > Marispirochaetaceae > JAFGQL01. The sequence goes on from JAFGQL010000016.1 coordinate 2,163, forward strand.
TAGGCAGTGCCTTCGGATATTCTGACCAGAAGAAACTAAGGCTTGAGGAAGTCATGAAAAAAGCTGATGACCGTCTTTATGCCCTGCGCAGGAAGCGGAAAGCGGAACAGTCTTGATAACCGGGGCGCGGCTTGATCTGATACAGACTCCCTGCAGCGCCTGTACCTGAGCGCCCCCTTATTACGCGCTATAAAGAAAAGCCCGATAAAGGCGTACCTTCATCGGGCTTTGTATTTCCGGGGAATAAAGGGAGGCTTAGAGCCTTTCAGCTACCATGTCGCCCACTTCTGTGGTGGAATAACCCATTTTGCCCGCAGAAAGGCTTTTTATCTTGTTCGCGGTTACGTCTTTTACCGCTTCCTCGATTGCCTGGGATGCCTTGATCTCGCCGAGGGTTTCCAGCATCATGGCGCCTGAACATATAGCTGCCAGGGGATTGATGATGTTCATGCCTGTGTATTTGGGTGCCGAGCCGCCGATAGGTTCGAACATGCTTACTCCTTCCGGGTTGATGTTCCCCCCGGCGGCAATGCCCATACCGCCCTGGGTGATGGCGCCGAGGTCGGTAATGATGTCGCCGAACATGTTGCCTGTTACCAGAACGTCGAACCATTCAGGGCTTTTCACCATCCACATACAGGTTGCGTCCACGTGATAATATTCCCGTTTTACATCGGGAAATTCTTTTTCTCCCAGCTCATGAAACGTGCGTTCCCACAGATCGAATACATAAGTCAGAACGTTGGTTTTTCCAACCAGGCCAAGAGTGTTTGCTTCTCCTTTACCCCGGGCTTTCTTGCCGAATTTGCGGGTATATTCAAATGCATAGCGCAGACAGCGCTCTACCTGGAAGCGGTTATATACCATACTCTGAACTGCGACTTCGTGGGGAGTGCCTTTCATGGAAATACCGCCGGTACCTGTGTAGATACCTCCGGTGTTCTCCCGGACGACCACATAGTCGATATGTTCGGGGCCCTTGTCCTTGAGGGGAGTATCAACTCCGGGATACAGACGGACCGGGCGCAGGTTGATGTACTGGTCCAGTTCAAAACGGAGACGCAGCAGGATACCTTTTTCCAGGATGCCGGGCTTAACACCGGGATGGCCGATGGCGCCCAGGTAAATCGCGTCAAACTGACGCAGCTCGTCTGCAGCAGAATCGGGAAGGACTTCTCCTGTCCGTAAAAACCGGTCACCGCCGAAGTCGAAATGGGTATACTCCAGTTTAAAGCCGAATTTCGAAGTCGCGGCATCGAGGACCTTGAGCCCTTCGGCAACGACTTCCGGACCTGTCCCGTCACCGGGCAGTACCGCAATCTTGTACGTTGTACTCATATATGTTTCCTTACCTTTAGGATGTTCGCTTGGTATTATACATGCCTTCTATAATAAAGTGGGAAAAAAAACCGGATAATTCACGGCAGACTGGCATGGAATTACCCTGTTTTTTAAACCTTTATGAATAGAATGAGGGGTAAAAATGTATATAATGACGGATGGTTTGCATTAATACCACAAGGATGGATATATGAAACGAATCACTTTGACAGGTATTGTTGGTATCGTTCTTATTGTATTGTTCATGACAGCCTGTACTGCTGGCCCCAACGCTTTTGCGGGGACGGTGAACGAGGCCGGGAAAACGGCGGGGTTTTTTAAGGGGCTGTGGCACGGGTTCATTTCCCTGTTTACTTTCATTGTGTCACTGTTCAGCGACAGCGTAAATGTGTACGAGGTGCATAACAAAGGGGCCTTGTACGACCTTGGATTCATTATCGGTGTGAGCGCCTTTTTCGGCGGAAGCGGAGCCGGCGGCTCTTCCCGCAGGTACCGCAGATAAGGCTGTACGCCTCAGCGTTCATTGCCGTAGCAGTGCTCGACGGCCTGTTTGGATTCGGTGGCCTTGACTTCGTAGGTGCCCACGACTTTTCCGCCGTCGGAGATGACCACTGTATACTCGGTAATGACCTTTGATCCCTTAATTAC
>JAFGQL010000124.1 GCA_016935695.1 Spirochaetales bacterium
CCGCGCTCGAAGGAAGTAAATTCCTTCTCGCTTTGATCTGCTCACATGTTCGCAGATCATGGTCGATTTCGGCCTTCGGCCTCTATCCCGCTCTGTCCTCTGCACTCGGGGGAAGCCGTTTCACTCCCGCTTTACGCGAATTTATCATAAAAAATCAGGTCTTCGGGGACGCCTTTTTTGGTCAGGACATTTATGCAGGCGTCGATCATTCCCGGGCTTCCGCACAGGTACGCCTCCACGTTGTCGCCCGAGGACAGATATGAATCAAGAACCTCGGTGATCAGACCGGTGGCACCGTCCCAGTTGTCTTCCGGCTCCGGTTCCGACAGAGCGGGGATGAACGAGAACCGCGGAAGCTTTGCCTCCAGTTCCCGCATTTCATCTGCAAGAAACAGGTCCCGTTTGCTCCGGGCACCGAAAAAATACATGGTTTCCCGGTCGATCCCCCTAACGGCCATGTCATTGAGGATGGACTTGATAGGCGCCATACCGGAACTGCCGGCAATGCAGACGACTTTCCTGTCGCTGTCCCTGAGAAAAAACTCGCCGTAAGGCCCGTTGAGAATTACCTGGTCCCCTTCCTTGAGGTGCTTGTGGACATAGGTGGTGCAAATACCGTTAGGCACCAGTCGTATTTCGGTTTCTACCTGGTCTTTCACCGCCGGGTGGCTGGCCATTGAGTAAGCGCGGTAGACCGGTTCATCGGTCAGTTCGTATTCAGGCACTTTCAGCTGAATGAACTGGCCGGCCTTGTAATCCATGGTTGCGGGGTCATCAAGCTTAAAGACCACTTCCTTTATGTCATGGGTAAGGTCCCTGATCCGGAGTACCGTAGTACGGAATTCCTTTACGTTGAACAGCTCTTCCGGTATCTCGATAGCGTAGTCGTTTTTTACCTTGCATTGACAGGCAAGGCGTATACCGTTTTCTTTTTCCTCGTCTGAAAGCCACGGCAGCTCAGTGGGCAAGAACGCCCCGGCGCCGTCTTTGATTTTTACCTTGCACAAACCGCAGCTGCCCCGCCCGCCACAGGCGGAAGGAATGAACACCCCTTCATCCATAAGAGTGGCTAAAAGCGGCCGTCCGCCTTTCACATCGAATTTTTTATCGCCGTTGATGGTCACCTTTACGGTGCCGTAATTGGCGATGGTCGCGTCGGCGATCACCATGAGTACCGCGAGAAAGCCGGCCAGACCCGATACAGCAGCAACACTTACAAAAAAACTCACCATGCCGTCATTCCTCCCCTTTCATACACTGATCATGCCGGAAAAACCCATGAACGCCAGGGCCATCATGCCGGTGATGACAAGGGTGATGCCAGCGCCTTCAAGCCCCTTGGGTACCTGGGCTTTTTTCAGCCGCTGCCGGATGCCCGCCATGGCCATGATCGCAAGAAACCACCCTATGCCGCTCCCCAGGCCGTACATAAAGGACTGCAGCATGCCGTACTCCCGTATGACCATAAAAAGACTCACACCCAATATTGCGCAGTTAACGGTTATGAGGGGCAGGAAAATCCCCAGGGCGGCGTACAAGGTTTCCGATACACGCTCTATCACCATTTCTACCAGCTGCACGAAGGCCGCGATGACGATGATGAACACGATAAACCGCAGCGCCTCAAGACCCAGCGGAATGAGGACGAAGTGATAGACAATGTAGTTAAGAAAACTGGTGGACGCCATCACGAAAATGACCGCCGCTCCCAGGCCGAGGGATGTTTTGATCTCCCTGGATACGCTCAAGAAGGAACACATTCCCAGATAATTGGTAAGAAGAATATTATTGGTAAAAATGGCCGCGAAAAAAATGGCGACCGCCGCGAAACCGGTATCCATCAAGATGCCTCCTGTTCTTTGAGTATGACGCCTTTAACGATCCAGATAAAAACCGCCAGCATGAAAAACGCACCGGGAGCCATGACCATGATGGACCAGTTGGTCCAGGGTATGTTGAGCGCTTCGAATATCTTGAAACCCCATATCGTACCGGAACCCATGAGCTCACGGAAAAATGCGATAATGAGAAGGACGTAGGAATACCCGATGCCCGACGCCAGACCGTCCACCAGCGAAAGTCCGGGGCCGTTGGAAAGGGCAAAAGCCTCGGCACGCCCCATGATGATGCAGTTGGTAATGATCAATCCAACGTATGGACCCAGCTGTTTGGAGATGTCCGGTAAATAGGCTTTCAGGAACAGGTCCACAATTATTACATAGGTCGCGATAATGAGGGTTTCCGCCATCATCCGGACCCTTGCCGGAATGTGCTTCCTCAATAATGAAACGGTAAAATTCGAGAGGGTGGTCGTGAAAACCACGCCGAGAGTCATAACGAGGGTGTTTTTGAACACGTTCGTTACCGCGAGGGTTGAGCATATACCGAGGATCTGGGCAAACACCGGATTGTCGGTGCCGATCGCCGAGGTGAATATCTTCCTTACTTTAGCTGTAGTTGCCGACATCACTGTCCTCCTGTCACAAGTTCTTTGATCTGCTCGGCGCTTGTATTGATAAGGTCCCGTACATAGCGCGATGTAAAAGTCGCCCCGGTAATCGCATCAATTTTTCCGGGGTCGCTGCTTCGGGTACCTTCATCGACAAGCACGAAGGGGGGATTTTTCCCTTTGAACTGGCGCTTGAACCAGTCCTCGGAAATGCGGGCGCCAAGACCAGGCGTCTCATTCTGCTCGGTGAAATCAACGGCAATGAGGGTTTCGAGGTCCGACTCATAGCCGATAACCGCCTTGATCTCACCCCAGACTCCCGGCCCCTCGGCAGGAAGGACAACCGCCGATACAGCATTGCCGGATTCGGCTATCACTGTATAATATGCACCGTCATCTTTGACCTGCACCCGCTGGCTGAAGAGAGCCTCTGCCTGCCGCGGATCCTCTGGAACATCAAGTCCTGCCGCGAAAAGAACCGCCTTTTTCATAAACAGGTCCGCGTTGATCCGCACCAGATCCATGGTTGCCACAGAAATTCCCGACACCAGGGAAATGCACACTGCAGTGAGTATGATCATAAACAGGACAGGATACACCCTGTCCCGGTAAAAACCGCCTTGTTTCATGCATCTGCTCCTTTCCGGGAACGTCTGCTCTTTTTGATCTCTGTAATAATGTAGTTCAGGAGGGGAGCAAACATGTTGGCCGTCAGAATAGCAAAAGTGATTCCTTCCGGCCAGATGGAAAAGGTCCTGATGAGGCTGGTGAGGATGCCTATGAACGCCCCGTATATCCAGCGTCCGATATTGGTTGTCTGGGCAGCGGTGACAGGATCTGTCGCCATGTACATCATGCCGAACAGCACACTGCCGCTTACCAGGGCATAATGGGGAGCGGGAACACCGTCTATTCCCGTAAGCCAGAACAGGGACTGAAAAACAAGGAATCCGGCGAGACCGGGCAGCACGATATGGTGGCTCGCGGTTTTCCTGAACATGAGCCAGACCCCGGTAATGATGATCAGAAGGGCGCTCGTTTCCCCCATGGAGCCCGACACGTTTCCGAGCAGGAGCTCCAGGAACGATATATCCACCCCTTCTTTCAGTTGAATCAGGGGGGTAGCTGCGGTAAGGGAATCAAGGCCGGGCGACCATCGGCCAAGGCCGCCTAAAAGGCCTTGTGCAGGCTGCACAAACCTGGAGGACAGATGATATCCGAAACTTGCATAAATAAAGGCTCTGCCGGAAATCGCCGGATTGAAGATATTTTTGGAAAAACCGCCAAACACCATCTTTCCGAATACAATTCCGAAAGCTATACCCACCCCGGCTATCCACAGAGGGATTGTCGGCGGAAGGGAAAGCGCGAAAAGGAAATTCGTGACAAATACCGCCATCGACACTTTCTTGCCGTATACCCTGGCAAAGATGTATTCACTTAAAAAACCTACCGCGTTCACCACCCCGAGGACCGCCAGGGCCCTCCATCCGAAAAAATACACCGAGGCCGCCACAAGGGGCAAAAGCGCGTACAATACGGCATTCATGGGGGCCTGTTTCATAATGACTGGCTGTTTCAGTAATTTCATAGCATGTCCGTTACCTGTTTTTTTTGACCACAGGGAACATACGTTCCCTCATGATTTCCATTGTAGTATAGATTCTATAATATTCCACCCGTGGTTAATATAGAAGCCGGGGTATTTGCTGGTCAAATGTTTTTCCGACAATTTGCAATATTTTCGCGTCATACTACAATGTATAGAGAAAGGTTCCTGCTTCCGTGTAAAAAAACAAGGAAGCAGGCAACCGGAGGAAGCTCATGAAACACGCCTTTCCCGGCATCCGCCAATGGACTCTGGCAACGCTTATATGCGTTCTGGCTGTCGGCTGCGGTTCTCCGCGGCAGACGGTACGGGTGGGTTTCATCAGCGGACTGTCCGGAGGAAACGCCGACACCGGGGAAGCAGGCCGAAACGGAGCCATGATAGCCGTAGAGGAATTCAATGAGCATAACACCGTGAAAGCCCAGCTGATCATACGGGATGACGGTAATGATGTTGAACAGACCCGTCAGGCAGCCGAGGATTTGACGGCACGGAAGGTCGACGTGATCATCGGGGCATTCACCACGACAACAACCGAAGCCATTGTATCTGTGGCAGGTCCCAAAAAGGTCCTGGTCCTGACACCTTCTGCTTCGGCCTTTCATTTATTCGGCAAGGATGACGAGCTCATACTCCTTAACTCCAGCACCAAAGACAATGCCGGAGACTATGCCATGTACATGCACAAGCGAGCAGGCCTGACCCGGGTTTCAATTGCCCGGGACACCCAGAATGACGCCTTCTCCAGAAGCTGGCTGACCTTTTTTGAACAGCGGCTTTCTGAAGAAGGTGGGATAATTACTGCAATAGCAGAATTTGATTCCAGGGAACTGACCGATTACCGGCACCTGGTGAAAACCCTCCTGCATGACAGTCCGGATACCGTCCTGTTCATTGCTAATTCCGTGGACACAGCCCGGATTGCCCAGCAATTGAGAAAAGCCGATCAGCACATTCCCCTCTTCGCCGCTGAATGGGCGGGTACCGAGCAGCTCATCGAATTGGGGGGCGCCTCGGTCGAGGGAATGAGGCTGCTGCAGAACGTGAATCTATTCGATGAAGGCCCGGACTTTGTTCGTTTTCGCGGGGAATATTATAACCGTTTCGGCAGGAACCCAAGCTATTCAAGCGTAATGGCTTATGAGGCCGTGAATGTGGTCCTTACCGCCTATCTGAAGAAAACACCCCGTCAGAGCATGAAAAACGCGGCCCTCCACAACGGCCCGTACAAAGGCCTGACCCAGATGATCAGCTTTAACAAATGGGGCGACATGAAACGGGAATCCCATTTCGTCATGATCAGGAACAAAACCTTCCTGCCGGCACAGGACTGACCATGCGGCCGATACCTTTCCGCCTGTTTCTGTTGTATCTCGCTTTCCTAGTCACTCTGACAACCACGCTTATCTCGGGCGTGTCCATTTTCATGATACGCTACAAGGGCATAGGCGAGCGGTCGCGGAAGGCCGCCGAAGAAGCGGTCGATGTCCTTGCGTCCAGCGCGGAAGACATTTTAAGCGCGGTAGAAAACAGCATTTTCCTGCTTGCCCGTTCAAGCCTTCAGATGGAACACGGCGCCTTCGGGGAGCTTCTGGACGGCTCCGTGGCACTCACGCCCATGATCCGTGCGGTATACCTCCTTGATGAGCGGGGCATGTCCATTGCCGTAGGGACCCATGACCCCCGTCCTTCACTCCATGAGGATTTTGTCGGGATCGATTTCTCCAACATGCCTCTTTTTAATGCACTGGACCATGACGATATGTTCGTATGGAGCGATAAATTTCTGTCCATACTCTCGGGAGACACATCAATCGGTCTTGGGTTCAAAACCGGCACAGCGGTAGTCATTGCCGAGCTGTCCCTCGATGCCCTGATGCGTACCTTCGGAAGCATTTCCCAGACATCCACCCGTGTCTGGGTCATAGACAGACTCGGTGAACTGGTCGCGGACTCCGGAATGAGCAGCGAATCGGGTATCATTAACGTAAGGACCATTGATTTCATGAGCAAGGCGATGGAACAGAAAGAACTTGATACGATTGTCCAGTTTAACGGAACCCAGTACCATCCGGCATGGGCCTTTTCCGAAAAACTCGGATGGCTGTTCATCATCGGCGTGCCGGCAGGTTCCGATAACATCCTGATAAAAAGCACCATCACCGACCTTATTCTGTTCTCCCTTTCATTTATCATTGTAGCCCTCATTCTGATCCCCATTTTATCCATGCAGATTTTCCGCGATGTTCAGGATCTGAGGAACCTCGCCCTGAACCTTGCGGAAAACGGGGAAATACCGGCACAGAAACAAAACCGCATCAGGGAATTCAACAGCATCCGCCTTCATCTGCATGATATGCATGCCCAGATACGTGAAAGGGAAGATAAGCTGAAACTGGTGAACCAGACCCTCGAGAAAATGGTGGATGACCGGACAAGGGCATTAACGGACCGCAACAACGAGCTGCAGGCGACTCTCGGAAACCTCAAACAGGTGCAGGAAGTGGCCATGCGGTCAGAAAAACTGGCGGCTCTTGGGCGCCTCGTGGCCGGAATCGCCCATGAACTGAACACGCCCATAGGAAACACCCTGATGGCGGTCACCAGCATTAAGGACAGACAGGAGGCCCTGGAACAGGAAAAGGCATTTTCGGACCGCGAACGCTTTGAGAAGTTTACCCGGCATCTGAAAACCGGCCTTCAGATAGCCGAGTTGAACATCCAGAAAGTGGCTGAACTGGTAAACGGCTTCAAGCATGTGGCGAACGACCAGACAAGCTCGGTTCGAAGGACGTTTGATTTGAATGACACCATTGACGATGTGCTGTTGACCCTCTCACCAATGCTCAAACGCAGCCCCCATTCCCTCAAAACCAGGATTGCCGAGGGGATTATCATGGACAGCTTTCCGGGAACAATCGGCCAGATCCTTACCAACCTCATCACCAATGCCCTGACCCACGCCTGGGACGAGGGCCAGAAAGGCAAAATTTTGGTACGCGCCGAACCTGTCATACCCGGCACCACCAACGGAGACACAGCTGCATGCGACTGGGTTCGGGTATCGGTTCAGGACAACGGCAGGGGGATACCCGAATCCATCGGTCAACAGGTATTCGAACCCTTTTTTACCACCAGGATGGGAAAAGGTGGGACTGGTCTCGGCTTGAATATTGCCCATAACGGCGCCAGGAACATTCTTGGCGGTATCCTTGATTTTCACTTAAACAAGGACGGTGGGGTAACGTTTTTTCTGGACATGCCTGTTCGGGCGCCAGAGCTTTGACTATGAGGTTTTTAATGTTGACTATTATGATCATATTTAACATTTTAGTAATGCAGACAGCCGGATTCATACATGGCGATGACAAACCGACAGCGCTGGCTGCCACAAGGAGAGTAATGTGAAGATTCCGCAATTCATGGAAATTCTTTCCGAAACCCTGGAAAATTCCCGGACAGGAGTTCTTGCCACCACAGATGCGGAGGGCAGACCTTCCATGCGGTGGATGACGCCGACCATTCTGGGCAGCCAACAGGGGCTTTTGTATGCAGTGACTTCAAGGCGGTTTGCAAAAAAGCAGGACCTGGAGAACAACCCTCACGGACACTGGCTGATCCAGACAAAAGCCCTGAACAGGATTATCAACATAAGCGGTGTCATAAACCTGATTGACAATCCCAGTCTCCGTGCCGAGGTCATTGAGGCAATTGGCCCCCATTTGCGTGTGTTCTGGAAAATCAATGAACAACCGGAAGACCTGATTGTTTTAGAAACGATCATGGAACGTGGGTCGGTATTCACTCCCCTGTCCGGCGAACGTCTGGAGATCGAGTTTCCGGGAGGTACAGCATGAACGGCAGGGTAAAAAAACTCGGTAAGAAACTGGCAACAAAACTCCTGCACGACATGGTGCTGATGAGGCGTTTCGAAGAAAAGGCCGGGCAGATGTACGGACTCAAAAAAATTGGCGGATTCTGCCACCTGTATATAGGCCAGGAAGCCTCGGCTGCCGGTTCCATAGGCGCCCTTGATATGAAGAAAGACTATATCCTCGGGGCCTACCGGGACCACGCCTACGCCCTTGCCGCGGGAATGACGCCCAGGGAAATAATGGCCGAATTGTACGGAAAAGCCACGGGCTGCTCAAAAGGAAAGGGCGGTTCCATGCACATGTACAGCAACGAAAAGCACATGTTCGGCGGCAACGGCATAGTTGGAGGCCAGATTCCTGTCGCCACCGGGGTGGCTTTGAAAATTCGGTACATGGAGGAAGACGGGGTGGTCATCTGTTATTTCGGCGACGGCGCCATCCATCAGGGGGCCTTCCATGAGAGCCTTAACCTCGCCTCGATTCATAAACTGCCCATCATCTACGTGTGCGAAAACAATCAATACGGAATGGGTACAGATTTCCGGCGGGTATCCTCAGTGGATGATTTCTCTATCATGGCAGCCTCCTACGGCATGGAAGGACTTCAGGTAAACGGTATGGACGTGGGCGAAGTATACGAAACCTTCTCCCGGACCGTTGATGAAATCAGGCATAATCCGAGTCCAAAACTCTTCGAAGTAAAAACCTACCGCTACCGGGGCCATTCAATGTCCGATCCAGCAAAGTACCGGACCAAAGAAGAACTGGAAGGATACAAAAACCAGGATCCCATCCTCATTTTCCTTGAGGCCATGAAAAAGGAAGATTTCATTACTGACAGTGCCTACGAAAAAATGGACAAGGACATAAAGGAAATCTGCGAGGATGCAGTAGCGTTTGCCGAGGATAGCCCGCAACCCGCTTTGGACGAGTTATACACCGACGTATTCGCCCAGGTGTAGGAAATTAAGGAGGAGACAAAAGATGGCGGTTATAACCATGAGAGAGGCCCTGCGGCAGGCAATGGATGAGGAAATGGCCCGGGACCCTTCTGTATTTCTTATGGGCGAGGAAGTAGCCCAGTACAACGGCGCCTATAAGGTGAGCCAGGGGCTTTGGGAAAAGTACGGCGACAAGCGGGTCATTGACACACCCATTACAGAAGAAGGATTCGCCGGTATGGGGATAGGAGCAGCAATGGCGGGGTTACGGCCAATCGTCGAAATGATGACCTTCAATTTTTCACTGATGGCCTTTGACCAGATCATCAATAATGCCGCGAAACAGCGTTATATGTCGGGTGGACAATTCAGCCTGCCACTGGTCATCCGCGGGCCGAACGGCCCCGCCGAATATCTGGGGGCCCAGCATTCACAGGCCCTGCAGTCACTTTTTGCCCACGTGCCGGGACTGAAAGTGGTGTCGCCCTCCACTCCCTACGACGCAAAGGGCCTGTTAAAAACCTCGATCAGGGATAACGATCCGGTAATTTTCATGGAAGGCGAGCTGTCCTACGCGTGGAAGGGAGAGGTACCGGAAGAAGAATACCTCATTCCCCTGGGAAAGGGTGACATTAAAAGAAAAGGGTCCGACGTAACCCTGGTCAGCTTTTCCAAACCCGTAAGGTACTGCCTTGAGGCGGCTGAACAGCTTGCCAGCCAGGGAATAGAGGCGGAAGTGATAGACCTGCGCTCCATCCGGCCCCTGGACGAGGAACTTGTTTACGCGTCGGTACGAAAAACCAACCGCTGCGTCGTCGTCGACGAAGCCTGGCCTTTTGCAAGCGTGGGATCACACATCGGATGGCTTGTTTCATCACAATGCTTTGACCACCTGGACGCGCCGGTGGAACTGGTATCATCAGAGGATGTTCCAATGCCCTATAACCACAGCCTTGAACTGGCTGCCCAGCCCTCGGCAGACAAAATCGTTAGAGCAGTACAGAAGGTCTGTTATCTGGACCCTGACGGGAAGGAAGCATAACATGGCAGAAAAAATACTCATGATAGCACTGTCCCCCACTATGGAGCAGGGAACCATTATTACCTGGAACAAGAAAGTCGGCGACACCATATCATCCGGCGACATCATCTGCGAAGTGGAAACCGACAAGGCGAGCATGGAATACGAGTCGATCCAGGAAGGGACCCTCCTGAAAATCCTGGTAGATGAAGGAGGCCAGGCGGTTGTCGGCCGCACCATCGCGGTAATCGGTAAAAAGGACGAGGATATATCCGGCCTCCTTGAACAGATTGCATCAGAAGAAAAGGAAAAGCCCGGCACAGACACACCGGAAGAAAAGACAAAACAGGAAAAAAATGCTGCCGAGGAAGATGAAAAACCGAAGACCTCCTCTGGCGGGGACAAAAAAGCCGATGAACCGGATAAACCCCAGGCTTCACAAAAGGACGTCCCGCCCCCTCCTTCTGATTCCCGACCGGAGGATCCGGAAGAACGGGTGTACGCTTCGCCTCTGGCCAGGGAAATGGCACGTCAGGCGGGGCTGGATATAGTAAAGATACCAGGCTCAGGGCCCCGGGGCAGGGTTGTACAGCGGGATGTAAAGGAAGCCCTTAAACGTCCGGGTGAATACTCCCAGGCACTTGTTGCCGGAGCCCATGCTTCCGCGGTTTCGGGCCAAACGGAAGAAGACCGGCGTATTCCCATAAGCGGCATCCGGCGTACCATAGCCCAACGTCTTGCCGCGTCCAAGTTCAGCGCGCCCCATTTCTACCTGAAAGTGAATGTCCGCGGGGAGGGCCTGGTACGGGCACGACGGAGTTTGAATGAAACATTGAAAGATACAAAAGTATCGGTTAACGCATTTCTGATAAAGTTCGCAGCCGAAGCACTGGCCCGCCACAGAAACATAAACGCGGGATGGACCGATGAGGCAATAATCGAGTTCAGCTCAATCGATATCGGTCTCGCGGTGTCGGTACCCGGAGGACTCATAACCCCGATAGTCAGAAACTGCGGCGTCAAGGGAGTCAAAGCCATTGACGACGAATTATCGGCACTGATCGAAAAGGCGAAAAACGGTTCCCTCAAACCCGGGGATTATTCCGGAGCGACCTTTACCATAAGCAACCTGGGGTCTTTCGGCATTGATGAATTTACTGCTATCATAAACCCGCCGGGCTCCGCAATCCTCGCAGTAGGGGCATTGAAAGCCGAACCGGCCGCGGCCCCAGACGGCAGCGTACAGGTGGTGCAACAGATGGCACTCACCCTGTCCTGCGACCACCGGGTAATCGACGGGGCCGCAGGAGCAGAATTCCTCAACACCCTGAAACGGTTTATGGAGGACCCTGTGCAGATACTGTTTTGACAGACACCACACAACGACACATGGAGATATCATAATGAGTACCTATGATTACGATGTAGCAATTCTCGGGGCAGGCCCCGGCGGTTACGTGGCGGCCATCCGGGCCGCCCAGCTGGGACTGAAAGCAGCGGTAATAGAAAAAGACAAACCGGGCGGCGTGTGCCTCAACATCGGATGCATACCGTCCAAGGCTATCATCCACCAGGCGGAGATCTTTACCCACGCCCTCGCGGCCGCAGACCTGGGGCTCACTGTCGATACCGCGGGGTTTGACTATGGCAAGGTATTTAACAAGTCCCGCGCTGCAGCAGACCGTCTCTCCAAGGGCGTTTCCTTCCTTCTGGACAAGAACAAAGTGGACATCATTTACGGAACCGGCGTTTTGAACTCGGGCACCAGTATTTCCGTCAGTGGAAGTGACGGCAGTGAGAAAACCGTCACCGCTGCCAACATCATTGTAGCGACCGGTTCATCGCCGCGGCCCATTCCCGGATTTGAGTTTGACGAGGAAACAATCCTTTCATCCACAGGCATTCTGATGCAGAAAACCCTGCCGGCATCAGTAGTCATTTTAGGCGCGGGGGCAATCGGCTGCGAGTTTGCCCATGCCTTGAACGCCTTCGGCTCAAAAATTACCCTGGTTGAGATGATGGACAATATTCTTCCGAATGAAGACCCTGCCGCATCGGCGGTCCTGTCCTCGTCTTTCAAAAAACGGAAAATAGCCATACACACCTCCACGAAAGCCCTTAAAGCAGAGAAGACGGCTGCGGGAGTAACGGTGCATTTGCAGGACGCAAAGGGGAAGACATTCACCGCCGAGGGTGAAAAACTCCTGGTGGTTGTCGGCAGGGTACCGAACACCGCGGGTATCGGGCTTGAGAACATCGGCGTGGAGACTGACCGGGGATTCATAAAAACAGGGGACTATTACCAGACCTCGGTTCCCAGTGTGTATGCCGTCGGTGATGTGATCCCTTCTCCCCTCCTTGCCCATGTGGCCTCCGCAGAAGGGGAACTTGCCGTGGAGCATATAGCCGGTCATGACACCCCGGTCAAGATCGATCCGCTGCTTATTCCCGGAGCCGTCTACACCGAACCCCAGATAGCAAGCTTCGGGTACACCTATGAAAAAGCGGTGGCAAACGGCCATGAAGCAGTCCGGGCGGTATTCCCCTACCGGGGCGCAGGCAAGGCGGCGGCTATCGGGCATACCGACGGCCAGGTAAGCCTTATCTACGACAAGAAAACCAGGGAAGTACTGGGGGCCTCCATAGCCGGCGCCCAGGCAACCGAACTGATACACGAATTACTGCTGGCCCGGGCAGGAGAACTGTTGACAGAAGATGTGGCCCGGATGATACACGCGCATCCAACTCTTTCTGAAACTGTCATGGAAGCAGCAAAAGAAGCAGCCGACGGCGCGATCCACATATAGGGGGAAGGACACAGGGGGAGGATCACACTCTCCCGTTTCGTCTCAATTTCCGTATTTCCTCATCTGTATGGACAGGTATTCAGTCAGTACCTGGATAGTAATGACCCCCATAGAGATGAGGATCTCTCCTATAGGCTCCTTGACTTCCTGGTCTTTCTGGATTTCAAGGGCCCGCTTGAGATCTTCCGGGGTTAACAGACTGTTTTCCACCAGCAATTCACCGATTTTTTTCATAGATATCCTTCTACACCTGTTTCCCCATGAAACCGGCGACTCTCATATTAGACTTTGTACTCACGTATAAAATCATAAACACCCTGGACAGCGGATTCAAGAGCACCGGCATGGGAAAAGGTCTCTGTGGTGATACTGCGGATGCGTTCCGAACCCTCGGTCATGGATGCGACCTTGCCTTTTATACTGGTAGAAGATTTCTCCAGTTCTTCCAGGTTCCGGACCGTCGTAGTGGTAGTGGTATCCAGAGTATCGAGGCTTTTGCGTATTTGTCCGAGCATACGGGAAATGTCTTCATAGGCCCCGCGGACATTGTCGGTGTCCGCCTTTATACCGCCGACATGGTTTGTAACCTGGGCAACCGACGCGGCGGTTTTTTGAAACAGGGTTACATAACTCTCCTTGGAAGAATGTATGATCGACATGGACTTCCGTATCTCCTCATCGGTAGATCCGATACTTTGACGCACCGCCTTGATGAGGGATTCCTGTTCCAACGCGAGTTTCTGAATCTGGGCGGCGATGACCTTGAAGCCGCTGCCGGCACTGCCCACCCGCGCCGCCTCTATGGAAGCGTTGATGGCAAGAATGCCGGTCTTGCTGAGGATATCCTCAATCCCTGTAATAAAGGTGTTTATCTGTCCCAGATGATCCTGGGATTTATCCAGCTGGACCTGGGTATTGCGCATGAAATCGCTGCTCACCGAGGACAGGCTTTCCTCCCTGGAAACACTGCCGCTTCCGATGATGCGGCTGGTTTGTCCGGCCGCAGCTATGATATCATCTATTGCCTTTGACTGGGCAACCAGACGCTTCATCAGGGAATCCATCTGGGAAAACAGCTCAAGCACGTGGGTAATAACAGAAAGGACCGCCTTGTTCAGGCTCTTGAGGGCTTCCTTTGTTTCGTGCATGTCTTCATACTGCCGCTGGGTCTCCTGCGAAACATAATCAATGCTCGCCGTGATGTCCTCAATGGAGTGGGAAACCTTTTCCATTGACCCGCTGAGGGACTTTGAAAAGCTGTTAGAGTCAGCAGCGCTGCGCTGGGTAAGAGCGACCAGGGTGCGAATGCGGTCCAAAAACTGATTAAACCGCCTGACCAGCTCGCCTATGGCATCGGTGCTGTCAATACGGATCTGGCGGGTCAGGTCTGCTTCCCCGTCGGCGATGGCGCCCATTTCCCGGGAAACCATCGACACCGTTTTGAGGATAGTCAGTCTGGTAATCAGGAATGATATGCCGCCTACAGCAATCCCCGCGCACACACAGCCCAGAGTGAAAATGGCCATCATCGCCGGACTCTTGAACACCACAAAAAACCGGGCGTACACAGGAAACAGAATACCCATAAGAATACCGAACCCCATTGAAATAA
Organism: Spirochaetales bacterium; assembly: GCA_016935695.1. Taxonomy (GTDB): domain Bacteria; phylum Spirochaetota; class Spirochaetia; order JC444; family Marispirochaetaceae; genus JAFGQL01. The sequence continues at coordinate 14,315 of JAFGQL010000124.1, forward strand.
TGAAATTCATACGAACTATGCTTTTTCTTCCCATATTCCCGCCTCATTGCAGTGGTATCTCACAAAACCCTTACATCCTACATACTACAATAAAGTGACGCCAAATACCAAAAGATAATCCTCCACTCCGGCAAAAATAGAAAACCACAAAGAAAAACACCACGACACACCTTTTGTTTAGTATTTTTGTAATATATAGGAACGCCAACTCCGAGCGCGGCGGACAGAGGGAGACGGCGTCCGAAGGACACCGGCGACCATACAAAAGGAGTTACAAATGAAAGAACGAACCATAACAGACAGTAAAGGAGAATCCCGCACCCTGCTTGGGCCGGAACTTGCCATCGGAGACAGGGCACCTGAGTTTTCGGTCCTCGCGGGAGATCTTTCTCCCCGGACCCTTGCGCATTATGCCGGGAAGAAAAAACTCATAAGCGTTGTCCCGTCCCTGGATACAGGAGTGTGCGATCTGCAGACAAAGCGTTTCAATACAGAAGCGGCGGCCCTGGGCCCTGATGTTGCCATCCTGACCATCAGTGTTGACCTTCCTTTTGCCCAAAGCCGCTGGTGCGCTTCGGCGGGAGTTGAGGCGGTAGAGGTACTTTCTGATCACCGGGACACGGATTTCGGCCTCACCTACGGAGTATTAATAAAAGAATTGCGCCTGTTGAACCGGGCCATCTTTGTTCTGGACAGGGAAAATGTCATCCGCTACAAGGAAATTCTCCCGGACCTGGGAAACCACCCCGACTACGACGCTGCCCTGGCAGCAGTACGCAACCTTTAATACCAACGGACAATAAAAAAGACCGTCTCCTAAAAGGGGACGGTCTTTTTTGCATGGTAGCAATACTTTTATTTACGGTATAAAGGCCGTGGAACATATTCGGTATGCAGATACTGATGAGCCGTATGGCTGTTGGGTGAGCCCAGAAAATCCTTGTAGATTTCGATAATTTCCGGGTTCTCGTGGGAACAGCGCACTGTTGAGGCCTCATCATCCTTGTAGATGCCTTCGACCCGTTTCCGGCGAACCTCATCGGTAGTGAAATACGGCTGTCCGCCGCCGGCAATACAACCGCCGCGGCAGGCCATGACTTCGATAAAGTGATAGGGCGGCTCCTTGCCTTCTTCCCGGGCCTGCTGTACTTCTTTCATGAGGTCCCGGACGTTGGCCATGCCGTGAGCGACAGCCACTCTTACTTCGGTGCCGTCTACATTGATTGCACCCCGCTTCACACCTTCCATTCCGCGGACCGCGTCCACCTCGACTTTTTCAAGGTTCTTGCCGGTAATAAGGTTATAGGCAGTCCGGATTGCCGCTTCCATAACACCGCCGGTATTCCCGAAAATTGTACCCGCTCCCGAATACATACCGATGGGAGAGTCCGCTTTTTCATCGGGAAGTTTTGTAAACTCGATACCCTGTGCCTTGATCAGACGGGCAAGTTCCCTGGTAGTGAGGACAAAGTCCACGTCGTTGTAGCCGGAGGACTGCATGTTATCGCTTCTTCTGGTCTCGTATTTTTTAGCCGTACAGGGCATGATGGCTACTGAACAGATTTTAGCGGGATCGATGTTCGCTTTCTGTGCGTAATAGGTCTTGGTAACCGCGCCCTGCATCATCATCGGCGACTTGGCCGTCGAGAAATGAGGTATCATGTCCGGAAAATATTTCTCCATATAATCCGTCCAGGCAGGACAGCAGGAGGTAATAAGGGGGATGGCCCCGGTTCCCTTGGTCAATCTGCTTACAAACTCGGTACCTTCCTCCATGATGGTAAGGTCGGCTGCAAAGTTGGTATCGAACACGGCATCCACACCCAGCCGCCGTAAGGCCGCATAGATTTTACCAGTAGTGATTTCACCAGGTTCCATACCGAAGGCCTCACCGATGGCCACACGGACCGCGGGGGCAATCTGCACCGCCACATGAAGATCAGGAGTGTGAATGGCCTCAAGCAGCTTGTGGGTTTCGTCCACTTCATAAATTGCCCCCACAGGACAGTGGGCTGAACACTGGCCGCATTTGATACACGGTGTTTCGTTCAGCACTACGTCGCCGGCTCCGGCCATTCTGGTGCCGTCTCCGCGGCCTATGAACTCCAGCGCCCAGACATCCTGAAGCTGCTGGCAGACATTTACACAGCGGCCGCATTTGATGCATTTCTGGGGATTGAACACTATAGAGCAGCTTGACTCGTCCCGGGGGATTTCCTGAACACGGGCCTCGAAAGGCACCTCGCGGATACCGAAGTCCGCCGCCATGGTCTGCAGTTCGCACTGGCCGTTTCGCAGACACTGGAGACAATCATTGGGATGGGTCGACAGGATAAGTTCCAGAACGGTTTTCCTGATCTCGTGGATCTCAGGGTCCTGGGTAATGACACTCATGCCTTCCGAAACTGTCGCGGCGCAGGCCCTGAGCATTTTCGGAGAACCTTCAATCTTGACGACACAGATTCCGCAGGATGCCCATGCGGGCAAATCCGGATGATAACACAGAGTCGGGATCTTGAATCCTGCTTTGCGCGCGGCGGTAAGTATCGTCGAACCGGCTTCAACTTCTGCCGGAATGCCGTTTATTTTTATGTTGACAGTACTCACTGTTTACTCCTCGTTTCCTATTTCTTGCTCACTGCTTCGAACTTACAGACGCTGTAACATTCGCCGCACTTGATGCATTTTTCCTGGTCGATTACATGGGGCTGACGTTTCTCACCGCTTATGCAGCTGACAGGACAGCGCCGGGCACACAGACCGCATCCGATACACTTGTCAGAAATGATTTCATATACTGTAAGGTCTTTGCACTTGCCGGCGGGACAGCGTTTTTCCTGTATATGGGCAAGGTACTCATCCTCAAAATAACGGAGAGTGGACAATACAGGATTTGGAGCTGTCTGCCCAAGACCGCACAAGGATGCCTTACTCATACCGAGGGCGATCTTCTTCATCTTTTCGATATCATCCATGGTACCTTTACCCTTGGTGATACCTTCAAGAAGGTGCAGCATGGTCTTGCCGCCGACACGGCAGGGAGCACATTTTCCGCAGGATTCATCCACCGTGAAATCCAGATAGAACTTTGCCACGTCCACCATACAGTCGTCCTCATCCATGATGATCATTCCCCCGGATCCCATGATGGAACCGAGCTTCTGAAGACTTGCGTAATCAATGGGCGTATCTATATAGTCGGCAGTTATCACACCGCCCGAAGGACCGCCGGTCTGGACCGCTTTGAACTTCTTGCCGTCTTTGATACCACCGCCGATGTCGTAGACAATTTCCCGGAGGGTGGTACCCATGGGGACTTCAACCAGCCCTGAGTTATTGATCTTTCCGGTAAGGGCGAAGACCTTGGTACCCTTTGAGTCCTCGGTACCGATGGACGCGAACCACTTCCCGCCTTTATGAAGAATCACCGGTACATTGGCCCAGGTTTCCACGTTATTGATGACCGTCGGTTTCCCGAACACACCTTTTACAGAGGGAAAAGGCGGCCTTGGACGGGGCATACCCCGCTCCCCTTCGAGAGACGCAATGAGTGCCGTTTCTTCACCGCAGACGAAAGCTCCTGCGCCGAGGCGGATTTCCAGGTCAAAATTGAATCCGCTGCCGAGGATGTCCTTACCGAGGAGGCCGTAGCCTCTTGCCTGCTCCATGGCGATTTTCAGGCGGTTAATTGCAAGGGGGTATTCGGCACGGATATAGATGTAGCCGTAATCTGCGCCGATGGTGTAGGCGGCGATAGCCATGGCCTCTATAAGGGAATGGGGATCTCCCTCAAGGGTGGAACGGTCCATATAGGCGCCCGGATCCCCTTCATCGGCGTTACATACAACGTATTTTTGATCGCTTTCCACCTCTTTGGTGAGGTTCCATTTCAGCCAGGTCGGGAAACCGGCGCCGCCGCGTCCCCGTAAACCGGAAATTTTAAGCTCTGCGATGACATCATCGGGAGTCATTTCCGACAAGACCTTGCTCAAGGCCGCATAACCGTCCCGGGCGATGTACTCGTCAATATCCTCAGGGTTGATGACTCCGCAGTTGCGCAGCACGATCCGGAACTGCTTCTGGTAGAAATCGAGGTTTTCCATGGCCTTGTTGGCCTTGGAATCGGAGGTATCGTACAAAAGACGCTTAACTTCCCGCCCCTTGATCACGTGCTCTTCAATTATTTCCGTGGCATCCTCCGGCTTCACATGAACGTAAAAGGACTCATCGGGAAGTACCTTTACAATGGGGCCTTTCTCGCACAAGCCGAAACAGCCGGTCTTGAGGATCTGCACGTCGGATTTGACGTCTTTGCTTTCCGCAGCACTCAGCAAATTACGGTAGATTTCGTCGGACTTAGAGGATTCACACCCCGTACCTCCGCAGACAAGTATATACTGCTTGAAGTTCATTAATTGCCTCCACCTTCAACAATATCGATCGCGGGACGGTCGAATACATGGTCGTTTACAAGAATCTTTCCAAGAACATGTTTCCGAACGATATCCCTGGCAACCTGGGCATTCACGTTGCCGTAAATAATCCGGGGCATTTCCGGCATTATCACTTCCACCGTCGGCTCGGCATGGCACAAGCCCATACATCCGGTCTGCTTGACTGTCACGTTGCCGAGGTTATGAGCGGCCAGTTCATCTACAAAGGCCGAATAGGCATCTTTTGCGCCTGCTGCGATTCCGCAGGTTCCCATTCCGATAATAATGTGTACGTTTTTATCGGAGGTGTCACGAAGGGACATCTCCTTCTGCTTTGATTCACGGAGCTTTTTCAGTTCCTCAAGTGTTAATTTCCCCATAAAATCTCCTTTATACAGTCGCCGGCGTCCCTTGGCCGCCGTCTCCCTTTGTCCTCATTATGAAACTGCTGCCGAACTCCGGATTTATCCCTGTTCCAGGGATGTCAGATATGCCTTTAAGAGTTCATGGGAACCTGCTGTTTCCAGTTCGCCCAAGGCATCAATCAGTTCGGAGCGCTTCATCTCGTAGGTGCTGCCGTCCTGTTTTTTCCGCAGGACAGTCAACTCGTACGGGCCGTCCATGGTATACAGGCTCAAGAGAGCCGCTACCATATCCCCCTCAGGGGGTGTATCTATATGATCAAGCCGGAAAGTACAGTCAAGCTGCGTGCCTGTACCCGGCTGTGATTCGACGGAAAAACTGCCGCCGGTAAGCTCGAGGGTCTGAACCAGGAAGGGTATTCCCAGTCCGGCCTTCCGCTTTATATGCTTCCGTCCGTCGGTAAAGTACGGATCGGAAAGTCTTTTTATTTCTTCCTGTGTCATTCCCCTGCCGTTATCACAAACCCGCATATGAAGGGTATCTCCTTCCTGCAGCCACAAAACCTCGACCAGGGTAGCATCGGCTTCCAGGGAATTCCCCACGATTTCGATGAGGAAATCACAGAGCCCCCTGTGCACGGCAGGAACCTAACGGTTTCTGAATTTGGCAATGATTTCCGGAAGCTGCTGCTTTTCAACTTTTCCGAAGACCTCATCACCAACGACCATTACCGGAGCCAGGCCGCAACAGCCGACACAACGGACGGTTTCAATGGAGAACTCGCCGTCATCGGTCACCTCTTCCAGTTCAACCCCAAGGAGACTCTGCAGTTCCTCTACCAGGTCCTGGCCGCCTTTGAGATAACAGGCAGTACCCATGCACACCTGGATATTGTGCTTCCCGGGTTTTTTCAGTTTGAAAAAATGATAGAAGGTAGCAACCCCGTAAATTTTCGCCAGGGGTACGTCGAGGAGTTCGGAAACCTTCATCGCCGCCTCCCGGGGGATGAACCCGAATTCCTGTTGCACCTTGTGGAGAATCATGATCAGGTTACCGGGTTTTTCTTTCCACTCTGTAATAAAATCAGTCAGTTCGCTGGAGAACTCAATATCGGCAATCGCATTAACAGACATGCAACTACTCCTTCGCTTTGAGATGAATTGTCCCATCAGTGATTGGATGCCGATACTGTAGTGAATTCACCCGATTAGTTCAATACAATGAGGCACAAATATCTTTACAAAACCAAAAAATAATATTTTATTATTGCCAATACAGGCTTTATTCTGTAGTATTTTGGTAGTTTATGTGAAAGGTTTCACATATTACCCGTTTTTTTTCGAGGTTAACATGAATAAGGAACTTCTTTTACGGCTGACAAAGTACAAACGCCTTTTACATAAACTGAAGGCCCTTGGTCTGGAACGCGTGTTTTCCAACAACCTGGGCGATGCCATCGGTGTTGCTCCCGCATTGGTACGGAAGGACTTCTCCAATTTGAACCTTCCGGGGAACAAACGCGGAGGCTATAACATAGACGATCTGATCCACCGGCTGGACAAGGTTCTGGGAAGGGATCTGCCCCAGCGCATCATCATTGCCGGCTGCGGTAAAATCGGCACGGCACTCATGAAATTCGAAGAGTTCTCCAGGGAAGGCATATCCATTGTCGCCGGCTTCGATATCATGGCCGACCACATGGAAAATACATCTGAGATCCCCATATATCACATTGACAAGATGGCGGATTTTATCCGCGAGCAGGAAATTCAGGTAGGCATTATCGCCGTACCCGATACTGCAGCCTCGGCTGTCTTTGAAACCATGATCAAGGCAGGCATCAAGGGGATACTCAATTTCGCGGCAGTCGAGCTCAAATGCAACGCGTCCGATCCCCAGGACTGCGCGACCAGATGCACCATCCATAATGTCAATATCGGTCTGGAAATTGAACACATATTCTACCAGGTCAACCTGAAACATCCAGGCAGCGGCTGTTTTGAAGACGAAGCGGTATAACAATACATCAGGCAGGCAGGATACATGATCAGGCTGGAACCCCAATCCTGGATACTGACCTTTTCACTTGTTCTGAACGGGGCACTTTGCATCACCGCCCTCATTCTGGTCTTCACTCTGCTTTTCAAGAAAAAAAAGCCGGGCAGCGACCTGTCGGTACTGACAGGGGAACTTCGGCAGCTGAATGATCTGTTTCTCAAACCCAAACTCAGGGGCGGGCTGGGAGAACGGTTTCTGTATCAGCTGCTGGAAGACGCCCTTCCGGGAAAATACTGGCAGCGCCAGTACCGGTTTTCTTCCGGGGCTGTGGTGGACGCAGTCATACGGCTGGGACAGTTTCTGGTTCCCGTTGATTCCAAATTTCCGAAAGAAGGCACCGACGCCCTTTTGCACAATCCGGCCCTCAAGGACCAGCTCCAGGCCACAAAGGACATCCGCCGTCATATAGACACCATACGGGAAAAGTATATTTGCCCACAGGAAGGAACTCTTCAGTTTGCCCTCATGTACCTGCCTTCGGAAGGACTGTACCACAGTCTGTTCATTGAAGAACCCCTTACTCTTTTTGATTACGCCCTTAAATCCAGGGTTATCCCCGTGAGTCCGGGCAGCCTGTTCATCTACCTGCAGACCGTCTCCTACGGCCTTCGGGGGCTCACCCTCCATGAAAAAGGAGAAGCCATTCTGAAAACCCTGTCCCAGCTGTCAGTGGATTACGGCGACTGCATGCGGCTTCTGGAAAAAACCGAACAGCACGCCCGGAATATGAACGGCTCCCTCATGGAAGCAAAACAGCGGATGGCCCGCCTGGGTATAAGCCTGGAAGGGCTGTCATCTCTTGAGCCGTAGCACCACCGGCAGGTGATCGGAACATCCCGCCGTCCGGCCCGGCCGGTAGGCAACAGGCACCATTTCGGCATTACAGTAAGCAGCACTCACATGGGGCCCGAAACTGTCAAAACGCCACCGCCCGTCACGGCCTTCCAACAGTTCCCAGGACAGAAAACAATGATCGATAGCCTCCCACTCTCCCCGGTACCAGTAGGAACCCTGTGGTACAGCATCCCCCGTTTCCCATGGATTGAACAAAAGCCTGGGCAGACGGCGGTCTGCAACAAGGCCGGCATCGCCTGTTATCCAAAGAGGGGAAGCTGATCCGGGGAGGCCAAGGGCGGGAGCACAGTCACCGGGACCGAAACCCTCGTCTTCCCCATAGGTTGCAACTGTACGGGTGTCCCAGTTCAAATCTCCGCACACAAGCGAGGGCATTGTCAGGGTGCTGATCCGGTGGACAATAAAGGCCGCCGCCTGGCTGCGGAGAGGTTCAGTTGCAGCAACTCCGCCAAGCCGGGATTTCCAGTGGTTGACAAACACGGTAATGCCCCCGCCCTCAGGAGGAATGAGGAGGAATTCAAGGACGGCCCTGCCTTCCGTACCCGGTGAATGGCAGTACAGGGAGCTGACAGGCACCCGGGAGAGAACCCCGACGTGAACACTCTGCCCTTCCCTGACCGCCACGTGGCAGAAACGGTACCCGAGATCCGGCAGGAATTCCGTGTTGAGGGTTTTCAGTACACCGGCTTTTTCCAGTTCCTGGAAAACCGCGACATCAGGCCCCTTGCCTGAGTTTATCTCCCTCAACACAGAAGAAATGCTCTTGAGCTTATGATAATAATCCCCCACACCCCAGTTTCCTTCGCCGGGATCGAATTCAGGGTATTCGGCTCCGTCATCGACGCCGTCAAAAAGGTTCTGTACATTATAACTGACAAGGACGAGTTCATCGGAGTCCCAGGGCAGCAGATTTCCGGCGAGGGGGATGTCCGAAAGAGAGCAGGAACCGCACGCGCAGAAACACACCATGAACAGGACCTGTATCAGGAACAAGGGAAAAAGACAAAAAAAAGACCGCTTCATGTCATGTACAGACACAAGCGGCCGCGGCGGTGCATTCATTCCGCCTTCATTTTCAGGAAGATCAGGACGTTTTCAGGGCAGGAATTCCCCAATTGCCGCCATTTCACTTTCTGCGGTGGATAATTCCCCGTAAAAAGTTCTTCCGGTAATGCCTTCGTAGGCGGCAATGTATTTTTCCGCCACATCGATCCGGGTGTCATCGGGTATCACTGGCGGCAGGCCGTCACCCATCCAGCCCCGGTCCATGAGCCATTTACGAAGGAACTCCTTGTCCACCTTGCGCTGCTCCACGCCCTTATCGAACAGTTCCCTGTAGGTATCGGCGTACCAGTACCGGCTGGAATCAGGGGTGTGGATTTCATCGACAATGCGGAGTTCTCCGTCCTTGAGGCCGAACTCGTATTTGGTGTCCACCAGGATAAGGCCCTGTTTTCGGGCGATTTCGGTACCCCGGGCAAAGAGGGATAAGGCCTTTTCTTCTACCTGCGCCCACACATCAGCAGCCACCAGGGACCTGGACACAATTTCCGCGCTCGAGATCGGCATATCATGCTCACCCTGTTCCGCCTTGGTGGATGGGGTAATCAGGGGGGTGTCGAACGCCTGGTCCATTTTCATGCCGGCGGGCAGTTCTATCCCTGAGACCGGATTGCCCTTTTCATAGTCCCGCCAGGCTGAGCCCGTCAGATACCCCCGGACAATAACCTCGACAGGGAGAACCTCGCATTTATCCACAAGAACAGTGCGGGGAGTGATTTCCTTGACAATGTGGTTTTTCAGGATATCTGCTGTAGATGAAAACCAGAACAGAGCCATCTGGTTCAGGACCTGGCCCTTGAAGGGGATGGTGGCAAGCACATGGTCAAAGGCGGAGATCCGGTCCGATGTCGAAATGATGAGTTTGTCACCTATGTCGATAATGTCCCGCACCTTGCCTTTGTAAAAGGGCCTTCCGCCTGCTTTGTCTTCCGGGATTCCTTCAAAAACCGATCCAAGGGCCTTTAACAGAAGGTCTCTGTTCATTTGTCCAGCTCCGTCCGTTTTACGATGACTTTAGAAAGAAGACCGTACTGCTTGGCTTCATCCGCGTTCATCCAATAGTCCCTGTCAGTGTCTTTCTCCACCTTATCCAGGGGCTGGCCTGTTTCCTTCGCGATGAGTTCATTGATCTTTATACGGGTGCGCTCAAGTTCCCTGGCGTGTATTTCGATCTCGGTGGCCACGCCACGCATGCCGCTCAAGGGCTGGTGAATAAGGTAATGGGAATTGGGAAGCCCGAGCCGCTGTGCTTTGGGCGCCGCGAGCAGTATGAGTGCCCCCGCGCTGGCAACAAGCCCCATGCCGATGGTATACACCTTCGGTTTCACAAACCTGATCATGTCAAAAATCGCGTACCCGGCATCCACGTCTCCCCCGGGGGAATCGATGAATACCCTGATCGGATCGTCACCCATGGCTTCCAGAAGCAAAAGCTGTTTGACAACCTTTTCTGCCAGCTCCTTGTTCACCTCTCCCGATAAGAGGATAGACCTGGTTTCCAGCATTTTCTCACTTACATCGGGTGAGTTTTCTCCCTTCTTCTTTTCTTCGCTCATTGTCACTCCAGAATTGACGTGTTTCGCGTTAAAATATACTCATTGTACCTTGATTTGTACACCGCCGGGCAATACCTTTCCCGACAGAAGACCGTTCGAAATGAATAAACAACCAGCGGAAGGCAGCAACACCACCCCCCTTGCCTTAAAAGTCAGACTAGACAAGAAACCACATTGCCACAGCCGCCAGGAACGACAATCCCGACAGGACTATTGACACCCAGGTGCGTTTCTTCGGCCTGCCGAGATCATGTACCTCGTTCATCGCAGCCCAAAGAAACAGGAACAAAAAATACAGCCCCGCACACAACAAAGGGGCGGAACCGGGAATGAGGTCACGGGAAACGGTTCTGAAAATAATGCTGCGCTCAACTGCCCCTTTCAGCAGGAAAGGAAGAATTACCAGCGGCGAATAGAATACTGCATTCACTATATGGTGCAGCTTGTGAGCTCGCATCGCTTTTACCACTCTGCTGTTTCTTTTGAGCATCCGGCCCTTCCGTGTCGTCACATCAAAGCGTACCGGCCCCGCTGTTCTGTTCAGACACCTGTTTTCCAGTTCCCGCTCATGGGCCCGATTATCCGGCCGGACTGCACCCGGGTGGGCAGGATCTACCGCCGCACAGATCCCGTCGGGCTCCCATTGCAGATGAATGAAGCGGTACATATCCTCAGCGACCGTCTGTGGCGTGTTCCCGATTGCGTACAGCCGGTCTGCATCCCTGTCGTAATAGCCAAATTTCCTAATCCCATCAATCCACACAAAAAGACCGACAGGAGAACGGCTTTCACAGGTTTTTACAAGGTCCACTACCGGCAGGTATACATACGCGCCGCCCTCCTTTGAGCGGACATACGAAACCTTCAATTCGTCATCCTCAAACAGGGTAACCGGCCCCACCGGATACCCCAGGGAAGAACGCTGCTTTAAGCGGATGGTGTGGAGGATAGAAGAAAGATAATGGGGTACTGTCTCTCTGGCGGTATCAATGCCCATGCAGTTGAATACACCCTGAACCGTCAAATTATTCACGACATTCTGTCCTGGTGATGATACACTGGTGCTTTGTACACATAAAGCACAAAGGGAGACCCCCATGTATCCACACCATCAGGAGACCATCAACAGGGTCACGCAAAAACTGAAAGCAGACCCGCACACACAGGCCCTCATAATCGCCGGATCCATCGCCCACGGGTTCGCCCTTCCCGGATCCGATGTGGACATACTGGTGGTGGTTTCGGAACAGGAGTACGAGGTACGAAAGAAAGAAAACCGCCTCCTGTACTGGGAAAAGGAAAGCGCTTCCTACGAAAGCGGCTACGTGGACGGAAAATACATCACCCTCGATTTCATTAAAAACCTTTCTCCCGGAGGCAGCGAACCGGAAAAATTTGCCTTTACGGATGTATATGCTGCTTTCTCGCATGTTCCGGAACTCGACGAGCTTATAAAAAAAGCCTGTGAATACCCTGTTCAATACAAAAACGCCCGGATTCGCAGGCTCTATGCCCGATTCAACGAATGGGTGTATTTTTACGAGGAATCGCGTAAAAAAAGCGACAGATATCTGGAGACGAAGGCGATCGTCAACCTCATCCATTACGGATGCCGGGCGCTTTTAGCCTATAATGAACGACTCTATCCGTTTCATAAATGGATGCTGAGGGTACTGGAAACAGCCCCGGACAAACCTCAAGGGATAATGGCCCTCATACAGGCATGCCTTGATAGCCGGGAAGAAAGCCAGATAAGGGCCTTCATCCAGATGATTAATGATTTTACCGATTGGGGCTTTCCCTATAAAGACTGGGTGAAAGTACTGACGGCAAATGAAGAACTGGGCTGCTGGGATTCGGATTGGTGATGATGCGCCTTTTTCTTTTTTGAAAAAGAAAAAGAGCTTTGCCAAAAAGAAAACCCGCACGCTTCGGACTTCCCTGTCCTCAGAGTGCTCCGTTATCTTGGTGCATCCATGCACCGCTTAAGAAAACATTGCATCAATTTAACCCGCACCTTATTGTTTTCCCCGGCAGGTGCGCAGCTGCCTCTGCCATAATAATTTAAAAGAATACTGTTATCTTGAAATATCAGTAATCAGACATATTTCTATATAGTGTCTAGATAGTTTCTATGCTTTTTTCTTCTTATCTAAAATGCCTTTCAGCATCCCTGCCAGATCCTCTTTCGAAATCCAACGGCCGTCTCTCACCACCCCCGCGATAGTGCGGGTATTCCGGATATCCTCAAGCGGATTCTTCTCAAGCAGTACAAGATCGGCCTTTTTCCCGACTTCAATTGAACCGGAAACAGTGTCTTCGCCCATCATGGCCGCAGCATGCACCGTGGAGCACTTTAGCACCTCATACGGCGTAAGTCCTGCGTCATGCATGTATTCGAACTCATCATGAAGGGAGAAGCCGGGGACGACATATGGATTACCAACGTCGGTACCGGATACCAGTTTTGCGCCCTTTTGATGCAGGTTAAGGAGCAGCGTCTTTTTCTTTTCAAACTCCATGTTCCAGGGTTGTGCTTCGCTCCACCATCCCATTGCAGCCGGGGACAGATACTGCATGCCCTCCGGCGGCGCCTCGGTTTTGATACGTTCCAAATTCTCATAATTGTGCAGCACAATGAGCGTCGGGCAGTTCCATACTCCCTTCTCAAGGGTAAGCGCGATCTCTTCCTCAAGCGTGTTACCGCTGTTTTCATCTCCGTTTACACTATATCCCGTTAGATGTTCGTTGCTGAACAATCCGGCCTGCACGGTATTCTTGAACCCGACATTCCAGGGTACATGCCCGACGACGGGGATATGTTCTTCCTTCGCCGTCTTCATAATTTCGTCAAAAACATCAGGTTTCAACCTGTCATATATCTTAACCGCCGAATAACCTTTCTTTTTCGTATCGCGAACGGCTTTCCTGGCATGGGGAAGCGTTTCCACTATTTGAGCGAATGGCCAGATCGATCCTTCGCCGTCGAGAAGCGGCCCGACAGTAATGAATGACGGCCCGAGAAGTCTTTTCTGCAAAATGAGTTTCCGAATCATCAGATACCACGGGAAACCCACCATTGCGCGTATCCTCGTAACGCCGTTCGCAAGATACAGCTTAAGCTCATCCAGATGGGTGAAATGTACATGCATATCGGAAAACCCGGGCAAGAGATACTTGCCAGTGGCATCGATAATGCGCATACCGTCGGGAATTGACATTTCTTCAAAGGGACCTATCGCTGCAATTTTCCCGTTACAGATAAAGACACTTGTTTGACCGACCGTTATTTCTATATTTCCGGCTTCCGTCATCGGTATCAGGGTTACGTCTTTAATAACGAAACTGGCCGCTTTTAGTTTTCTCAGGCTTAATGAGTAGAAAAAGAATTGTACATACTCAGGAATTTCTGTCAGTTTCACCCGTTACCCCCGTATCAATGTCTGGTCAGGATAAACGACCCGGTGAAATGATGATAGGGAGAAAACGAATGCAATTCAATTGAATCCGAATTAATGTGGTATCGGATTATGAGTTCTGCTGTCGGCCATCTCCACGCTGTCCAGATGATATAAACGAGAAACAGCGCCTCCAATGCCTCGTAGAATCTCCAGTAAACCCAGCTATCCGTTTCACCCATGAACTGGGTCGCAACTAAAACGAGAATATAAAAGAAGCCGAAAACTATGTTTACGATACGATTTACACCGGCTTTGAGAATTAACGACAAAAGAACCATGAATCCGGGCAGCGTCATCAACGCGGCTGCGGAGAAAAGCATTGCCTGGTTGAAGGTAATGCCGCCGATACTTCCGCCTACCGGTTCCGCCACGTGGCCGGGTTGAAACATGGACAGGATATCATTGTAGATATACAGAAACATCAAAGCTACCTACAGCAATGCAAGCTTTACTTTTACATTCACTTTCCGATCGTCACGGACGGTTTTGGTTTTTTCCATTTTTTTGTCATCAAAGAATTACTTACCTCGAATTGGGAAATCTGTTACAGAACATTAACGGAATCAATATTATATTTAAAGTGATAACTGGATATAACAAACCCTTCATTCATTTGCTCATGTAACCGGCGTTTAAGCTTTTTAGGTTCAATATTGAACCGGAAATTTTGATTGACAGAAATTATAGATATTCCTATCATTTATCAAACTGGCTTGTAGACAGGGAAAACAGCTGGCTTTCAGAATACAGTTCGGATAATGTATTTGCGTTCAATTACTAAAATGTGCTGACAGACCCTGAAAATCATTACCATGTAAATGATGACGGACAGGAGGAGAATATCGTCTCCGGAAATCCCGAAGGTACAGGCAATATCCATGGTCTCTTCTATATCCCATGGGGACAGGCCATGACCATCCCAGCAGCCAGGGACACATGAAAGCTGTGGATGAATTTATTCTGCTTCTGAACGCCTGGTAAAAACTGTGGAAAAATAAAGCCGGCAGGATGAGTAAACCTGATATGAAAGTAGTAAAAAGGATAGTATTGTTTTTTGCCGCAGTTCTGATATTTTCCTGCAGCATACAGTTGGGATTGCCGGATGATGATTCCGGGAGTACTTCCTGGGAACCTGATTCGGAAATCGATTATTCCCTGCTGCCTTCAGGAAGCGCGGGCGACTGGACCAGCGCCGGAGTGGAGGGCGGAATCCCCGACTATCCCTTTAGCGTGGATGTTCGCGGGTACGGGGCGGTTGGCGACGGATCCGCAGATGATACCGCAGCCATTCAGGCGGCCATGGCCGCATGCGTTCCGGGTCAGGCTGTCTATTTCCCTCAAGGCAGTTACCGAACCACATCGACGCTTCGAATCACCGCTTCCATCGTGTTAAGAGGAGAGGGACCGGAACTTTCCCATATTATATCGAACCATTCCGGTGCGGCCGTTTTAATTCTTTCGGATTATGCGGGGATTGAGGATGTTCATGTGCATACCGAAGGTCAGACTTTTGTCGGCTACAGCGGAGAAAAGATAACCTTCACCGATGTTTCCAATTCATGGGTCCGAAATATTGAAACCAGCGGATACACAGGCATGCATGTTTTGCTGAACGGAACAACTCACTGCGAAGTGCGTGACAGCTACCTACACAACAGCCTGGAAGATACTTCCATCTGGTTTGATGATGGTGAATATTTCAGCTCTTATGGAATCCATATTAATGGAGGCGGGGCAAGCTATAACCTGGTGGAAAACAATATAGTTGACTGGTTTCGTCACAATATGCTGATTCAGGAATTCGATAATACAGATATGCTTCACAATGTTTTCGCCTATAATTTCTGCTGGTATACTTTTACCCACTCAGATACTTCACCATATTCATCTACTACCTCAATGGAATTCCATAACGGGGCTGTACAGTTTTCCCTTGTGGAAGGAAATGTGTACGAGCAGGGAGGATTCCAGGGGAGCGGAAATCATCAGAAGAATTCCATATTCAGAAACAGAATCAACAACGGCGGCCAGGGAACGGGAAGCGCGTCTTCACATATTTACGTAATCGGAAACGAATTTACAGAGATAAAACATCCAGACTCCTCTTCCGCGCGATACGGAAATACTGCACAAGATATAGATGCCTCCGAATCGGACATCGGGCACGGCAATTATTCGATAAATCCGTCGAGAGGGATCGAATGGGATCCCGCAATCGCCAATCACAGAATACCCGCTTCCTGGTATCTGCATGAACGGCCGGAATGGTTCGGCGATCTGGACTGGCCCTGCTACGGCGGCGACCTGATGGAAGCGACATCGGGTAATAATATGAGACGTAATCCCGCGGAAGTGCGTTACTGGTCCATGCTGTTCCCTGAAAACGTTCCCAGCGATTTACAGATAAGTGCAGCCGGAAACGACATAACTCTGAGCTGGAACCACAGCCCTTACCAGGCGGGAAGCGGTGTCGATTATATAATCGTCCGCAGCAGAGATAATGAGAATTTTCATCGTGTTGGAGAGACCTCGATTACAACTTTTCACGACTCAAACCTGGATCCGGGAAGTTATCATTATTATGTACGAGCGCGGAATAATTACGGCGGAATTGACGGAAGCGGCCCCGGCGGTGAATCCTCTGCGTCTGATACGGTAACGGTAACGTTGCCGTGAACAAAGGGATTTATGATTTCCGGCATAGCAGCAATAATAGCAGCAATAGTTAAGGCAGGATGTATGATTGGCGGGGCGGAAAGAAGTACCCCGAATTATTAGAAATCAGGGAGATGAGTTTACAATGAATAAAGTTACATTAACTACGATTATGGCTGTCCTTTTTCTGACTATTTCCTGTCTTTTGGACGGCGGTATCAAATCCGGCGATACAGAGGGCTCTGAGCCCGGGCGACAGGATATTACAATTGACGAAACAGGTTTTGAAAATGGCGCGGACGAATCGCCCTATACCCAAAACTCCTGGATAGCGGACGGTTTTGCAGTTCCCTGGGTGCAGGGCTTCGGCGAGGGCCGCGCGCACGTAGATACCGCCCAGGCATACACGGGGAACAAATCGCTCAGGATCACCTATCCCGCCGGCACTTACCTGCCTGGCCCCAACGGTGCCCAGGCCCCGTTAACCTTTACGCCGCGTGATGAAGTATATATTTCCTACCGCCTGAGGTTTTCCGACAACTTCGACTGGGGCGGCACAAATGAAGGTGGAAAACTTCCCGGGTTGGCAGGAGGCGACTATTGCAGCGGCGGGGATTCATGCAACGGAACCAACGGGTTCTCGGCCAGATTCATGTGGCGGCCTGGCGGAAGGGCGGTACTCTATCTCTACCATATGGACAAGCCGCATACCTATGGAGAAGATATGCAGCTTACAACCGGCAGCGGCGATGTGTATTTCCAGAAAGGACAATGGTACCAGATAATCGAAAGGGTGAAAATCAATACGGGCAATAATTATGACGGAGAGGTGCAGGTCTGGATTAACGGCGAACAGGCGCTTCTCCGCACCAATATCAGATTCGTAAATAACGGGGACCAGGTGGATACCCTTTATTTCTCCACATTTCACGGAGGCAATGACGCAAGTTGGGCTCCGTCTGTGGATTGCCATGTCTGGTATGACGATATGCGAATTTACTATTAGGTGTAAAGCATGAAAAAAATAATAACCCGGTTCCGGTTGATTGCTTGTTGCGTGTTTTATTTGTGCGCTTGCAGCCTTGGAAATAACACAGACAAAACAGGCGGCAATCTTCCGGTCACAGTAGTTCCCGGAGAATATCCCGATACTGAAGCCATTGTGTCTTTCAGTTATGATGACGGCTCTGACAGCTGGTACAATACAGGGTATCCGCTGTTCAATGAATACGGGTACAAAGCTACTTTTAACGTAAACGCAGCCTGGACCCTGTACCGCAGCGACTGGGTTCTTGAAATGCATAATAACGGGTTTGAATTTGCCAGCCATTCCTATTATCACGAAACAGGGGTAACCGACGAAAACGTGGAAAACATGAAATTGCTGCTTGATGGAATGGGCATCTCGCCAACAGGATTTGTCGGGCCCGGCGCCGCCGCAACACCCGCATGGGGGCATGATGAAGTGAATATTGTGAAACAATACCACAGATATTATTCCCAGGGATATTCCCACACAAATGTACCGGAAGGTTTGTCACTTCCTTTCGACAAATACCTTCTGGGTCGGTGGGGTTTGTCGAACAGTATTACAGCGGCCAGAATTACCCGGGCGCTTGAGGATTCCGCAGCAAACAACACCTGGATAATTTTCAGCGGGCATACGATCGGAGGCATCTGGATCGAAGATGACCCGGTCAATGGCGGCGGAAGCGATCAAAGCCCGGCGTTGATTGAATTCGTGTTTTCCGAAATCGAGCGCTTGGGAATAGCTGTTAAGACAGTGGAAGAGGTTGTTGATATGTATCATCCCCGGGGAGCGGTAATTGATTGCTCATCCAATGAGCATCAGGAACCCGATTTAACTTATTTCGAGGAAGGGGATCCGCAAAGCATGGATCCTGCAGTCTGGAACGAATACTGGCATACAACTACCTGGTCGGGACCGCGATTCGTCGGGAATCCTGCGGTTTATTGCCACACCTCCAATGACAGCCTGCCTCTGATGCGATTCACCCTGTCAATTCCGAACGGAACATACCGGGTGCGCGCCGAATTAATACCGTATGACACAGGAAGGACCTACCGGGTTTTCTATTCCTTTGATTCATCCAATCCATCACAGCTTTCTGTGGACATTTCAGAAAAAACCGACGCCGATCTGGGAACAGTCACGGTGACAGACGGCGAACTCAATCTGTATACGCAAAACGCTGACGTGGTATCCGGCGCCGAAGGATTCGTGGGATGGGCTTACGTAAAGCTATTTCATTTTTAAGCAAATGTTTTTATTTTAACTATAGCTGACGTTTTAATTTTCTATATTACAAATAAAGGCACGAAGCGCTTTCCTCTTAACATAAACAAGATGAGCAATGTGACACAAAACCATCCAGCACTGATGTGGCCTGACTTCTTTGGCTGCTATAATGTTTCCCTTTTGGTTTTACGCAATTTAACAGCCGCAGGCCATTTCTGATTTCTATTTTCTTTGTTCCAACTGTTTGATAACGCCTCCAAATCCGTCCCAAAGGATTTGCCTGGTGCTTGTTTATGCTATCTTGCAATCCCTTCTTTCATATTCTTTTTCAGCCATGGATGGCCGGGCTGAAACATGAACAGGATATCATTGTAGATATACAGGAACATCAGGGCCACCCACAGCAGGGCCAGTTTGACTTTTACATTCACTTTCCTATCGTCACGGACGGTTTTTGTTTTTTCGATTTTTTACTCCCCAAAGAAATGCTATCGCATGAGAAGGAAAAACTGTTACAGAAAATTCACGGAATCAGTCTATCTGATACTTGAAATGATAACTTGAAATGACGAACCCTTCGCGGAAATAGAACTTATGGGCACCTTCACGCTGTACCCCGGAATCCAGATGGACTTCCCCGCAGCCCTCTTCTTTTGCATGTTCAATCAAAAACCTCAAGAGGTTACCGCCGGCACCCTTCGACCGGAATTCAGGAACCGTCACCAGATCATCGATGTACAGGTGCCTGCCCCACGCCAGCTTCGACTGGATGCGGAAGCCGGCAGCGGCAAGAATAACCCCGCCTGCTTCTGCGTACGCGACCTGGAATCCCTCCTGTATCTGTTCGTCAATACGGCGTTTGAGCTCTGCAGGTTCAATGTTCGGCCTCAAATACCTGTAGACCGAGACGATTGCGTCCCAATCGCTGGAATTGTCCGCGATATTGTTGTTCATTGTAAGAATATACTTTCGGAGCAGTTGCATGGAGAAGCGCTATCGTATGAGTTTTAGGTGAGAAGCACCGGCCGGTCACGTAAATGAGTGGGAACGTAAAGTACATAGAACATAGGATTAACCGATTGGGAGGTTGTCGGATGCCGATTGAGGGGAGTTATGCGAAATTCGCATAAAATGCCGCCGGCAGTATCTGTATATATAACTCACCTTAACTGGTCAATGAAGCATAAACTTTCAGGATTCACATGGTGACTTCAGGGCCATCATCACTTGAGCGGTCAGATCCCAGGAACCCATGCTGTACACATACAACAGTAGTGCTGAGACGGAATACCACAGTAGCCACAAGACGCGCACAAAAACATCAGAAGCCTTTTTCTGAATAACCTCTTGCTGCGTAATTCATATCACATCAGGTTGCCAGGACTCCCTATGCCCTTATATGGTCTTGGCTTTACGGTACTAAAGCCAGCAGATACGGATACCCGCCGTTCGTAACGCTGCCGATGCCCCAGACATCGGTAAAATCCCAAGCCGAAAAATTAGTCTGGGTGGTCATTTTTACACTTGTCCTGGCCAAAGCACCGTTTGTACCGGTTTTTCCACTTGTATCACTGTCGTAATAACAACCAGTGCATGTCCCGCTGAAATTGTACCCGAGGAACCCGTTTGCATTGGATGCACCACTTACCAAGCCTGTCGAGTAACAATAGGTAACCGCAGCATCCTGGCCAAATCCGTAAAAACCGCCTGAATAAGTACCGGTTGCAGTGACGCTGCCCCGTGCATAGCAGTCAGTCGCACTCGTATCTTCCAGCCGCCCGGAAAACCCTCCGACTTCCCCGCTGCCGCTTACCGATCCGCTCGCGTAACAGCGGTTTACACTGCCGTTTCGGATGGTGCCGGCCAGACCGCCGGTATCAGAACCACCGGTAACATCGCCGGTTGCAAAACAGTCGCTTACATATACTTGTACCGTGGTACCGGTTGAACCGCATAGACCGATAAGCCCGCCGACATCACTTGATGTGCAATTTATGGTACAACTTGAGGAACAGTTGCCTACCGTCCCGGTGTACATAACGCCAACAAGGCCACCGGCAGAACCTGTTCCGGTCAACGTACCTGACACACTGCAGTCGGAAATTGTTCCGGCGTAATTATCTCCGACCAGACCGCCGGTTGTGGTGGCTAAACCTGTAACCGTACACTGCAAAACGGTACACCGGGAAACAGTTGCATTGTTTCTTATCTCGCCAGCCAGACTGCCAGTATAGTAATATCCGGTGACAGAAGGAGCTGAAAGGATGACACCCTGAACCTCTCCACCTGTAATGCTCCCGAAAAAACCATGATAATAGTCGGATGTGCGGTAGATATACAAATTGCTTATCGTATATCCCCCGCCGTACAGCACTCCGGTAAAAGCGGTTGTTCCATCGCCGATTGGTTCCCAGCCTTCCGTAGGGTCACCATAACCTGTCAAATCTATGGATGCAGCAAGAATATAACCGCCCGAAAGATTATCCCTTATCGCATCCAGTTCATCCGCCGTGTGTACAGCGGCTAATGTCACTTCTCCGGATGTTCTTGTAAATACGGAAATTACGGTATCGTCGGAATCGTTACCCGATGTATCCACCGCGGTGAGTGTAAGCGTATATTCGGTATCTGCATCGAGTCCGCTTATCGAGCCGGTTTCAACACCGAAAATGTCCGAACTTGATCCGTCCGAACAACTAAGTACCGCATGATCGAAATCGCCGGCAGCTGATGCCTCCCAGGTGATGCCGATATGGTCTGTTCCAACCGTAACCAGGCTGATTATGAGAGGATCCGGAGGCGTCGAATCAGGCGTTGGTGCGACGGTTGGCGTCGGGGTCGGCGCGACGGTTGGCGTCGGGGTTGGTGCGACGGTTGGCGTCGGTGTTGGTGCGACGGTTGGCGTCGGTGTTGGTGCGACGGTTGGCGTCGGTGTCGGTACGACGGTTGGCGTCGGTGTCGGTGCGACGGTTGGCGTCGGTGTCGGTGCGACGGTTGGCGTCGGTGTTGGTGCGACGGTTGGCGTCGGCGTCGATTCCGGTGTTACTGTTGGTGTAGCCGTCTGTGTCGGAGTCGCAGTTGGCGTTGGCGAAGGCGTTGGTGCGACGGTTGGCGTCGGCGTCGCTTCCGGTTCTTCATTATTCGTACCAGTTAGATCGCAGGACCCGATATAAAAAACACAGAGCAACAAGAAGAGAAACGCAATAGCCAATCTTGCATTTTTCATTATGTCTCCTTCCAATCAGTTTTAGTATACATCACAGTTCGCTTTAGCAACTATTCCAATAGACACAGCACTCGAAGGCAAACCAGATCGTCGTATCAGGCAAAACGAAACACTTAATCAGAAATTTTCCACCAGGCAATATCATCGTCCGTTATTGCGGCACCCAAGATATCAGGGTTTCCGTCATTGTCTATATCAGCGGCAAATACACCGATAGCACCGTCAAAACCGGTTGCTACGGCATGTTTGGTAAAGACTCCATTTCCGTCATTTTCAAACCAGGAAACTTCATCCCCGCTGTTTGCGCAGCCGACAATATCGATGTCGCTGTCCCCATCCAAGTTCAATGCAAAAACGTCCTCTGCACCGGAAAATCCGGTTACCACAGAATACCTTGTAAAATTTTCGGAACCATCATTTTTCCACCACGCTATGGCATTACTCTGGTAACCAGAAGCAATAATATCTATCTCGGTGTCGCCGTCCAGATCCGCAGCATAAACCGCATTTGCAGTTGTGAAAGCGGTATCTATGTTATGTGCCGTGAAAATCTCAGAACCATTGTTCTCCCACCAGGTGACTGAATTTTCATATGAAGATACCCCGACAATATCCATGTCACCATCCTTGTCCAGGTCGATGGCGAATGCATCACGTGCAGAATAAAACTGTGTCGGGTTTATTAGGGTATGTTGTGTAAATACCCCGGTTCCGTCATTTTCCCACCATAAAATATCACCATCGAAGCTTGCAAGGCTTATGATGTCTATATCCGCGTCACCGTCTATGTCGGCCACAGAAACACTATTGGACCAGGTAATGGATGTTGAAATCAAATGCTTTGTGAAAGTCTCGTCGCCATCATTTTCATACCAGGCAACTGCACTGTCATTGCGCGCTGTACCGACAATATCTATATACGTATCACCGTTCAGATCAGCCGCGGCAACAGAATTGGCAGCGTTAAATGCTGCATCCACAGTATGGGCAGATAGATTACCGGTACCGTCATTTTCCCACCAGACAATCATGTTTTCCATTTGTGAGGAACCAACTACATCAATATCTCCATCACTATCAACGTCAGTCGCAAAAAGGCCAACTGCCCCATCAAAATCGGCGTCAATAATATGTTCAACTGGAGTAATGAGTGTCGGTGTTGCTGTCGGCGTGGGTGTCGGAGTCGCAGTCGGCGTCGCAGTCGGAGTCGCAGTCGGAGTCGCAGTCGGCGTCGCAGTCGGTGTCGCAGTCGGTGTCGCAGTCGGTGTTGGAGTCGGAGTCGCAGTCGGAGTCGCAGTCGGTGTCGCAGTCGGTGTTGGAGTCGGTGTTGGAGTCGGTGTTGGAGTCGGTGTCGCAGTCGGTGTCGCAGTCGGTGTCGCAGTCGCAGTCGGTGTCGCAGTCGGTGTTGGAGTCGGTGTCGGTGTCGGAGTGGCTGTCGGAGTCGGAGTGGCTGTCGGAGTCGGCGTGGCTGTCGGAGTCACCGTTGGAGTAGCGGTCGGCGTCAACGTAGGTGTTGCCGTTGGTGTAGAGGTCGGCGTAGGCGTTGGTGTCGCAGTCGGTGTCGGTGTTGGCGTCGGTGTCGGGTGCTCAGTGGGTAATGGTGTTGGGCTTTCTTCCTCTTGCCCGGAAACAAGATCACAACTATGAAGAAAAAGAATGCTGGAAATTACAATTGAAAAAACAAACCAGAGTCGCGAGTTATTTGTCATATGTTTCCCTCACAAGCATAGAATTATTGGATGCTGTATGTATCCATAAAGAACAGGACAACCACAATTGTTTCAGTTACTGCACATTAAAAAAGATTTTTCAATCATACTTTTGTATGATCTCGTAATTATTTAATAGCTTTTTAGTTTTTGTTGGAATTATTGTACATCTTTCACGTGAGTGAATACTGTCTATAAATTTGACAATCCGGTTGAATCGATTTTTCTGCTCATTTATAAAATCCATTGATCAATAAAAATTGCAATTTATCTGTTTGAAGGAGTATGCCACGAATCGGCTATTTTTTTAGCTGCTTTCTCGCATTATATAAAGAGTCCGCAACGGCCTTTTCCGGTAGGCACTTTAAAAGACATTTTAATAAGCGCAATTTCATCTTTGGAATAATTAGTCGCTTGCCGTTCATGAATTCTTTATAGGCAATAACCGCTAATTCTTTCGGTTCCATCATTCTCAGTTTTGAACTTTCTATTCCTGCCGTTTTCTGAAAACCCGTCCTTACATCTGCCGGACACAGCACACTAACGGCTACCCCTTTTGGCTTCAACTCGCTTGCAATCGCCTGCGAAAAAGAATACACATATGACTTTGAAGCTGCATAAACCGGAATATACGGACCAGGCAACAAGCCTGCCATAGAGGATACATTGAGAATGCGGGCACCTTCTGTATCATTCAGTTGATTCAAGAACATCCAGGTCATGAAAGTAAGACTTTTTACATTCAGATCGATCAGTTCCATTTGTTTTTGTATGTTAACATTCATAAACTCGCCATAATTTGCAAAACCCGCATTATTGATCAATATACGGGGTGATATGTTTTCATTTTTTAATATGCGGAAAATGTATTCTATATTTTCAATATTTTGTAAGTCATATGCAAAGATACGAACGTCTGTATGATGCTCAGCTTCAATCTCATTTCGTAAAAGGGCTAAGGCATGTTCTGTTCTGGAAATTAAAAGCAGATTGAAACCATTCTTCGCAAAAACTTTTGATAATTCCAGTCCGATCCCGCTTGAAGCACCGGAAATCATTACGAAATCTTTCTTACTCATTCTTCTGGTTACCATCTACAGACCATCATGTGCGTTCATAATGTGTATCCATTAAAACCAGTTCATCTCAAGTGTTTGCATGGCAACGCCATCAATGCCGTCTTCTCCCGCATTGGCGTGCATCCCGCCCAGTCCTGCAGACCCCGGTACATAGATAACGGTATCGATAACAGGGATGGTCCCGTAATAGAGTATACCCACAGAGATACCGCCTGCGGCGCCGCCGGACGCCCCGCCGGTTCCTCCGCGACCTCCATTACCTCCGTATGTTGCGACAAATCCCGCACCAAGGCCTCCGGAACCGCCGTATTGACCAGATTGCCCGAAAACGCCGTTTCCGCCATTTCCCGCGATACCGGTTTCGAGTATGGAATCGGATATTTGTATGTCCGACTGATAGGAACAAACCGCGATACTGGCGCCTCCGCCCTGAGACGGTCCCGCACCTGCGCCGCCGCCTCCACCTGGAGCTCCGCTGCCACCGCCGCCGCTTGAGTCTCCGGAACAGCCTCCCCCTCCGCCCTGGCCGACTGTGCCGTCCTCTCCCGCTCCGCCGGGGGCTGCGGTCCAGCCGGTTGCTGACATCGTGCCCGGGACTGTCGCCGAAACGCCGTCTGAGCCGTCGCTGCCGTCGGCTCCGTCGGAACCCGGAAGACCGCTGCCTGCCGTGCTTCCCTGGCCGCCAGCTCCAGCGGGAAAACCGTTCAGTCCGTTTTCGCCGCCTGCGGCGGGGTCACCTCCTGCTCCACCTGTACTAGTTTCCCCGTTTACGGAAGTGTATGTAACTGCTGCTCCGCCAGTCGATGCGTCGCCATCATTTCCGTCGGGAACCGTCCCGAACACATAACCCGAGAGCTGTGAAACGGCGCCGTTGACACCGTTTCCTGTAAACACTGTAACTCCCTGCAGAACAATATTGTTTGAGTTCGCAACCAAAAGCCCGATGCTGTTTTCACCGGCTGCACTGCCGGATGCCACTTCCAATGAAAGGTTTAATAATTCGAAACCGTCTATCTCGCTGAGTACAAAACCCGTGGAGTCCGTTATTATCAAGCATGCAGTCGCTGAAGCATCTTCATCCCATTCCGCATTGTATCCGCCGGTAATTACCAGATTGTCAGCCGTGATGGTCAATGTTGAATCGTATATATCTTCAGTCGTGTCCAGGAAAATTGAGTCGCCCTCCGCGGCAATGGACAGGGCCATTGTCAGTGTCGCAAAAGGCAAGGCTTGCGAGCCGTTGCCCGAGGTATCGCTGCCGGAAGCAGATACAAAAATACCATCAAGATCGCCGTCTACTGAATCCTTTGAAGAATTGCTACAAGCGAAGAAAAGTGAACCGATAAGTAGGGATAGACTCATAACAAGACCGAACCATTTTCTCATGCCACCACCTCCAAAACCATATAAAGTTAAACACGGATAAAAAAATATAAGCGATCAATTCTGCGCTAATCCATCAGCCCGTCTCAAGGCAGGTGCCGAAAATCATATCAGAGGTTCCTATAAGTTCTAACCTGATCCACAACCCACCCGCTCAGATCATTGTCTGAAAAATCAAATGCCTTATAACCTATAAAGTGCATGGGAAATAATGTAAAAAAATATATTACACAAGCTGTGTTATCAATCATACTTTTGTATGACTATGATAAAATTTCACTGTATTTTAATATTTATAAAAATTACTGACCTTTCTTTTTGTGGAACTTCAGTTTTTTATTAGGCAGTATTAATTATCCGTCCTTTACATGGCTGATCAACTCAAGATTTTTTACTCTCGTAAAGAACCCTTTATATGAAGTATTTCTAAACATTCATTCCACTACCCATAATTTCTTATAATTGCTTTTAAAATTCTCTTCATTTAATATCTGCTTCCATGCAAGAGCGCTTTCCCTTGTTGCGGCTACTCTTAAATCTTCTTCTTTTATTACATCAAACCAGGCTATAGCTTTGATATTTGGAAATTTATTTAACTGCTTCGGTAAATGACGGATCCATTCTGCACGGTTTCCTCCGTGGTTAAAGCAGGAAAACTCAGGAATCATAATCGGTTTGTCAGGGATCTTTTTGGAAAGTAAATTATACATAGGCATGAATATCTGTTCGAACTCAGTCCATGAACTCCATTCGTAATACGTTCCCCAGTTGTATCCGTCTATTCCCAACCAATCAACATATTCATCACCGGGATAGGAAAGTATTGGATTATTCCATGGCTCGTCCGGGAAGCTGTTCTGTCCGGGTGTCCATATATATTTGACATTTTTCACACCATTTTCCGATAGAAGATCATGGATATGCCGCCATGCACATATATATCGCGAAGGGTCCTCATTATTGTTTGCAATCCCCCAATCATACCAGTTCCCGTTAAATTCATGCATCAGTCTTATAAACAGAGGATTACCGTATTTCTTGATTCCTTCTGCCCAAGCCAGAATGTAATCATCATGATCGCCATTAATGATGTCAACAAGAGTAATCTTTTCATCACTAAACCAGTAGTGCGGCTCCCAGGTTATGTGTGGAATTATGCCCGCGGAATAGAGATCACTGCAAACCTCCAGCGGAAATGGCTGATCCCATCCAAGGAACCAGACAGCCATGCTTATATCTTTGCCACTCTGCTTTTCAAAAATCGCGATTTTATCTGCATCAGGTGCGCCGAAGCCCAATGAAGCACCAATAAAGACAGGATGCTCAAGTATATTACCCGGCACTGCCACATTTAAAGAATCATCAGTTGGCATTCCCGTGCATGATATGAAAAGACAAACCACACTAAACCAAGCTGTAATTCTGTATTTCATACACCACTCTTTATTTATTTCGTCTCAACACATTAATGCGATTCTAACTAATCTATGTTAATCTGGTATTGGTTCTTTCATAAAATGTGACAAGATATCAATTAATTCCAAATCATGGATTTTGTTGAATAAGTTGCACCAGTTTTATCCTGCTTCCTGTATGTGTTTTCTTGTAGATGTTTGAAACATGTGTCTTAACGGTAGGCATGGTGATCTTTAGTTCATACATAATTTCCCTGTAACTGTTGCCTTTGATCAGCAATTCTGTAATCTCTTTCTCTCGACTGGAGATTTGATATTTCACAATGAAGCTTGATGATATTTGAAATCCCGGTTCATCCTTGTGCAACGGGACCCTTATGGAGCTCCGGATGAATAACAAGTTCCAGATCATGAAAAAAAAAGGCATTATTACTGGAAGGTTTCTAAGTCTCTGTGTCAGGATGATTATCTTGAAAAAATCGAAAACAACAAACCCCGGGAACATCACAAGAAATACAATCGCCGTTGGTTTCATGAAATTGAACAGCTTTTCTTCATATGTGCTTCGGAATGTATACAACACCGCAAATATCGAATAGAGCCCCGCCAGACTCAGCATGCTCATGATTATGTAATGGATATACGGAAAATGAAATATGAAGGCAGTAATCAATGCTGCAACTGAAAGTATTGCAAGGAATAAAAACACATTGCGGGAAAGTCGTGCAAACTGGCACTGCGTGAAGTCATTGACGAACGTGGGCAGCAGATACACAATGGCTATGGAACACAGATAAATGGTGAAACTAAGGATATTCCCAAGAACAGTGATATTGTCGTCCCAGAAAAAATAGTATGCAATTATGCTTAAGGTTATCACAGTCATCATGTTCGCCATGACAGCTATGTATTTTTTCAATACACCCGATTTCTCGATATGATAAAGAAAGACGGCATAAAAAATAGCAGCAATGCCGGTGGAATACGATGCGGCATATAAGAAAAAAATGATATCTTTCATCAGTCAGACCCCAATGCCGGTTGCTGTTTCTTATTTGTATTTTGGCCGCGGTCATTCAATAGACGTCTCATCACAACCTGAGACAGAATACAGTTTAAGCGACCAAGATGCATCTAATAAAAATTTACAATATGAGTTATTTTGTAACTTCATTGTTTAATTTGTATTAGGTTCACCACAAAACCTGAGATTTCTTTGGGTTCCCTGGTGTACTGTTTTTTAAAATGGATAAGCATGCGGAGTCGTACACCGAATATTGCCCGGAACCGAGGATTACCACAAGGCTGTCCTCATGCGCTACGAAGCCCTCATAGAAGACGGCTGGGCACAACCGGTGAAAGTATCCGTACGGCAGCTGGCCAAAGGTACCGACACAGTGGACATCATTTTAGGATTCTTTCATAGGACGAAAACAGGAAAGCGGGCAATGGGTATTCTTTTGGATACCGCAGAAATCCTGTGCAGAGGAATGAAACTGGGCGGACTCGCGGGGAGAATCCCCCGGCAGGCAGAAGCCGGAGGCGCCCCTGAAGGTTTCACGAAAGTACACCCTGAAGCAGCAACGGATCCCTCGTTGCGTGAATTATCCCAACCCCTCAAAAAATCGGCCGCCCCGGACAATACCCTGTAAAGCTGTTTTTTCTTCCGGACTCACTTCAACCGGCTGTTCACTTCCGGTTTTCACCGCAAACCGAAAATCCTCGGGGGCAAACTGACGTATCCAGTTCCAAGCACAGGCCGCCTTCCAAGTGATGCCCCTTGCCTGCTGGTTCAAAATCCACT
This sequence comes from Spirochaetales bacterium, assembly GCA_016935695.1. Taxonomy (GTDB): domain Bacteria; phylum Spirochaetota; class Spirochaetia; order JC444; family Marispirochaetaceae; genus JAFGQL01. The sequence goes on from JAFGQL010000124.1 coordinate 43,634, forward strand.
CCTTCCGACTGGGTAAAAACCTTGATGAACGGCGAAGAGCTGGGCTTCCGGGACGCAGACTGGTAAAGAGGAACAGCTGCGCCCTCCTGCGGTTGTAAAACCGGCCTATATGTTACCCGTCATCTACTCACTCTCCAGCATGGCGCCAAGTAGATCGTCCAGGTTCACTGTCACCATGGTGGTCGTCCGATCGCTCATTGCGTAGGGCAGAATCAGGTCTTTTCCGTGGAGGATAGAGCCGCAACTGTAGACCACGTTCGGGACATATCCTTCCCG
>JAFGQL010000125.1 GCA_016935695.1 Spirochaetales bacterium
GGCGGGGATCTACTATTCCCTGCCTCTTGCGTTCCGCACCCTCAAGAAGATCGAGTCCATCATCCGCGACGAGATGAACAAAATAGGCGGTCTGGAAATTTCCATGCCGGTAGTCAATCCGGCGGAGATATGGAAGGAAACCGGCAGGTTCTATTCCATCGACGCTGAACTGTCCCGGTTCAAGGACAGGGCCGACCGGGACATGGTGCTTGCCATGACCCACGAGGAATCGGTAACCGACATCATGCGGGACGAGATCCAGACCTACCGGCAGCTCCCGGTCCTGGTGTACCAGATCCAGACCAAGTGGCGGGATGATCCGCGCCCAAGGGCCGGCCTCATCCGGGTTCGTGAGTTCGTCATGAAGGATTCCTACTCCTTTGACCGCGATTACGAAGGGCTGGAGGCCCAGTACCAGGCCCATTACGACGCATATTTCCGGATTTTTGAACGCTGCGGCCTGCCGGTGATCGCCGTGGCCGCAGATTCCGGCATGATGGGCGGCAAGGTCTCCCACGAATATATGTACTTGAATCCCATAGGCGAGGATACCATCATACTGTGCCCCGCCTGTGGCTATCAGTCCAACAAACAGGTGGCGGTGTTCCACAAGCAGCTGTACGCTGAAAGCCAGAAACCCCTGGAAGAAACTGCCACACCGGACACTAAAACCATAGAAGAGCTGTGCGCCTTCCTGAACATTGAACCCAGACAGACCGCGAAGGCCGTTTTCCTGATGGGACAATACCAGGTTGCTGAAAACTCGGACGAAACAACCGAGAAACTCATTGTGGCGGTTGTCCGCGGGGACATGGATGTGGAAGAAGCAAAGGTACAGAACGCCGCAAGGGCCCTTTCCCTGCGGCCGGCCCACGACGATGAAATAAAGGCCCTGGGGATGGTTCCCGGGTACGGCTCGGTGATCGGCATACCTGTCGATGAAAAAAGACTTGTGGTAATTGTCGACGACGCGGCAGCGGGAACGAACAACCTGGTTGCAGGTGCCAACAAGGAAGGGTTTCACCTTCTCAATTCCAATTTTGCCCGGGATTATCAGGGCACCATCGCCGATATCGCCACCGCCAAAGAAGGGTACCTGTGCCCCGAGTGCAAAAAGCCCCTTACGGTGAGCCGCGGCGTGGAAGTGGGTAACATTTTCCAGCTGGGCACCCGGTACTCGGAAGCCATGAACTGCACTTACCAGGATGAGAACGGCCGGCAGCAGCCGGTGATCATGGGGTCCTACGGTATAGGGGTAGGGCGGCTCCTGGCCTGTCTGGCGGAGGAATACCACGACGACAAGGGCCTTTCCCTGCCGGTGCAGGTTGCCCCCTTCCATGTACACATCGTAGACCTGCTGAAGGAAGGCGGACCCGCCGAAGAACTGTATACCGCCCTCGAAAGCGCGGGTATCGAAGTCCTGCTGGACGACCGCAAGGAATCCCCGGGAGTCAAATTCAATGACGCCGACCTTATCGGCATCCCGGTACGGGTAACTTTCGGTAAGAAGAGTTTCGACGAAGGCGGCTGCGAAATCAGCCTGCGCAGGGACGGAGAGAAATTCCTCGTGCCGTTGTCCGACGCTGTGACAAGGATACATGAACTGCTGGGGTTTTAATCCCGGCAGTCCTTTCTCTGTTCAATCTCCTTTATCTGAAAAGAAACGCCGTCAGGTCTTTGTTGTTTAGAAACACATCTCCCTCTGGGAGTTTTTCCCGATAGTTGTAAATAATCAAAGGCAGGTCCATTTCGTGGAGAGACCCGTGGGCCCGGTACTCAGGGGGCAGGGTTTCGAATTCCGAATCCATATCCCCGAACATGGTGTCTTTGTCCCCCAGGACTACGAGGTCCCCAATATACGCGGCGGGAAGATGAAACCGCCCGGCTGCTTCTTCTTTGGTAAGTATGGCCTCAACACCGTCAAGGGATGTAAGTATGCCTCGCACACGCTCTTCGTCCGCGGGATTGTTCAGCCAAACCCAGGCACAGCCGGTAAAGTTGCGGTGGTGTTTAATGTAATAATCACGCTCTGGGGACAATACAAACCGCAGGCCGGCACCCCTGTGTGCCAGGGCTTTTTCCAGGTCCCAGCACCGGGTTTTAAAGTTCATGCCGTGATCAGCGGTCAGGAATACTGCCACATCGGGGTGTGCCGCGGTAATGGAGCCGAGTATGGAATCTATGGTTTTCAGGTGTTCAATTGATTCAGGTGCGGAAGGCGGCCAGGCATGCATGGGGTAGTCGGTGATGTGGACATATACCAGGCCGATGTCGGGCTGGGTATCAAGTATGTGTTTTGCCGCGTTCCACAGCCAGTAATTGATCTCTTTAGAGTAAATCCCCGCCGGTTGTCCGTAGGCGGCAATCTGTTCCGGCGTAGGATCTTCGGCAGCCACCGCGATCTTTACATGACCGCCAAGCAATTCCTTTGTTTTCTTTTTGCTGGTTAAAAGAGCCGACGAGATTCCCTGTTCCGCCGCCCTTTGGAATATGGTTTTACACTGGATCATGTCTGCCGCATTCATGTATTCCGCGGTTCCCGTGTGCGTGTCATAATAGCTGTTGGCGGCAATACCGTGTTCGGAAGGCCAGGCTCCGCAGGCGATGGAGATGTTGTTGACATTGGTGACGCTGGGGAATATCCCCTTTACGCTGAAAAACAGGCCGTCTTTTGCCATGCGTTTAATAGACGGAATATCGCTTTTTTCGTAATAGTCAATTCCGAACCCGTCCATCATTGCGATGAGTATTTTCTGCTGCATAGTATCCTCTTTCTCTAGTTTTTATTTTCTGACAATGAAATGCCAATGGTACGCTTTCGCGTAATTCCTGAAATCCAGTTCTTCAAGGCGGATTATTTCCCATTTCTTGAAAAGCCTTCGAGCATCGTCTTTGTCCAGGTAGCAATGAGGATGGGCTTTATCGCTTCCGCCGTCTGCAACCCAGGTATCAGGAGCGACCTCGGTGCCTTGTCCGAAGTAATGGTTACTTTTAGAAAGCAGGGTCCCCTGGAAATAGCCCCCCGGGGAGCAGATCCGGTACACGTCTTCAGCCACCTGGGCAAGAAAATCCCTGGTCCCGTGATAGATCACATTCCACGAGATTACCAGGTCAAAACTGTTGTCTGGGAAATCAAGGCGGTCTATGTCTTGAGTAAGGCATTTTATAGCGAGCCCTTCTGTGGCTGCGGCGGCTTCAAGGAATGTTATACCTTCCCGGCTTCCGTCAAGGGCGGTCACCTTAAACCCTTCCCTTGCGAACAGCATGGCGTGTCTGCCTATTCCCGAACCGAGATCAAGGACACTGCGGACGCCTGTGTTTTTATAGGTGCTGATCATACCGGCCACGCTTTCTTCCGGCGTCTCCCAGGCTTTTTGTCCTTTTTCGGTTTTCCACTGTGTGTCCCAGAAGGCCACCGCGTTTTCTTTTGTTTCCATTATGATTCCTTTGCGTTGGTTTCCTGGCTTAAATACTTTTTCCGGGCCAGAGAGCTGAGCCGTTCTACAAGCAATACCAGGATGAATATAAGAAGGATAATCGTTGCTGCCTGGGGGTAGGAAAACATGTCCATTGCCACCTTGAGTTCAATGCCTACGCCGCCTGCTCCCACAAGGCCGAGTACGACTGACGATCGTACTGCTTTCTCAAGGGAAAACAGCGACGAGTTAATGAACGACGGCGCTGCCGCCGGAAGGACTGCCGCGAACATCACCGATATTTTTCCCGCTCCCATTGCTTTGAGGGCGGTCTGTGGTTCCGGATCCACCTCCTCCATGGCTTCGGCAAAAAACCTGCCGCAGAAACCAATGGTGTCAACCATGATCGTCAAGGTCCCGGCAAAGGGCCCGAGACCTACAGAGGCCACGAAAAACACGGCCCAAACAAGATCAGGCACTGTTCGGCACAGGGATATGAATGAACGGGCAAGCACATAGGTGCCGCGTCCCGGGCTCAGGTTTTTTGCACCGAGGATCCCCAGGACAAAACTGATCAGTATACCAAGGAACGCCCCCAGCAGGGCCATCTGGAAGGTTTCCAGGACGGCCACCAGTATGAACGGCAGCCGGGAAAAATCCGGCGGCACCATTTCCGACAGAATGCGGTGCATGTCAGGGAGGCCCCTGAACAATTCGTAGACAGAAAAGTCAACAGCGCGCCAGGACCAGCCAATGAGCGCTGCGGCAAAGACCAGCACAAACCATCCTAAGGTCTGACCCCGGGTAAACCGCGGCGGAGGCTGGGTTGTTTTGAGTAAGCCCTTCCGGTGTTCACCGGTAGAGTCGTGCAAGTTCATCTTTTCCTGTCTCCTTTGTCGGCGTGTCGATAATGATACGGCCGTCTTTGAGTCCGACAATCCTGTCGGAAAAGCTGAGGGCGTGATCAAGGTCATGGGACACAAACACCAGGGTCTTTCCCTGACCGGGAAACGCCCTCCTGAACAGCTCCATTACATCTATGCCTGTTCCGGGGTCCAGACTCGCTGCGGGTTCATCTGCCAACAGCAGCGCCGGATCCTGCATGAGCGCCCGGGCAATGGCCACCCGCTGGGATTCGCCGCCGGACAGACGGTTTGCCTGCCTGCCTGCGAGGTGTGACATCCCTACCGCGTCAAGGCATTCCATGGCTTTGTACCGTATGTCTGCCGGTGTGAATATCTGTGCCCATAACCTCGGGTCTGAGGTTTTACCCAGGCAGCCGTGGATGACGTTGGACAGGGCGCTGACCCTCGGAACCAGGTTGTGTTTCTGAAATACAATACCGATCCGGGAGCGTGCGTGTCTCAGCTGCCGGCGCGGGCAGTTCAGGACATCGGTTCCGTCTATCACCACAGAACCGGTCTGGGGTACGGCAAGACGTACCAGGCATTTCAGAAGAGTCGATTTCCCTGAACCGTTTGCCCCGAGGAGGGCCAGGGTTTCTCCCGGTGCTATCTTCAGGCTGATATCCGACAGTACCTGCTGGGAACCGTAACGGAGGGACACCTGCTGTATGAACAGGTCCGCGCCGGTTTTTGTCCCGGCGCGACTGACAACGGCTTTCATAGGCCCTTGTTTCCTATCATCATAAGCCCTGTTATTCCCCGATGAACCGGGAGAATTGAGGGTACCCTGCGTTTTTGTACATTTCACGGATGTAATTGTAGTCCCTGTCCTGAATGCCTGTAAGGAATTTCATTCCAAGGTATTTTTTATTGTCTTCCCCTTTCAGTATTTCCCGTACCAACGCCGCCGAATTGGAGGTGATGGCGGTTTTCATTTTTTCTATTGCTGCAGTCGGAACATGGGTACCGGCTAAAAGCACATCGTTGGGAAGGTCCGGTCCCCGGGCAATAACCTTGAACGCTCCGGGTTCAAAATCGGTTTCTGCTTCGCGTAATGACAGGAACTTGTCATTTGTGGTAGCAAAGGCGGCCACATCCCCTCGCTTAAGGGCTTCCCAGCCGAGTTTGATGCTGGTGTGTACTTTTTCCACATCGGTTTGCGGGTTAAGGCCGTTGTCGCTGATGATCTGAACCGGAGCCAGGTGTTTCGAAGTGGAACCGACATCCCCCAGGGCAATTTTCTTTCCTTTCAGACCGGAAACGGAGGTGATGCCGCTGTCAGCCAGGGACACGATGACACCGAAATAATCAGGACGCGAGAATCCGCACACAATCTTTGAATTAACCCTGGTTTTGAAAACCACATACTCGGCCGGGCCTGTCAGGACAAAGTCCACCCGGCCTGATTTCATGGCCTCGACGGCGGCTGTACGGTTGCCAACAGGATAAAACTTCAGGGTATAGCCTGTCAGCCGTTCCAGTTGTTCTTTGAAAGGGCCGAACTCCCGCTGCAAGGACTCAAGTCCCTCGAGGTCCGTTATGGCAAAGCTGTACTCCTGGGCAACGGCAATACCGGTCCAGACAGCACATAAACACAAAACTGCAATCATTCTTTTCATGTGATTCCTCCATATAAGAATTGCTCTACTATGGCGTGGTTCCTATTAGCAGGTATTTAACGAAGCATTAGTTATACATAAATAAACCGAATAAATACTTATTGACATTATAAGGAAAGGTTATTGCAGCATTGTTTATACACGACCCCGCATAAAGGAGAATTTTCATGAACATAAGTTATAAGCATCTGCGCGCCTTCCATGTCCTCGCAGTAAGGAAGTCGGTCACCCAGGCGGCTGTGAAACTTGGGGTTTCCCAACCTGGATTAAGTCAGATTATCAGCAGACTTGAAACAACCCTCGGTCAACCCCTTTTTGTCCGTACCGGGCAAAAACTGATCCTCAATGAATACGGCCGTTCGATTATGCCTTTTGTTCGGAAAGTCCTTTCGGATCTGGAGGAAATACAGGGCTTCTTTCTGCAGGATGTCCTGTTGAAGGGACACTTGAAAATTGGAGCAAGCTCTACGATTGCCAGCAGCCTTTTGCCAACCTTGCTGGGCGCCTATGCCCTTGCCTATCCGGGAGTCAGAGTCGATGTGCAGGTAGGAAACCACGCATCGATCGTAGCTAATATAGAGAACTTTGATACCGACCTGGGGATGATATCCGGCCTTGAAGATAACAGCCGGCTTCATATCCGCCCGTGGCTCGATGACGAGTTATGGGTGTTTGGCCCCAGGGATCACCCGTTATGCGCGGAACACACCATAAAGGCGGGGGATCTTCATGGTTGTCGATGGGTCTTTCGAGAAACGGGGTCTAATACCCGCAGGATTATTGAACGAGAACTGCTGCGCTACCGCATTGGTATACATTCATATTGCGAACTAGGAAGCGGAGAGGCGGTCAAGTCGGCCGTACAAGCGGGGCTTGGTATAAGCTGCATTTCTAAATACCTTCTGGATAGGGAAATAGTCCAGGGAAGCCTTCGCCGTATCGAGACTCCCTTTTTCCGTCTTCATCGGCCGATGTCTATGGTCTGTGCCGCCGAGCGTAAAGTTACGCCGCTGTTGAAATCATTCATGGATTTCGCGGAAAGCTGGCAGCCTTGATATACCGGCCGTTCAGCCATGTTCTTAAAAAGCGGGTGATTGGAAGGTTTTTTGTCGACAATAGTCAAATAGACTTAAAAAATACTAAAGATACTTGAGTAAAAGTAAAGTCTCTGATAGTCTTCCCGCCATGTGGATAACATTAACCCTTTTAGCTGCCTTGCTGCAGACGATCAGAAATTACTTTTCCAAACGGGTGTCGGTCGAAGCAGGTACGGGCATTGCTTCCTTAAGCCGGTTCCTCTTTGGCGCCCCCATAGCGGGAGTGGTATGCCTGGTGTTGCAGGTACGCGGCTTTACTGCAGTCATCGACTGGCAGCCATATTTAGTGACGTGTGCGGGTATGGCCCTGTTCCAGGTGCTGGCAAATGTGTTTCTGATTGACTTGTTCCGGCACAAAAACTTTGCCCTCTCCATGACCCTGATAAAAACAGAAACCCTCTTTGTCGCGTTCATGGGAATATACGCCCTTGGGGAAGTTCCCGGTGTTTTCGGATGGACAGGCATCTTCATTGCAAGCTGCGGTCTGGCGGTTTCCGGCGGGATTGGAGAGGCCTCCCGGAAAAAGAAGGGCGGTTTCCGCGCGGGGCAGCTGTTGAACCTTCCCTCCCTTCTGGCGCTGGGGGCTGGAGCGTCCCTGGCACTGTGCACCATATTTTTGAAAATGAGCTACGCTCACATATCTTCTCCCCATGCCTTCTATGAGGTAGTGATCACTCTTTTCTGCATCATGGTCATTCAGACGTTCTGCTCTCTCTTTTTTGTACCCCCCGCTCAGTGGCGGCGCCTGTCCAGTATAATTCGGCGTCCTGGCAGACCTTTCCTTGTGGGGCTGTGCGCGGTGACCGCGTCGCTGTGCTGGTTTTCGGCCTTTCAGCTGCAGATCGCGGCGTATGTCCGGACCCTGGGGCAGGTGGAGTTCATCTTCGGCGTCCTGGTCAGCTTAACGGTGCTGAAAGAACGCATTCGGACCGCGGAGTTTGCCGGCATGGCCTGTGTCACGGCGGGGTCCGTGTGTTTGTTTCTTTGACCCTGTACCGCTGGTAATGCATGTATGAAGGCGATGCGCGGTAAAATGGCACATGATTATGTGCAGGTTCCTTGATACAAACACCGGTTTTCGCTACCATTGCCTTCAATGTCTACCTACGCGGTTATCGACCTCAATATTTTCTTGAGTCTGGTTCTGCTCATGATCATCATCATGATCAACCGCAAACAGATATACAAAAGCTTTTCAACCAGGCTTTTTATAAACCTGTGCGCCAGCACCATCCTCCTGTTACTCCTCGACGCCGTTTCCTGGGCTTTGAACGGGAAGGGGTACTGGCTTGAGTACATTTCGGTCCTGTTGTTTTACCTGATAGAACCGGTTCCTCTGGTCATCTGGCTGTGCTATCTGGACTATCACCTGAACGCTTCTGCCGAAAGGCTTAAACGCCGCTGGTATTACATGCAGCCCTTTCTGGTGGTTCTGGTTCTTCTTGTAATTAATGTTTTTCACCCGGTCATCTTTTATGTAGATGAACGTGCCATGTATCAGCGCGGAGATTGGCTGTTCCTTGTTCTGGCAATGAACCTCGGCATCCTCCTTTATACCATTGTGCTGGCGGTCCTTCGGGTCAACCGGCTTGAACGGAAGGTGTTCGGGGTCATCGTCATGTTCGGATTCATTCCCCTCGCGGGAAGCGTGTTTCAGGTCCTTTTTTACGGTGTGTCCATTCTGTGGAACACCGTCGCACTGTCGGTAATATCGGTATATCTGTTCCTGGAAACCCAGAAGGAAATCAAGGATTACCTTACCGGGCTTTTGAACAGGCAGCAGATTGAGGACATGATCACCGCCCGGATGACCGAATACGACCGTCGGGGCGGTTTTACCCTGGTGATGGTGGATATGGATGATCTGAAACTCATCAATGACAGCTGCGGTCACAAAGAAGGGGACAGGGCGATCATTAAGGTTTCCCGCATACTGTATTCATCGGTCAAGGGCATAGACAAGGTGGCGCGGTTCGGCGGCGACGAGTTTGTGATACTTCTGGAGGATGACAATCCCGAACATGTGAAGGAGGTCATCCGCAGGATTGACGCGGCCCTGGCCGAGGAAAACTCAGGCTCGCCGTTTCCCCTGGGTTTATCGGTGAGTACCGGTTACGCCGTGTATACCCCTTCCAGGTTTCATTCCATTCAGGACCTTCTGCAACGGGCCGACGAAGAGATGTATGCCTGCAAGCAGGGGAAATAGGTCTGCATCAATGACGGTGGCGGTTATCGGCGGCGGAGCCGCGGGGTTTTTTGCCGCTCTTTCGGTGAAAGAACATCATCCGGGCGCATCTGTCGTCATCCTGGAAAAATCTAACGAGGTTTTATGCAAAGTAAAGATATCCGGGGGCGGCCGCTGTAATGTGACCAACGGGGAACGGTCTGTCCGGGAGCTGGCGAAGGCCTACCCCCGGGGCGGTAATTCCCTCAAAAAGGCCTTTGGCGTGTTCGGTACCGGCGATACAGTTGAATGGTTTACCCGGCGGGGTGTACCTCTGGTTGTCCAGGCTGATAACTGTGTGTTTCCTGTTTCTCAGAAATCCCAGTCCATCATTGATTGTTTCCTTAACCAGGCGCGCGCCTGCGGCATCGAAGTACGCAGGAACCGGGCTGTCTGCGCGCTGAAGAATAGCGGTGATGTCTGGACGGTACAATACGCGGGAGATACCGAGGCAACGGATTCCTTTGACAGGGTGATTGTCGCGACCGGCGGCTGTCCGAAACTTTCCGGCTTTGACTGGCTCATCCGGCTCGGCCATTCGATCGAGAATCCTGTGCCGTCTTTGTTCACCTTTTCAATTCCCGACGAAGGATTGCGCAGCCTGCAGGGCATTGTGGTGGAAAAGGTCCTTGGGGCACTTGTGTCAACCGCTCTTCAGGCAGAAGGAACGCTTCTCATTACCCACTGGGGAGTGAGCGGCCCCGTCGTACTCAGGCTGTCTTCCTATGGTGCCCGGTATCTGCATGACCGCGGCTACGATGTTCGGCTGCGGATCAACTGGACCGGCATACGGGACAATGATGTCATTGCGGCTGACCTGATTGACGCTGCCCGGGAGCACAGGGGAAAACTTCTTGCCGGCTACCGGCCTTTTCAGCTTTCTGACCGGCTGTGGCGTTATCTTATTGGAAAGACAGGCCTGTCCCTCACTAAAAAGTGGGGAGAGCTCGGAAAGAAGGACATCCAGAAAATGGCGTCGGTACTCAGCAACGATGAATACCCCGTGGACGGAAAAGCCGCATTCAAGGATGAGTTTGTCACCTGCGGCGGGGTGAGCCTCAAGGACATAAACATGACCACGATGCAGAGCCGTGTATGCCCAGGGTTGTACTTCGCTGGGGAGGTGCTGGATATCGACGGTATAACCGGCGGGTATAATTTTCAGGCTGCCTGGACCACGGGGTATGTTGCCGGAAAGCTTTTGTAACCGCCCGGCTTTTCCAATTTTCTTGTTTTCATTTTTTACTGCTCCGTAATCCTGATAAACTGTCAAAACGCTCAACAGGGCTGACTATTTATGGTTAAATGGTGAGATCATCAAAATGAGTATTTGCGTGTGAAAGATTCTATCGCGGTTATCTCGGACATACACGGAAACATCACTGCACTGGATACAGTACTGAAAGAAATACGCCAACGAAATATCCCCCGCATCGTGTGCCTGGGTGATCTGATCGGTAAAGGCCCCGCTTCCTGCAGGGTGATCGATATATGCAGGGAAGAATCCAGCGTGGTAATCAAGGGGAATTGGGATGACGTTGCTACGCGTGCTCATATAGAAAGCGATTTCGTCCGCTGGTTTGCAGACCAGGTGGATGACGAGCGCAAAATGGATCTGTCGTCCCTGCCGCTATGCTATAACCTGATGCTGGGAAACAAGCGAATACGGTTTTTCCATGCGTCTCAGGAATCCCCCTTGATATGAACAAGGCATCATATGCGATTATCAAAGCCGACGGCGACGACGCGGAGATCGCCGATACGGCTGCGGCCTTATATGAAGCATCATCTGCGATTTATCAATAACCATGTATCCATACTATAGTTGCTGCTACCATCTGGAGAATAACTCCCGGTGTGCGTCATCTCCAGCCTGACTTCCATCCATAAGCAGATGATGGCCGCCATTTTCGATTTCCAGTATCTCCGCGTCCGGCAATAGCTGTCTCAGGAAAGGAATATTGTAGTCCTTATCCACGACGGTATCTTTATCTCCCTGAAGTATGAGTATCCGGCCTCGAACCGGCACCCACGCAAAAGTGGATTGAAAATATATTTCAACTGAGTCAATCCAGTGTAACGGGACTTCTGATATATAGAGAGGATCATCCTTGAGTAATTTATAAAAAGGGTCATCATTATGCGACCCCTCCGGCCATCGGTTAACTGTAGTTATCCTGTCTCCCAATTGGTTTTTAAGCCAAATGGACGGGGTCCACAGATATGTACGTATCAGTGGGGCTTCCAGGACGACAAAATCGAATTCTATTCCGGGCTGTTGCATGGCCATCAGGATGGTCGCTCCACCTGTCGAATGGCCGACAGCCCGCCACGGTCTTGGCCATTTGTATGCTTCCATCGCAGCTTCGAATGCCGCAAGGTAATACGAGAAACTTTCGATATCCGCGCGTGTGCCGGATGAAAGGCCATGTCCGGGAAGGTCGACGCCCACCATAATCCACCCTCTTTTTACGAATTCAAGGGCCAAAGGTACCCGCAGGGCGGTATGTTCCAGATACCCATGATGAAGGAATACGGTGCCTTTTCTTTTTTTGAACAGCGGTGGGCGGAATATATGAATAGCTACAATACTTCCGTCTGCATTACGAAGTCGTTCTAGTTTCCAGGATCCGGATTTATCATCCCAGCCATAAAAAGAACGGAACTCGGGATTCTGTGGTTCCCACACCCGGGAGCTCATCTTTGCAGTCGATTGAACTTTGCTGGTTGTACAAGCCGTTAAAAAACAAAGACTTGCTGAAATACCAACCGCTAATAAAATGTTACGTAGTCGCAAATGCAGGGTCATTCGATTTCCTTCCTTTTTTAAGCTATTGTCACCTGATGGAACAGGCATGAAACAAGTATATGGCTCTTTGGTAATGAATGTATGTTCGGTAACGCTCTTTCGCCATTACATTGTAAAACGAGACGAGTGGTGATTACGAAGACAGTTCGTATCAGCGGAGGTGGGATGAGAGGATAGACGAATGAGATTGTAACACACCGGAGAGAACTATAACTCGGGAGTGTTTCCCCAAAAGGGGAATGATGAAATCATGCGGGTTTCGATAGACTTTAAGAGCCAGGGCAACAGGAACCGGGCTGCCCCTCTGGTGCACTACCCGTTGGCGGTTGCTGCGCAGGGATTCTCCGGGATGGACAACATTCGCCGCAACCGTGGATTATCTTCAGCGGGACCCCTGTCCGATAGCCGTAACCTCCGCCAACGATCTCTTTCTCTATGTGAATGATTCGTCCTTGCCGTCGGGCTCCGTCACGACATACGATTCTCCCTGTGAACCATATCCCATTCATTTTGCCGCCCAATCGGATGCACCTGTTGGCCACACGATTATGCCGCGATGGTACGACAGGGAAATGTTGCTTCGGATACGATCGATCTGTTGGGAGCCGACAATTCCTGGTGGTACGATACAATGCACTATGCACGAGTATTCATTTCTCCCACAGCGGTGTGATTTGGAATCATGGATGGTCGAAACCCATATTAGTTCAGTGGTAATATGCTCCATTGAACACGGTTATGATGTCAAGAGATGACTCAAAACCGCAGGGGACAACGGCCTGAAGCATCACGTAACATATGAACACGAACTGCGGAAGGACTTATACAGTGCAGGGACGGTAGATTTTGAGCATATTTTAACTATATCCATGTGCAGTATTTTTCCGTTTTTCATGCATGGCATATACTATGGCATGTTTGAAAAATCCGTAAAACCTCAAATCGAAACTGGCAGTATCGTGGCCTTCCTGAAAGACCTGTTCGACACGAATGAAATTTCTAATAATATAACAATGTGCTGATTCATAACGGTAACGTGGAAGCAGTAATTGACTGGCAGGATGCCAAGTACGGAGATCCCGTATTCGATCTCGCATACATGACGTTCTGGTCTGACAGGGAATGGAGCGCATTGATGAAAAAAGAATACAACGAACGTGTCGGAAAATTCGGTCTCGGGCTCGAACATCTTGTCGAACGTTTGAGCTGCTATTGTTATTTCATCGGTCTCGACGGCATGCGGTTTTTTGCAAAACGAATAA
>JAFGQL010000126.1 GCA_016935695.1 Spirochaetales bacterium
TCAAAGAATACCATTGAATCCATGTATCCTTTACCGGGATTCTTAAGATCCCTCCAGGAAAAATGATATATTCCTTCAGGGAGGTCCCGGCCGAAGGTGATCTGGGTCTGCCCTCTGCCGTGTGCATCCGTCACAACATAGGTACCGCACACAGGATACCAAAGCATTCCCTTGGCTGTATCTTCCCCTCTGTACAGCACCAGCGGTACCTGACTGCCAGGCGGCTGGTTGGCGAGATGAAGGCGTGTTTCCTTACCCCTCTCTGCCAAAACCCTCCGGCGCGGTTTGCCGCCGCCATTCGCAAGAAAAGGATTAAGAACAGGCTCATTGATAACGGAAATATCTTCGACAGTCACATCCACCGTCTGGTGTACAACCTGCCCCGTATCAAGGGCGACGGAAATTTCCCATTTGCCGCTTACAAAAATACCGGGTACGTAGAAAGGGACCGATACGGTACGCCTGTGCACAACCCTTGCCTCTGATGCCCGTTTATAAGGAAGATCCGCCACGGAAAATCCGCCATCCGCCTTCGACAACTCAGCTTCAAACCTGGTACCCTCCGGGTCCACCGCACTAATGGAAAGGCTCTCCCGGGGTTCATCGGTATTCAGTAACAGGAGCTCGGCATGATGAAGCCGGCCATCCTGAAGGATCAACGGCTCGACACCCGGCAACAGCACATTGTCCACAATGCGGTCAGCGGCATGTTCCGGTGCATTAATTGCCGGATAAGGGAACAAGTCCATGTGAGGTAAAGCGCCCATGACAGTCCAGCCATGAATAGGCTTCTGATGTACCGGAACCTCCTCCATAGGAACATCTGGAACCAGCCACGCGGCATAACTCCAGGCGGGTCTTCCCTCATACAGAATATGCAGCCAGAAGTCCCACTCGTCACCTATGCGCACCCGTGCGTGGGTACGGGAAAGAACTTTTACCGTATCAGGAGAATTCAACTGACCCAGGACAGACGAGCGAGTGTCGGGGTTTTCCCGGACACGGAGATGGGTATCACTACATTCAGCATGTATGACGACATCGGAACCGGCTTGATCCGCCGCAGGGGAAGGAGAAGACAAAGGAGAGGAGGCCGTGTCCTTTTGACAGGAGAGTACCCCCAGCCCACCAGCAAGAAGCACTGTCAAACAATAGAGCAAAAGACGTTTATGCGGCAGAAAAAAAACAGCAACCATTGCGTTTTGAGTATCTCCTCAACAGCCATGATTTTTCAAGCAATTTTTTCCATTACCAGCACCACAACGATATCGTACTTGGTACGCATTACAGTATGCCCGGGCTAGCGTTTCAAATACACCCCTTCCTGTTCCTTCATAACCGCTTTATGAATAAACGTCCGGAACTCATCCGTTCTATCTGCCGGAAGCTGCTGATTACGGATACACACTTCCCTGGTCACCACAATGCTGTCGCCTTTGCCGGAGTAGACGTACTTCACATAACTGTCATCAAATGTAAAATTGATGTCCTGAGGCAGATGGGCAATCCGGTATCCCGCAGGAATATGAAGAACCGCGGTCTGGACATGAGGCGTCGCAAGAACTGGATGGCGGATATTCATCGGAGTACCCGCCTGAGCTCCGGCTATCCACGCCCTGACCTGTTCGCCTAAAAGATCAACAAAAGGTATATGCAACCTGTAGGTCCCCTGCCCTGCAGGTGAAACCTGCCCTTGAACACTCCCTGTGAAGTTGACGATCGGATCATAAAAAAGGCCGTCAAGATTGCGCAGCTCAAGACTGTCCAACGTAAAACCTGGCAGCCAGGTATTTGTCAGAAGACTGAACATTTCCCGGCTTTGTTCTTTGCCCGCATCCTTGAAATTCCAGCGGAATACACCAGCCGCGGCCCCCTGATAACTTACAGAACCGCTCACCGATGCTGTTCCGGCAAGATTATCCATTTCCAGGAGGTAAAAGGTCCGCTGGCTCTCAGTATCAGCCTCAAGACGGGACAGGAGCCCGCCCTCGGTAATCGGCAAGACATAGGATCCAACCATATCCGCAGGGATCTCCCCGTAGGTGAAATCGCCTGTGGTCGGGTCCAGATAGGTGACACCCTCCGGTCCCGGTACTGCCACTATTGCGTGTGAAAACCGCGGCGAAGGCAGATAGGGATTGTCCCCCCGGTACCAGGGAGTGTTCAGCACCATATACGAGTCAATATCTGCGGCTTTCAGCATGGAAATGAGCAGCACACTCTGGTCTTTGCAATCACCGTACCCCTCGCGAAGCACTGAATCGGCCGTCTGTGGGACAAAATTGCTATACTGGAAATCAAGGTCCTCATATTCAATAGTCGCCGACACAAAATCAAAAATCCGCATCAGTTTGTCTTCCATACCATCGGCACCTTGAGTCACCTCAAGGGTACGCGACTCTATGGCAAAACTCGGCTGGGCCTGCCCCTTGTAGAGGTCCTCATACCACTGAACAATAGTTCCCCAGGCGGACACAGTCGAGAAGTCAATCCAGGGGACCACATCTCTGGATTGAAGCGGGAACGGTCCGGTTTTTATTCCCGGGACATCGGCTATCTCTATACTGATGCGGAAAAAATCCTCCAGATACTCCTCTTCAACCAGGGATACAGAGGAACTATCCACATTGTTGAACCGCTTTTCTACAGTCCGGTCTTTCGGCAGTATGAGCTGGTAGCCCATATGCGCAACGGGATACTGTCCGGCGAGATTACAGGAGGTCCATATCTCATTATTGAGACTGCCGGTCATGTACCCGTCAACCTGATAGCGGACCACCAGATAATCTCCCGGATTGAGTCCGGGAAACGCGAGTTTCCGTCCGGCCCTGTCGGCATATATACGGGAGCCGTCATCCTTCAAAAGGAACGCCTCGGAAACAATACCGTCACCAAAAGAAGGATTGAACTCAAGATACTGATACCGGTTATCTTCGACCCCCTTATCCGTGAGGACTTGGAGGATGTAGTGCTGGAATACGGTATAGGCACCATCGCCGAAAAACAGTTCCCTTCTGTCATCATAGACGACCACCGCATCACATTCCCCGTAAGCTGCTTCTTTCAAAGAAAAATCGGCGATAATATCGTGTGAATCACCAGGCCGGTTTTCCTCATATATAAGCGGCTTGTCATCCACTTCCCGCAGACTGTCACGTATCCGGAGTGTTTCCGGAAAACAGGCAACATAGGCGGCAAGGCTTTCCCGGTAATCGGATGTTGCCTTGCCCATATCCTCTCTGAACCTGCCCGAGGCGGTTGTGTTGTTCATCACTTCAGGGTGTTCACGTACATACGCCGCATAATTATTATAAAGCGCCCGATCCTGCGCGATTTTCTCGGAAAGTATTGATTTAGAGAAAGGAAAGGATGCCGCACAGTCTACGGTCTGTCGACGTATGGCCTCGTAAGGGACAGAACCGCTGTCGTACATAAGCTGCAGGTAATCATACCAGAGGTCCTCTCCCCCGGGATACAGGGAAAGATATTCCGACAGGATAGTATAAGCAAACCCTGGAGCCCGCTTTCGAAAATACGTATACCGAAGGTATAAGGCCTGCTCATAATGACCGTTATTGGCAAAAGCCGAAAGGCATTCATCCGCCTGGGACCTAGAAAGCTGGCCGCCATACAAAAACATATCTAAGCCTGCCCGGGCAGTCGGAGAGCCGTACTTCTGAGCGATTTCTCCATACACCTCCCATGCTTTTTCTTCGTTCTCTTTTTTCAAATGGAGAACCAGCTCCGCCTCCATCTTGTGAATCCAGGATTCTCGGGTTTCATTAAGCCCCTCAAGGACCTCCTGAACCTTTTCCAGCCTGTCATTGGAGAGGTAATTATCCAGCCGGTAATGCCAGGCAGGGGCAAAAAAGGCGTCTTCACGGGCCTGGGCCAGCATCAGACGCTCATAAGCAGAGGCGTCGCCGAGGCTCCGGTATATTCGGGCCTTGAGCCAGCCCATCAGCATGCTGTTTTCATCGACAGAACCGGAAATATACGAAAGCGCGGCTTTGTGCCAGCCCCTACGGGTAAGCATATACGCAAGCCAGAACCTGTTCTCATGTCCACGGGAACCCTCATCAATACCCGCGCACAACGCATTCAGCAATGGATCGTAAGTACCGCTTTCGGGAAACAGTTTTACATACTCAGGCGAAAGATCAGGCTTTCGCTCATCCGAAGGGTACATGGCAATACGGAAGCTTGAGGCATTCTCCCTGTTGTTGAGTTTCACATATAGATGGTGCTGCCCCTCATCCAGATGGGTATGCAGATAAAAACCGTTATTACTCCGGACATACTCACCGTTTTCAATCACCTTGTCACCGTCCAGCCAGACCTCAATACTTCCCCGGCGGCTGAAAACAAAGGTGTAGGAACCGGCTTTGTCGATATACAGGGATTTGTACGCGTACAAAGAGGCATAGCTGATATCGCTGAAATAGGACGAAACCGGTATGTCGAGGCCCGGAGAAGGTAATTTCCTTTCAAAGGGCTTGATTACCCAGTTGTTCAACCCCGGGCCGTAACCGGAAAACCCTGCTCCGCTTTGTGCGGCGATATCTACAAAGTCCTTTTTAAACCCGGACCCGGAAACATTGGAAAAGGGCCCCAGATAGCTAAAACCTTGTATAAGGTGCAATCGCTCCTTTATTTCGGCACTTTCTTCCACAAGGCCTTCCGCGCCGGCATAGCAGGCATAGAGAGCTTCACGGTATTCCCTCCGTACCCACTCAGGCAGTTTCTTTACACCGGCAGCTTTTTGAAGAGCGATAATCAGCTGCTGCATCTGGGCATCTCCACGGACAAACTCATCCATGGCTAGATACAAAAGCGCGACGGTACCGGGGTTCCCCGGATCTTTCTCCAGAGCGGCCAGCAGAGGCGGATACGTACCCAGGTCATGCTCGCCGGCAAACGACACAAGAGACAGCCCCCCGTATGCAGAGCCCTCAAAATACCCAGTTGAAAACACATCCTTGAACGCGGCCTCGGCGCCGTCCCAGTCATTGGCAAGAATGTTTCTCCAGGCACGATTCATGCTGCTTTCCGAAGCGGCTCGTGCCTCTCTTTCTGCAGCTTCATCGGTCCCGGTACTCACACAACCGGAAACAAACGCGATAAAAAAAACACAGAAAAGAACAGCAATTTTTACTTTGTTTTTCATATAATTCCCTTTCCTTACCTCAAATAAATGCCGGATACTCCAGTATATCGACACATCTGTTACATTATAGTAATTGCATCGTGATTGCAACTATGTTATAACAATAAAAGCTTAGGCAGAAAGTACATAAACATAAAGAAGGTTTTTCTATGAAGCATGCCATGATTTGGGCCCTTTGCGGTCTGTTATTAATCCGCCTGTATTCGCAGCACCCGTCTGATGTTCTGGTAACAGGTCCGATGTTGTTCATTCAGCCAGCCGAACCCTGCGAGGTATACCTTGACGGCACACTGATAGGAACAGCACCGCTGTTTATCCAGTCAGTTACACGATGGAACGCCACCATCCAGCTGAAAGGCCCCCGGCGCTACGCGGAAGCAGCCGTCCAGTTCAACCCGGATCTACGGACCGTGACCCGGTTTACCCCGGAACTTGTACCCTACTACGGCATTGTGGATATACAGATCAGCGAACCGGATGCCCGGATCACAGTTAACGGCAGCCCGCTGGAGGGCCCGCTGAAATTCAAACAAACAGAAGGTTCCTGCATAATCACGGCGGAAAAGGACGGATTCTTCACTGTCGAACAGAACATAGAAGTCGTCCGTCTTCAGACAACCGCAGTCTCCTTGAATCTGAAACCGGCAGTCCCGGTAAGCTTCAGCCCAGAACCGCCGGAAGGCTGTCATATATCCCTTAAAAATCTCACAGACGGAACAGTAATCGAACTGGCAGCGCCCATCGAAGACCAGCTGTTTCTGTCTTCCGGCAGATGGGAAACACACATTACCCACAATGCTTTTGAACCGATACTGGCTGAATTTTCCGTGAGTAACGAAGCTGTCCTCGTGCCCTTGAACATCCGTTTTTATCAGCCGGGAATACGGTTATCGGCTCTGAAGAAAAACAGCATTGTGTATCTGAATGGCGCGGTAATAGAAACAGACCCGGTGAGCGGCGTCATACCGGCGTCGGCAGGCATCAATCAAATAGAAATACTGGCGAAAGGCTACCTGTCAATTCGCAAAGAGATCAACCTGACAGGCAACGAAGTTGCGGACCTGCCCCTTGAATATACCCGGGACCCTGTGTTTCAGAAGGCCCGCAACACCCGGACGGGCATTATACTCATGAGCTCTGGACTTGCCCTCCTGGCAGGCGGTCTGGTACTGAACAGCGATGCGGTACTGGTACCTGCATCCGGCGATTACGATACGTACTCAATGATGAAATATGCCACTCTTGGCATTGCCGGTACCGGAGCAGCAGCAGTGCTTGCAGGATCCGGGTTTGCTTTGCCGCTTATCATAGACCTGGTACAATAACGGAGATTCGTAATGAACAATACAGCATACAACACCACCCTCATAATCATAACTCTCATCATGTGGCTGCTCCTTCCGGCATGCAGCATCCTTCTGCCAGTTGAAGAAGCGACCTATGTGGAAGAAAAGTACAGTATCAATGTAAAGGACATCTCCGCCACCGCGAATGCGGTCACCACAAACGGGACTCCTCTCCTGTCATGGACTGGAAACAGAAATATTGCAACATTTGATCTTCAGATCTGCGATGATGATGATGTTTCCGGCCCCCTCTTGGTGGACGCCGCTGGTCTTACCAGCAACAGCTACCAGATCACCACGCCTCTGAGCGAATACGGACGCTATGGATGGCGTGTTCGGGCCCGGACAAAAAACGGGGAGCTGTCCAAATGGTATCTTTTTCATTTTTCATATCTCGAAACGCAAACATTTGATTCATTTGAAATACATGACGGGAATTTTTCAACCCTCCATGATTGGACTCTAAGTGAATACAACCACGGTAATACCTGTCCTTACATCCAGGACACCCGGGCATATGACGGAGAATATGCGGTTGCATTACCTGCCGGATCAACCATGGAAACGCAGCTGCGTGTTACCCGCGACACTATGCTGTTGTTTTACCTGCAGAAAACATCTTCTATCGAAACGCTGGCGCTTACAATCGACAATGAAAACTATAACCGGGTTTCAATCAAGAACGCACTTGAATCCTGGACACCCTTTTGGTGTGTTTTGAAGGAGGGGACTCACACGGTACGCTGGAGAAACACAAACAATCACTATCAAGAAGATGTTGTGTTTATCGATGCGATCCAGACTCAAGCGATGCCCGACTTCTCTAACGCCTTTGAAGAATGGGACGACAGCGTCGGCACTATCAATTCGATAACCCGAAGCGGAGACGAAGGACCCTACATCGACCCTCTCGAAGCCTGTGCAGGCTCTTACTCTGTCATTATTGGCGGGGAGGCCCCGACGGGAAACAGTATTTTTGAGGCGCAGGTAACCATCCATCATGACAGTTATTGCTCCTTCTATTACCGGAAAAACAATACAACTAACTTTGGCGCGGATTTATACTTCCGAATTAACGGCGGACAGAAATTATATACATGGAGTCCGGTTCCGGAATGGACTGAAGTGCGGTACGTTCTTCCGGCAGGAGAACATACCCTGGAATGGGAACATGATAAATACTACGACGAGACTGAACGTGCCTGGATTGATGATATAACCGTGATGGAGATCCCCGACTTCTCAAACGCCTTCGAGGAATGGGACAACACTGTCGGTACCATCAATTCGATAGCCCGAAGCGGCAGCGCGGAACCCTACATAGACCCGTTCGAAACCTATGCAGGCTCATACTCGGTCATCTTCGGGGAGGAGGCTTCCACAGGCGACAGTATTTTTCAAACCCAGGTAACCATGGCCAGCGACGGCATCATTTCCTTTCGCTACAAGAGAACAAACACCAACACCGGAGCATTACTGTATTTCAGAATAGACGGAGTACAGGAATTGTCCACATGGAATCCCGAGCCGGAATGGGTGGAAGTCTCTTATCCGCTTCCGGCGGGAGAACATACCCTGGAATGGGAACATGACAAATACTACGACTATAATGAACGTGCATGGATTGATGATATTACCGCGATGAGCACGCCGTAGCATTACTGCTTTCTGAGAAGTCCTGCCTTCACCTTTGCCATGGCAAAAACCGCGGAGAACACTAAAGTGAGGGTCAGGACTATTGCCGCTCCCGACGCCAGATCCAGATAGTAGGAAGCATAAAACCCCGCCAGTACAGAAAATGCCGCGAAACCGATGGACATCACAATGATAACCGGCAGGTTTTTTGAAAGAAGAGAAGCTGCGGCGGCCGGCGTCACAAGAAGGGCCAGAACCAGGACCACGCCTACCGTCTGCACGGATATCACTGTAGTGGCTGCCACCAGAAAAAGCAGACCGTACTGGATGACCGTCGGCGAAAGGCCTATGGCTATCGCATGGGTGGGATCAAAACTGGTTACAAGGAGTTCCTTGTAGAAAAGGGATACCATTATGACAACAATAAGGGCCACTGCTGCAATAGCGGTAACATCCCCGGTCCCCACGCCGAGAATACTCCCAAAAAGTATATGAGAGAGATCTTTGAAGGTCGACACCCGGTTCATGAGCACGATACCGAGGGCAAAGGCCCCGGTAAAAATCACACCTATGGCAGTGTCATCCTTGAATCCCCGCTGACCGGTGATGGCCCCTATGGCGACAACGGACACAACGGCGGCACCCATGGCACCTAAAAACATGCTGAAACCGAACATCACCGACACCACGATCCCCGGCAGAATGGCATGGGCAAGGGCATCACCCAGGAACGCCATTCCCCGCCACACAATAAATCCGCTCAACATGCCGCAGGCCACGGAGACCGCGAGCCCCGCAAAAAGACCCCTCAGGAAAAACGAATAGCCGAGGGGCTCCATTATCCATTCAACCATGGCTTCAGCTCCCCTTCTTTGTGAAATTCAAATCCGTAAGCCCGGGCAATGTTTTCCGGCGTAAGGACTTTCTTGACAGGTCCGTCGGCAATGATGGACTTATCCAGAAACAGGGCCCTGGAAAAATGCACCGTCAATATACCCAGGTCATGGGTACTCACCAGTACGCTCTTCCCCTCCTTGCACAGAGACTCAATGGTGTGAAACATCAGTTCCTGGGTGGCAATATCGACATGATTAAGGGGTTCGTCTAAAAGCAGGAGATCGGCATCGTGGGCAAGGGTCCGGGCCAGCATGACCCGCTGCTGCTGGCCGCCGGACAAGGCCCCAACCTGACGAGAGGCAAGGTCGGCTATTTCCATAGCCTCCATGGCCCTGTCTACGGCCGCGATATCCGCGACCGACGGCCTCCTGAACCATCCCAGATGGACATATCGGCCCATAAGCACAACCTGCCGCACCGTGACGGGAAACGACCAGTCAATGGAACTTTTCTGCGGAACCATGGCAACCCGGTGCCGGCAGCTGGCAGCGTTATGACCATAGATGTTGATGGTTCCGGATTCAAGCTTCTCAAGTCCGAGAATGAGCTTCATGAGGGTGGATTTACCGGCGCCGTTCGGCCCGACCAGCGCTACTTTTTCTCCCGGCTGTATGCTTACCGACACATTGTTCAACACCATACTTTCCGTCCCGGCGTATCTGAACATAACATCCTTCAGATAAAGGGCAGGCGTATCCGCGACCGGTGGATGATCACAGCTGGCGCCATAACAGAAAATACGGGGCTTTTTCACTGATAAACCTTTACAGCCATTAAAAGGCTCCTTCCAGGCCGCCAAGACCTTCAACAATTTCTGCAACATTGTATTCCATAAAGGACATATAGCTGTCTCCTGTCTCCCCGGCGGCGGCAAGGGAACCGGTAAAAAGTGTCCGTACATCAAGAGATTTCCCCAGGGATTTTTCTATGGTACGGGAAAGCTTATCCACCTGGCCGCCGGCAGTCTGCCCTATGAAAATTGCAGTCACCTGATACTCGTTTATAATATCAATCAAGCGGGTAAGATCCCTTACTGAAGGTTCTGTATTTGAGGAAAATCCCGGTAAAATGGAGCCGATAACCGTAAAACCGTAATCGCGGGCAAAATAGCCCAGGGTGTGGTGATCAGTCACCAGAATCCGGTTTTCTGCCGGCAGCTGTGAGACTGCGTCTTCTATGCGCCGGTGCAGGTCAAGGAGAAGCGTACGGTACTGATCGGCCCGGCTGCTGTAGTTTTCCCGGTGAGCCGGATCTGCCGCCGACAAGGTTTCCTCTATGACATCAACCCAGGTCAGCACATTCAAAGGACTCATCCAGGTATGGGGGTCCCCCCGGTGGTGATGGTCATCCCCGGCTTCGTGTTCACCGGGATGGCCGGCGTCACTGTCTTCCCCGTCGTGCTCATCTTCACCGCCGGAGCCGGTTTTACCGGATTCGTTTTCAATTGCGTTCACCCGGGATGATACTTCCACCACACCGCCGGGACGGACATTTTCAAGAAGGGTAAGGAGATTTTCTTCAAGATCAAGGCCGTTTACAAAAACGATATCCGCTGATTCTGCCTTCGCTATTTCCCGGGGAGCCGGTTCATATCCGTGGGGGTCGGTCCCCGGCTCTATAAGGCAGAATACATCGGCGTCTGTGCCGGCAACAGACCGGACCACATCCCAGACTATACTGGTGGACGCAACGACGGACAACCCGCCTTCCCCCTCCTTCTGCCCCGACGCCCATGCAGACGGAACAACTATCGTCGCTGCGATGAGCGCAATTAATCCCTTACGAAAAACTGAAAATGTATCCATAGGTCAAAAGTACCCAGCCGTTCAGCCTGTCGTCAAGCATATTAACCGGAAACGCACTACCTCGCCGCTTTTACCTGGTCCCAGATCTCGCTGTACAGGGCGTTGCCCTCCCCAAGATCCTGAATAACTTCACAGTTGGCGATTATGGACGGTGACATCAGGATGGGTTCCTCAGCCTTCAGGTCGTCGCTGAGAAAAGGATATGCCGCGGTGTTAGGCGCAAGATAATATACATACTCCATATTCGCGGCGGCGACCTCGCCGTCAAGCAGGAAATTCATGAATGCGTATGCCAGGTCTTTATGTTCGCTGGATTTAAGCATAACAATGTTATCACAGGCTAATGAAGTCCCTTCCACCGGAATGGCGTACTCAATATCGCTGTTTTCTTCCATTGTCTGGTACAGGTCTCCCGAGTAACCCTGGACTATAAAAAACTCTTCGGAAACCAGCCCGTTTTTGTATTGGTCCGCCTCGAATTTCGCCAGGTTCTTTTTCCATTGGACAAGAAGGTCTCTGGCCTGGGCAAGCTCAACGGGGTTGAGGGTGTTAAGGCTGTAACCCAGGGTTTTCAAAGCGGCGCCGATTGCTTCCCGCATATCGTTCAGCATGGTCATTCTGCCGGCAAACCGGGCATCACCGAAAATCCGCCAGCTTGGCGTAAAAGGCTGGTCCACCTTGTCGGCCAGATAGCCGATGCCCGTGTTGCTTATCATGTACGGCACCGAGTATTTTGACTGGAGATCAAGGGAAAAGGCGACGTAGGCCGAATCTATGTTTTTTATGTTTGGAATTTTTTCATGATCCAGAGTTTCAAGAAGGTTTTCCCGCGCCATGATCTGCACCATATATCCCGAGGGAAACACCAGATCATAACCTGCGGCGCCGGCCTTCAGCTTGGCGAACATGGTTTCGTTTGAGTCGTAATAATCCATCACCACACGGCAATTGTGCTCTTCCTCAAACTGAACGACAAGATCTTCATTAATGTAGTCGGACCAGTTGTATACATACAGCTCCTGTACATCATTTCCGCATCCGGTACACACCGCGACAGCACACATCACGGTACACATAAAAAAACAAATCCTTTTCATGTCTTCTCCTCCTCAACTGCATGGCCGGCCGGCGTTATCCCGCCGTTTTAGAACCGGATGAAATTCTCTGGTACCCAAGAGCAACAAGAAACGTTGCTGCAAGGAACAACGTCGAAAGGGCATTAATCATCGGCGGCTTACCGAATTTGATCATACTGTAAATCTGAAGCGGCAGGGTGGACGATCCAGGTCCTGCGGTAAAAAAGGTGATAACAAAATCATCCAGAGAGAGTGTCAACGCCAGCATGGCACCAGCCGCGAGCCCGGGACCAAGCAGCGGCAGGTATATTTTAGTCAGGATGGTAAACCGCGATGCCCCCAGATCCTGGGCGGCTTCTACAACGCTGAAATCGAAATTCTGCAGCCGGGCCATAATGGTGACCGCGACATAACTGATACTGAACGTAATGTGCCCAAGAATAATTGTAAGGAGGCTCAAACGTACACCTATGGCTATGAAAAAAAGCAAAAGACTCATGCCCATGAGAATGTCGGGAAAGATAAGAGGAAGAGACACCAGGCCGTAATGCAGCCGTTGGACCCTGCCCTTGTAACGGTACAGGCAGAAACCGGCGATGCTTCCAATAATTACGGAGCACAGGGTAGAAACCAGGGCAACTACTACTGTGTTGGTGAGGGATACCCATACATTTCGGTCATGAAAAAGAGCGGAATACCATTTCAATGAAAAACCGCCCCACAGTGAACCAAAGCGTGAAGCATTAAAGGAGTTGAACACAAGAACGGCTATCGGGACGTACAAAAAAAGG
Source organism: Spirochaetales bacterium (assembly GCA_016935695.1). Lineage (GTDB taxonomy): Bacteria > Spirochaetota > Spirochaetia > JC444 > Marispirochaetaceae > JAFGQL01. Next base: position 12,718 of record JAFGQL010000126.1, read on the forward strand.
AGGACAAAGAAGGTCAGAACTCCGGAAAACCGTACACCTTTCACAGACCGTGCTCCCCTATGGACGGAACATCGGCAAAAGCCCTGCCGTTACTGCGGATTTTCTTTACCACCAGGCCGCCGATGACCGGAAGAACAACGGCAAGAACCAGTAATGTCGACAGGGCGCTGCCCCTCGGAAGATTCCGGTCAACAAACACCCTCTGAGCGATTTTGTTTCCCAGCATTTCACCATCGGTACCGCCTACCATGTCGGGAATCACATAAGACCCGAGGGCCGGGATGAATACTACCATCACTGCCGATACGATCCCCTGGCTGATTCCGGGAAGAAAAACCCGGAAAAAGGACCGCAAGGGTCCTGCACCGAGATCACGGGATGCTTCGATAAGAGTAAAATCGAATTTTTCTATGGCCGCGTACAAGGGCAGCACCGCAAAAGGAAGATAGGTGTATACCAGAACCAGAAGCACTGCTCCCTGATTGTATAAAAGAGATGTATCTTCCGATACAAGACGCAGCGCCACCAGCATATCTTTCAGCATCCCTTCCGGATGAAGAATTATTTTCCAGGCGTACACACGGATCAGGAAATTCGTCCAGAAAGGAATGATGATCAGCAGCATAAGGTGTGCCTGGTGTTTTTTTTCAGCCCGGGCAATAAAGTAGGCCACAGGAAGTCCCAGGGCCAGGCACCACAGGGTCGTCTGGAAACTTAAGTTAACCGTCCGGAAAAGGATGCCCGGAAAACTCGGGGAAAAAATATCCTTGAAACCTTCAAGGGAGAATGAATCGCCGATACCGCCGTAGGGATCAGCCGTCCTGAAGCTCATGCTGACAACCATCAGGGTAGGGACAAGGAACAATACAAGAAGCCACAGGAATGACGGGGCCGTAAACAGAGTCTCCTGAATGCGGCGGGGCGTTAAGGTTCTCATACCGGGCATCCTATTCACCGCTGCCGGAGGACAAAGCATCTTCACCGCCGGTTTTCTGGTCCGGCGAAAGGTCTTCTCCCAGCATGTCGCCGTCCTCGGGCATCATTAACAGTTTTTCATCGGTAAGGGCATAGCGCTGGAGCATGAACCCGTCGTCGGCATGCCAGGCAAGCCAGACCTCATCGCCCCAGGTCGGAGGGGCCTCATCCAGAATGAAATGCCGGTGCTGCAGGAGAGCGGTAACCAGCCATTCTCCCACACGGACCCAGTAGCGGGTCGAACTGCCGAGATACACAAGGTTTTCAACGGTGCCCCGCATGGTATTCTCATAATCATGAGATTCAAAAGGCATGCGCCGAAGACGTATCTTCTCGGGCCGCACGCTCAGGTGGACCATATCCCCCGGCCTCCGGGGGCTGTCGTTATAACACAGGGCATCAGGCAGACCGTCTATGGCAATGCGGCTGTAATTTGGAGGAACAGCCTCCCGCACCTGGCCGTCAAAAAAATTAGTGTCGCCGATAAAGGCCGCGGTAAAACTGGAAACCGGGCTTTCATACACCTGGGCCGGGGTGCCGATCTGTTCGATTTTGCCCTCATTCATCACAGCGATACGGTCGGAGAGGCTTATGGCTTCTCCCTGGTCATGAGTGACAAACAGGAAGGTGATCCCTACCTCGTCGTGAATCTGATCGAGCTCGATCAGCATACGCTGTCTGAGTTTCAGATCGAGGGCGGCAAGCGGTTCATCCAGCAGGAGTACCTGGGGCTTGTTCACCAGGGCCCTGGCAATGGCCACCCGCTGTTTCTGCCCGCCGCTGATCTGGGACGGTTTTTTGTGGGCGTGGTCTTTCATCTGGATAAGGTCGAGCATCGCATCGACTTCTAACTTTATATCTGTGGAGTTCTTCCCCGCCACTTTGAGGCCGAAGGCGATATTATCGTACACACTCATGTGGGGAAACAGGGCATAATTCTGAAAAACCGTATTGACCTTCCGCTTGTTCGGCGGGAGACTGGAGATGTCCTCTCCATTCAGGATAACCCGTCCCTTGTCGGGAGTCTCAAACCCGGCGCACAGGCGCAGCAGAGTCGTTTTCCCGCAGCCGCTGGGGCCTAACAGAGAAAAGACTTCCCCGCGCTCCACGGAAAGAGAAACATCGTCCACAGCCGTGTGGGAACCGAAAGTTTTCCGGATCCCTTCAAACACAAGGAAGTCCTTCAACTTATGGCCCCTGCAGGAAAGGATTACGCGATACGGGGATTTCTGAACCCCTTTCACTAGTGTAATCTATGAGAAACAGATACATTATGCAAGTATGAAAAACATGGGAAGATTGTTTTACGCGGCTATCCTGCCGGCTCCGGTTCTACAGCAACTGACGGCTGTTCAGAAACAGCTGCAGCAGAACGGGGTCGGGGGGCGGCTGATCCCCGGGGACATGCTCCATCTGACACTCCATTTTCTGGGCCCTGTTCCGGACAGCCGTGTACATCAGCTCTCTGCCCTTCTTGATACTGCGGCGGCCCATATGAAACCGTTCACTGTGAACATCACCGGTCTCGGCTGGTTTCGGCAATCGAAGGGAAGACTTATCTTCGCGGATGCGCGTGTCAGCCCGGAATTGAACGCTGTGGCCGACACACTGAAAACCTCATCGGGAATGGGAGACCTGAAACCGTTCCGGCCCCATATAACCCTTGTACGCGGCGCGGTGCGTGTACATGTCCCGTCTGTTCTGGAAGGTGCCCTGCACATCGAAGGTGAAATCAGCCGTCTCGCGCTCTACGAAAGCGTCATTGTACAGGGACGGCCCGCCTACCGGCGTATTCACACAACAGAGCTGAATGATTCAACCGGCGGCCACAGGGAACCGCCGTAACCATATAACGATGCACTTGATTTTCAGGAGGAATCTCCGGGAATCTGATCAAGGTTCAGTATGAGCCGGGCTCCCATTTCGGTAACAGTCTGCATCCGTTCTCCGCTCAGCCGGTCTGCCTCGTCATCGACATGGTGATATTCGTCATGCAATCCAGTGAAAAAGAACACGGTAGGAATCCCCGCTTCATGAAAGGGGAGGAAATCACTCACCGCCGCTCCGTGCCCTGTATATCTCTTGATGGTTACACCGCTGCCGGCCAGTTCACGTACCGCATCGGTGAAAACCCCCTGCCCGCTGTACTGGATAAGCAGCGGCACCCCGGTATCCCTTCCGATCATGTCAAAGTTCAACATGACGGCAGCTTTCTCTACATACTGCCGGTACTCTTCGACAAACGACTTCGATCCGAAAAGTCCGAGTTCTTCTGCAGAGAAAAAGGCAAACACCAGACCTGTGTTCCGAAGGCCTCCGGCAAACTTGCCTGCAAGTTCAAGAACCGCCGCGGTACCGGAAGCGTTATCGTCAGCGCCATTAAGGACGTAGTCGTCCCCGCCGTCCCCGCCGATAGCTGCCAGGGTCCGGTAGCTTCCCAGATGATCATGATGGGCCCCTACAACAATAACCCGTTTTTCTCCTTCGGGTAATGTACTGCGGTTTTGCCGGGACGGCACAAACAGCAGGATATTCCTTGCTTTGATTGGGGAATCAGAAGCCTTGAGGGTAATGCTGCCCTCTGCCGCCGGCAGGGGCTTGAGCTGCGACGGAAGGCGGCCTTCATTGAGGGCAAGCTGATAATCATGAAAGGATACTTCAGGAAAGACCTTTTCCATGTAGGCCAATGATACATGAACAGCGGGGATAGGACCGTCAAGGAAACGGGCTCCCGGCACAGGGCTGAAACCGAAGGGAGGAGATGCGGGATCGTCGGCAGAGACGCTTAACGGTCCATCGACAAGGACAAGGCCTTCCGCGCCGTTTTTGGCAGCTGTTTCTATTTTGGAGGCAAACGCGGCATAACGGGTATGGCGGGTACCCATAAACAGCGAATCCGGATCATCGGCATTCGGTTCATAGCGGAATACAAGCACTATCTTTCCGCCAACCTCCAGATCCTTGTAATCGTCATAGGCATACTCAGGAGCAGTAATCCCGTAACCGGCAAAAACAATGTCCTTATCGGCGGCTGTGCCGGCCCCGGCACCGGGAAGGGGATAATGAGCGGTATCAAACAACAGGGGAAACCGGCGTGTGCCCCGTGAAATATGCCCAAGCCCGCTGCTTTCTCTGCCTGCCCCGGATTCCAACCCCGTGACTGCCGGATAAAAGAGTTCAAATTCCTGAAACACAGGCTTTGTGTGCCGGGAAAACCCGTCCAGCTGGGTGAAAATATATTCTTCCGCCTCGGCAAGCCCGGAAGTGCCGGTCATCCTGCCGCCCCGTCCGTCTGCGGCCAGATACTCGACATGGGTTACCAGCTCCTGCAGGTGTACACGATTCAGACAGCCGCTTGCCATAGTCACGAGAAAAATAAACGTAAACATCAGTACAGATGGTGCGTATAGTCGTTTCATACCGCCTCGCATGCTAAAAGGTACCGTAACAAAGACCCCTCGGGTAGAAAAAATGCATAGAATTGCCAAAGTACGGTTGGCCCATCGCCGCCTTCGCGCTATGATAAGCAGGATGCCTGATACCTATTATGCCATCGAAAAAGTCCTGACATACCTGGATAACAACCCTCAGGACCGCCCCGGCCTTATCCACATGGCGGAAATTTCCGGTATGCCGGCTCCCCGTTTTGAAAAGGCTTTTCAGTCCCTGACCGGCGCTTCACCATATCAGTTTCTCGACATCATCAGTAACGGATACACAAAACCCCTCCTCGATTCAATGTCGGTCATCAATTCAAGCCTTTCTTCCGGCCTTTCGGATACCGGCAGGCATCACGATACGTTTGTGCACCTTCATTCTGCCACCCAGGAAGAAGTAAGATCAGGAGGTAAAGATCTTGAGATTTGGCTCGGGACAGCCCCTGGTCCTTTCGGTAATTGTCTGATCGCCAGCACGCAGACAGGCATATCCCACTTGTTTTTCCTGGATAAGGAGGCGGATGAACATGAAGCCTCAGAGGGTGTCCGGAAAACCTGGCCCCAGGCTTATTTTTACAACGACAATAAAAAGGCACGGAGCTTAGCGGACAGGATCTTCAGCCAGTGGAACAAGGAAGAACCTTTTCACGTACACATCAAAGGCACCGAATTCCAGACGGCAGTGTGGAAGGCCCTTCTCACCATACCTGAAGGCTCGGTAACATCTTATGCGCGTATCGCTCATGCAAGCGGAAATCCTGCGGCGGTACGCGCGGCAGCGGCAGCAGTTGCCGCAAACCCGGTGAGCTATCTTATACCCTGCCACCGGGTCATAGCCTCAAACGGCAGTATTCATCATTACCGCTGGGGCCGCGCCAGAAAACAGATTATCCTTGGAAGAGAGTTGTCCGCCGCGGGCATCTGAACACAGAACCGTGATCAGGCCGGCGCAAGGCGCGTATGAAGCTCGGCGTAGGCGTTTTCCATCAGCTGGCGCACGTGGTCCCTCAATGAACGGTATGAATCAAAATCTTTGGGGAAAACCGGATCCAGGACCTTTATAATGATCTTCTGGGCGTGTTTCATGAAAACACCGTGCTTGGGAACAGCCTGAAACGACCCGTCGATCACCAGGGGCACCACCGGTGTCATGGTGTCAAACGCAAGCTTGAAGGCGCCGCCCTTAAACCGTTTAATTGCCCCGTCGGGCGTCCTTGTGCCTTCCGGAAATATCATCAAGGAACTGCCGCGGTTCAAATAGGCAATAGACTTATTCAGCATCTTTTCCTGGCTTTTTCTGTCTTCACGGTCCAGATTGATATAGCCGTTCATGGTCATGTTCCAGCCGACAAACGGAATCCGGAAAAGGGATTTCTTGGCTATCCATTTTAAATGGGTAAAAAGATGAAAAATAACCGATATGTCATACAGCGACTGATGGTTACAGACGAAAATTCTTGCGCCCTTGATCTTCAGTCTTTTACGGTCCTCCACCCGTACCCGCAGCAGCGGATTTATGAATGCATAGGAAGCGCCCCATACACAGGTGTAATAATGCAGGATTCTTCTGTTGGGGTCCCACCAGAAAGTGAGCAAAAACAATAAAAGAGCGGGAATAAAGAATGCCACAGATAAAACAATTGACACTCCCCAGACAAGAATGGACATAAGTGCGTACATATACAACCCTTTTCCCGGGGCTGGAAATAGTCATTCCCCGGAAGCAGAAACAGTATAAGTGGGTTTGGCCCCTGCGTCTACGGCCTTATCGACATGAAAGAAGCGGCACCTTTCAGGTCATTATCCTGGAAGGTAAGGCCGACACCCAGGAAATAATCAATCTGGCGCTTACCGAGGATATCATCGACCCCTCCGCTGAAATACAGCCAGCTGGCAGGATTCTTCGGGTCCAGGCCGTAAAACGGCCGAACCGACCCGTAGGCCCGTAAATTCGGCTCGGCGATTGAATCAAAATCGTAAGCCTCAAGGGAAACGCTCGCCAGTGAAAGGGGTGAATAATCAAGTCCCATACCGCCCTTGCCGTCTATGAGACCGCCGCGGACCGTCATGGGGCCGAATTCATAGGCGAGCTGTATATACGGTACCCACCCGGATACCATTTCCTCGGTTGTCTCGACAGTGGTGGCGCCCCCCGTCTGGGTTGTGGTAGTAGTTGTCGTCGATTGGCCGGCGCCGGGTTTGTCGACAATACCGACGGCATAATATTTTTCCTTTGCGCCGGGAATGAGCCTCAAGCCAACCTGATTTCTCATTTCCCCCATGTTAATAAGGTAATCGCCCCGGTATTCTACCTCAAGGTCAATCCCGATAGTGGACTGAATGGCTTCCTCGGCTTCCTTGGTAATACTCACAACACGGTCGTAAAGGGTCTCGTCGTGTACCAGCTTCCCGAGGCTGCCTTTGCCGCTGTTCACCGTCGCGGCGATTTCCTTCACCTCGGAAAGGATCGCTTCGCTTGCTTCCAGCTGGGAACTTACAAGCTCCATGCTGCGCTCAAGCTGATCGAAACTGCGGGCGATCTTTTCCTCGTTCTGAACAAGAACAGTGTTCATGTTCTGGGTAAGCCGTGTCATCTGGGCCATCAAGGCGCTGAAACGCTGGAGCTCCTCATCTGACCGGGCATTGACCGCAGAAGTAATGCCCCTCATATCCTCAAGAATCAGATTCAGGGTTTCCAGGGTATTCCGCACTTCGTACAGTGTCTGCACCGCGGCACTCCCCCCTCTTTCCGCTCCGCCGGGATCATACTCATCCGTGAAAATTTTCTCCACTTCATCCAGCATTGAATCCCCGGATGCGGAAATATCCCGAAGGGTTGAGAGGGTCTGTTCGAGGGCGGTTCCGCTCTGGACAGACTGAATGACAGCCCCGTTGCCCAGCTGCCGTCTGACAGGAGAACCGGGCTGAATGTTTACCGAAGCTGTTCCCAGAAGGGACTCCATCCTTTTCTCGAAGATAGCGTCCTCGTACAAAACGGTTTTATCTGCAAGCTCAAGATCAACCCGCGCCATACCGTCATCCAGGGTGATGGCCCTCACACTGCCGACCACAACCCCGTACATCCGCACCTTAGAATCGGGAAGGAGGCCTGTGGCATCGGTCAGATAGGCGCTTACCCGATAGGTATCTCCGCCGCTGATCTTGTCGGCAGTGCGCATCATAAACACCACCCCTGCAATACTGGAGAGAGTAACCAGCAAACCAATTTTTATATACCTGTTCACCCTAATCCCCTACCTCATCAACACTGACAAACGAATTGGTGATAAACTTCTTCAGCATCGGCACATCAGCCGCTACTGCTTCACGAGGAGTCCCGTGGAACTGAATTCTCGTGTCATGAAGCAGCGCTATCTTGTGGGCAATCCTGAAGGTGGCCGGAATATCATGACTTATAACAATACAGGTCAGCCCTAATTCATTATTCACCCTTAAGATTAATTCATCAATACTTTCACTCAATACCGGATCCAACCCTGTGGTAGGCTCGTCAAACAGCAGAATCTGCGGACTGATGGCTAAAGCCCGGGCCAACGCCGCGCGTTTCTTCATCCCGCCCGAGAGTTCTGCGGGATACAGTTTTCCTGTTCCAGGCAGACCTACCCACTCAAGTTTCTCGTTGACAAAACGTTCGATGTAACGCTTGTCTTTGATTTTTTTTACCTCTACAAGAGGGAACGCAATATTGTCAAAGACATTCATGGAATCAAACAACGCAGATTCCTGAAAAAGGTACCCGAAAGACTGCCGGTACTGGGTATATTCCTGAGTATCGAGTGCATATATGCTTTTCCCGTTGTATAAGATGTCCCCGGCATCGGGCTTGAGTATGCCAATGATATTTTTTATAAGGACGCTTTTTCCTGTACCGCTTTTTCCGATTACAACGGAGATCTCTCCGTCAACAAACCCGATCGACACATCGTTGAGTACCTGATTATCCCCGAAGGATTTCGAGAGTTTTTTTACCTCGACAATGTACCCGTTCTTCATGGAACCCCTTACTGCTTCATGTCTTTTGCTAAAAAACCAGCTTCAGCATCAGATCCGTCATGACATAATCAGCCACGAAAATGAACAGGGCCGATGTGACCACCGCCTTTGTGGTCGATTCACCCACCGCTTTTGCTCCCCGCTGGGTATGAAACCCGAAAAACGTACAGATAACGCTCACCAGAAACCCGAATACAGCGGCTTTGATGATCCCCGTATATACATCATCAGGATCTACAAACCAGTACAGCTGGTCAAAAAAGCCGCTTTTATCAATACCCAGCCCGAGCACCCCGACGACATAGGCCCCGAACACCCCCAGCACGTTGGATGCGGCGGTTAAAAGAGGAAAAGAAATTACCGATGCCAGCACCTTGGGCACCACCAGAAAATGTACGGGGTCCACGGTCATGGTAGTCATTGCGTCGAGCTGCTCGGTTACCTTCATGGTACCAATCTCCGCCGCCATTGCGGACCCGTCCCGTGCAACAAGCATGATGGCAGTAATAAAGGGAGCAAGCTCCCGGGTCATGGTCATCCCTACCGCCGCACCAATGAGAATTTCCGTACGGAACAATCCCAAAAGGGATGCAAGCTGAAGAGCAAAAATCATGCCGATGGCAATGCTTGAGAGGGCAATAACAGGGAAAGAGTTGGCACCGATCTTCTCTACTTCCGCCAATAGACGCCGCATACGGTAGGGAGGCCGGAAAATCCATTTCAGCACATTCACCAGAAACAGAAAGAAATTTCCTGCTGTTTCAAATGAGCCGAGAATCATCTGTTTGAATGACCGTGTACCGCCGTTACTCATGCGAACCTTTTTACTATGATCTTACCGACATACCACTGAAACACATCCGATATTCACTGAAAGCACATTTCCCATACCACAAGTATACAGTTTTCGGCTTTTCTTATCCAAGGTCCGGAGCCGCGGCGCCATTATTGCGGAATTCAATGACAAACAAAAGGGGAGGCTTGCCGGCCTGGTTGGGAAAGGAACAGAAGGCGACATTATACTGTTTTTGGGGCAGAGCTGCGCAAAAATCCCTCAGCGCCTCATATTCCTTTTCCCCATGGGGATGCCCCCGGTACACGACAATAAACACCATACCTCCGGGGCTTAGAAGCCTCAGGGCACACCCAAGCCCGGACAGGGTAGTAGATGCCGCTGTGGTGATGGTCTTGTCGCCCCCGGGAAGATACCCGAGATTGAAAAGTACCGCCTTTACCGGAGAAACAACATGCTTGTCCATTTCGGTGTGGCTTTCGCACACAAGACGCACCCGGTCTGATAACAGCCCGTGGCGCTGTAACAGTTCCCGGGTCGCAGACACTGCCTTCTCCTGGATGTCGAATCCGTAGATCCTGCCCGAGGTCAAACCGGCGGCGTAGAGCATATCATGCCCGTTGCCTGCCGTTGCATCGACAATATCTTCATCGCCGTGAATGCATGAGGCAAGGAGGCTGTGGCAAATCTGCACCGCGTTGTTTATGTGTTCTCTCGACATGAAACCGCCGTTTATTTTCCGTAGGTCACGTAATATTTCAAAGGCTCTTCGAGGGTGAAGAACTCCAGGACAGGGATTGAAACACTGACGGTATCACCGCTGATTCTGGTCATGTTGGTATCACGGATATCTGAAGGCAGCTCAATTTCCAACCCTATGCTGCTTGCCGCCAGGCTTGCCGCAATTTCTCCGGGTGACGCGTATTCCTCGAACAGCCACCCCGTCATGTCCAGAAACTCCTCACGGGTACCGTGGTTTTCAAACAGCATCATTCCCGACTGGGAGACCGGGTCATCACCAAACGGCAAAAGTCCCGACAACTGCTGCATCGTGTCCCGGGTAAACAAAAGAGTCAGCGTTTCTCCGTCTGAAACCTGCTCGATGTTCAGCAGCCCCGGGATACCGGGGAGCGCTCCGTTTTTGAAAAAACTGTCAATATGGTCAAACCCAAGAAGAAGGACAAGCCCTCCCGGACCTTCGGTCTCCACTTTCACCGCTTCTACGCCCGGAAGACCGTCAAAGAAACCTTGTATCTGCTCAGGAATGAACAGTGACGAGCCTTCAAGCACAATCCCCTGGGCCTCACCCAGGTCCTTGAAATACTCCAGGGCGATGCCGGTAATCTGCAGCTCGACAGAAAGGAGCGCGCTTTTGTCTGTATCGATATGAAGTTTGGAATCGACCCCGCAGCCGGTCAGCAACACGAGGCACATTAACACCGCGGCTTTCATGAGAATGGAGTATTTCATGGGGCCAGTATACCCGTTGCAGCCAATCGAATCCACACGGGTATAACAATTTTGCCGGTACGGTTCTGTTCCTAAAAAGACCGGGTCATTCGGTTACAAAGCCGGTAACCTTTTCTCCCAAATGCTGCATGCTTTCCCTTGCCCGGTCGCCGACCTCGTTCAATGAATTCATTGCCCGGATGACCTCCTGCCCGCCCACATTTATTTCCTGTATCCCGTTGAGCACGGAACCGGAAAGACGCTGAACATTCTCCAAAGCACCGGTAATCGTCTCTGATTCGGTCTGAATGGACCGGACTTCCACAAGAATTTCCGACGACACATTCTTGACTTCCTCGGTACCGGAAATAATCTCCGAAGTCCCCGCCGCCATTTCTTCCATGGCTTTGGAAATTTCCTTGAAAGCCTGGGCGGTATTTTTCACCTCCTGGTTGATCTGTCCAAAGGTCACCAGGCTTTCACGGCTTGTTTCTGCGGCGTTCTTGATCCGTTCGGTAATCTGGTTCAGTGAAGATGAGACCATCTTGGAATTCTCTCCTGTCGATTCGGCAAGTTTACGGATCTCCTCGGCGACAACAGCGAACCCCCGGCCGGCATCACCGGCATGAGCGCTCTCGATGGCAGCATTCATGGACAGGAGATCAGTCTGGTTTGCGATGGTGTTAATGATATCAATGATATCCAGCAGGTTTTCTATCTCCCGGGCAATTTCCTGAATGACACTTGACGTCTGGGTCATGACTTCGCTTCCCCGGTTGGTGATATCCACCAGCCCTTCAACACCGCTCATCCGGTCGGCGGCAAGCCTGGACACCGAGTTGATGGAGGCAGCCATTTCCTCTATTGCGCTGGAGGATTCAACAGCCGCCGAACTCTGCCGACCCATTCCCTGTGTCTGGGTTTCCAGTTTCCGGTTGATTGATTCAACAGAAGAAAACACATTGCTGATCTCCTGGTCCAGGTTATGGAACTGCCGCTCGATGTTCTGTATATTTGCCGCGATCTGGGTCATTGCAGCGCTTGACTGGGACGTACTTGCTCCCAGCTCGTCCCGGAGGGCCAGGGTATGCCGGGCCGTGTCCTTTATATCGCTGATAATGTTTTTCAGACTTCCGATAACCTCATTGACATGGGCGGCGAGGTCTCCCGTCTCATCCTTTACACGGACATCCGCCTGCACTGTCAGATCTTTCCGGGAGACCATATCCATGGTTTTCTCTATGACCACCAGGCGGTTGCTCAGTCTTTTTGTGAACAGGTACACGAACACAAGAATTCCGGAAATTGAAATAACAAGCCCCGCAAGGATGGATACCTGTTGACGGGCTTCTATCCGCTGTACTTCATCCTGCATCATGTCCGGCACATCATTCAAAAGGCCATTAAAGGTTTCCGCCGACAGTTCCATTGTCCGTAAATACCCCACAAACCGGTCAAGCTCCGACCACTGGCTGCTGCGGGCCGGATCATTCATATAGTCACGGTGGAGGACATCAACTGCCGTGAAATCGGTTTCCTTGATCACCTCCACAGATCCTTCCACCTTTAGAAACCGTTCAATGTTTTCTATGTCCCGGAGAAGTATCTTCCAGAATTCCTCGGTTTTTTGAAGTGTTTCACTTATTTGTTCCGAATAACCGGCATTCGTGAGAGCGAACAATCGGGATAATTGTTCCTCCAGCCGTTCTTTCGTCGGCAGCCATTCCTGCTGAAAATTCACATTCAGCCGTTTTTCCACCCGCAGGCGCAGGGTCTGAAAGGTAAACCTGTTCCAGGTCGAAAGAACGGATATGGAAAGTTCACTGTGGCCGTGGAGAATCAACATGTTTTGGGCGGAGGACAGTATCCCCATTATGACCACCACGAAGACCAGAATACATGCCCCGAAGAATGAAAGCAGTTTTTGCCTGATTTTCATGAATCTCCTCCTGTTCCTTCTATGAATTATATGGCCGGTGAAACCAAATGCAAACTCAAGGCGTTTCTTGACTTTAAGAAGGGCTCACGGCTATCATGCTTCCATGAGCAAATACCCTTTTTCCGACATCGAACAGAAATGGCAGTCTCATTGGGAGACCGCCAAAACATTCCGAGCCAAGGAGGACTCCGCGTTCCCCAAAAACAAACGGGCGTATGTACTGGACATGTTCCCCTATCCCTCGGGAGACGGACTCCATGTAGGCCATCCGGAAGGGTATACCGCTACAGATATCTACTGCAGATTCCTGCGCATGAACGGCTATAACGTTCTCCACCCTATGGGCTTTGACTCATTCGGCCTTCCGGCGGAGAATTTCGCCATAAAAACCGGTACCCACCCCAGGATAACCACTGCAAAGAACATAAAAACCTTCGTGTCCCAGATAAAGAGCTTCGGTTTTTCCTACGACTGGGACCGCAACCTTACGACCCATTCCCCGGAATACTACAAGTGGACTCAGTGGATTTTCCTGAAACTTTACGAGAAAGGCCTGGCTTACGAAGCGGAGGCGCCCATAAACTTCTGCAGCTCCTGTAAAACCGGTATTGCAAATGAGGAAGTCAAGGAAGGCCGGTGCGAACGCTGCGGTCAGCTGGTTGAACGGAGGAACCTCCGCCAGTGGATGCTGAAAATAACCGCTTACGCGGACCGGCTTATAGAAGACCTGGAGGACCTTGACTGGCCTGATTCGGTCAAAACCATGCAGAAAAACTGGATAGGGAAGTCGGAAGGGGCGAATGTGATGTTCCGCATCGATCCGTCCGACAATCCGGAACTGGAAGGAGAGGTGCTGGAGGTTTACACCACAAGACCCGACACCCTTTTCGGCGCCACCTACATGGTCATGGCCCCGGAACATCCCCTTGTAGACCGTCTTACCACACCGGCACAGAAATCCGCCGTAGACGAGTACATACACACGTCAGCCATGAAGTCAGACCTGGAACGCACCGATCTGGCCAAAGATAAAACCGGGGTTTTCACCGGCGGCTATGCCGTCAATCCGGTAAATGGGGAGAAAATTCCCATCTGGATTTCCGACTACATTCTCATTTCATACGGTACCGGCGCCATCATGGCCGTTCCCGCCCACGACCAGCGGGATTGGGAATTCGCCAGGAAATTCAACCTGCCGGTAATTGAAGTCCTTAAAGGCGGCGACATAGACACCGAGGCTTTTACAGAAGACGGGCCCCATGTCAATTCATCGTTTCTCGACGGCATGGGCAAACAGGAAGCGATCGACACCATCATTTCCTGGCTTGAAGAACGTGAGCTTGGTACGAAAGCCGTCAATTACAAACTCCGCGACTGGCTGTTTTCCCGTCAGAGATACTGGGGAGAACCCTTCCCCATCGTCCACTGCCCGTCCTGCGGCGTGGTAACAATCCCGGAAAACGAACTGCCCCTCGTGCTTCCGGACATCGAGTCCTATGAGCCTACAGGTAACGGTGAAAGCCCCCTTGCACGTATAGAGGAATGGGTAAACTGCAGCTGTCCGAAATGCGGCGGCAAAGCCCGCAGGGAAACCAACACAATGCCGAACTGGGCAGGTTCCTGCTGGTATTATCTGCGCTACATAGATCCGCAGAATACCAATGCCTTCGTCGACCCGGAAAAAGAACAGTACTGGATGCCTGTAAACCTGTACGTAGGCGGTTCGGAGCACACTGTCCTTCACCTCCTCTACGCCCGCTTCTGGCACAAGGTCCTGTATGACCTCGGCCTTGTTTCCACCAGGGAACCCTTTCAGCGCCTCATCAACCAGGGCATGATTACCTCTTTCGCTTATGAACGGCAGAACAAAACCCTTGTTCCTGTTGATGAAGTGGAAGAAACCGGCCCCGACAGTTTTGTAGAAAAATCGACAGGCGAACCGCTGACCAGAGTGATCGCCAAGATGTCCAAGAGCCTCAAGAATGTCATAAACCCCGATGATATCATCAAGGAGTTCGGTGCTGATTCTTTCCGGATATATGAAATGTTCATGGGTCCATTGCAGGTGTCAAAACCATGGTCCACCAGCGGTCTGACCGGCGTGTTCCGCTTCCTTGACCGTGTGTGGCGGACGGGAGAAAAGCCCCTGAGCGATGCACCCGTACCGCCGGAAGTGGAAAAACTCCTTCATAAAACCATCAAAAAGGTTACCGAGGATACCGGCGCCCTGGAATTCAACACCGCCATTTCCCAGATGATGATATTCATCAACGAGGCCTATAAACTCAACGAAATCAACAAAGATATGTGGGAGGCCTTTCTCCTTTTGTTAAATCCCTACGCGCCCCATATCACCGAGGAGTTGTGGCAAAAATGCGGCCATGACTCATCATGCGCCTATGAATCCTGGCCCGTCTACACGCCCGAGCTTACCGTCGATGACACGGTAACCATCGTGGTCCAGGTCAACGGTAAACTCAGGGCCAAATTCGAAGCGCCCCGGGATATGCAGCAGGAAGAAATGAAAACCCATGCCCTGTCCCTTGAGCGCATACAGGAACTCACCGAAGGCGCCCAGATCCGTAAAGTCATAGCAGTACCCGGCAAGCTTGTAAATATCGTCGTCACATAGGACCAGACATGCACCATCAACGCACCCAGGCCTATACCCAGCGTATCCAGAAAGTACTGGAATGGATGCAGGCAGAAAAGATTGATGCCGTGGTGTTTCACGATACCGAGGAACACCGTACCGCGTCGATGCGGTACCTCTGCGGACATCCCATGGACGCCCTGTTCATCATAAAAAGAGACGGCCGGTCTGTGCTCATTCCCTGGGACGTCCACATGGCTGAGGCTCACGCCTCTGCCGACCTGATCGTTCCGCAGTCGGAATTCGGAAGAGACCCTGCCGCTGCACTGCAAAATATGCTGGCAGACCTTGGACCAGGTGCCAGAATAGAGCTGCCTTCGGCAACCCCCCATCCCTTTGTTTCAAGCCTGCAGAACCGTCTCTGCCAGCAGGAAATTATCTGCAGAGAACAGGGTATTGCCGAACATCTGCTTACCCTGCGCATGATCAAGGACGAAGAAGAAACCGCGCTGTACGAAAAAGCCTGTACGGAAACCGACGCGGTACTGGACGCACTACTCAACAACTGGGAAAATTTCACGTCTGAAACCGACGCGGCCCTGGCAATCGAAGGCATGGGACGTACGCGCGGGGCCGAAAAAACAGGTTTTGAGACCATCGTTGCCGGTCCGGCAAGAAGCTGGGGAATCCACGCCTTCCCGTCCTACGGCCCCGGGCCCCTGCAGGTACGCGGCCTCACCATCATTGACTTCGGCCTTGTCTTCCAGGGTTACACCAGCGACATCACAGCGACTGTCGCCCGCGGCCCCTTGAGCGGCAGACAGCGTGACATGATTTCCCTTGTCACCGAGGCTCACGAACGTGCCTGTGCTCTTTTAAAACCCGGTACCATGACCAGAGACATCGCCGCCGCGGTACACAGGTTTTTTTCAGACCACGGCCGTACCATGCCCCATTCCCTCGGTCATGGCATCGGATTGGACATTCACGAGTACCCTTTTCTGCGGGACAAGACCGAAGGAAATACCCAACTGCGCCCGGGAATGGTCCTTACCATAGAACCCGGGCTGTATGACCCGGAGGAAGGCGGCGTCCGCCTGGAGAACGACTATCTCATTACACCGGAAGGACACCGGCGGCTCACCAACAGCCGGATACTCTCCATCCGCTAGTCCCGCTGAAGCAGCGCCAGCCTTCTCTGTCCAGACTCATAACACAGGCAGCCCCTTCCCTGTCAAAATACCATGAGAGGCCCATTGGCAGCTCGGCCTGTCCGCTGCGTATGTCAATTCCCGGGCCGAAGGGATTAGCCGGGAACAACACAGGGGGGACCCCGGACAAGGGAGTTTCTTCCGGGAAAAAGACAACCCTTGTTTCTACAAGGGGCGGATACGACGGGAGGACACCGGTGTATGCGAGTACGAGAGCAATTTCCCCGGTATTGCATAACCAGGGATTACCTTCGCCTGCTTTCAGAAAACGGTCCTGCAAGGCCCTTACATCCAGCTGTTCAACCGGAAGGCCGTTACGGTACAGACTGCGCAGGACCACACCAAGCGCTCCCTGCTCCCATGAAAGCTTAAGTACTCCCTTATGAAAATCTGACGGGAAGAAGCCCGCAGCGCATACCCCCGTCCCGGGGATCCGGGCCAGGACAGGCACATTAGCGCTTTTCCCGATACTCAGGCTTGTCGAAGAACCCGACAGGATCTGTCCATCTTCATCAGGCAGCAGAAACTCAAATTGCTCAGGAACACCTGCAGGCAGAAAACCCGGAAACGGTTCAACCTGAACATGCAGCTCAATATACGAGGACAGGAAGCTGCAGCCGGGAAATGCGGCCACGAGGACAAGGAGAACAAAAACTTTCATACAACCGGATAGTACCGCCTGAAAGGCATTGGCACTTTCACGAATGCTGCTGAACACCGGCTATTCTCCGTTCTGCCATTGACGGCATATTTCGGTAAAAAATGTTCGGGACATTTTTTTCATGAAAACTCTGCTACTCGTTGAAGGTTAGCTTAAACTGTTGCATAATAAATATGTATGAGCGACGATTTTGTGTTTGACCTGGAAAAAGCCATAGAAGCCCAGCGTGATTACCTGGACAAGGAACGCTTGCCAAAAATTCGCGACCTGTTCAGAACCTTTCACGCGAATTTCATGAGCCTGTATAATGTGCTCTTAAAAAAAGGCCAGATCGGGGAAGACCCCTACAAGGCAGACACGAAGATTTCCGAGGTACAGGCCCCCGACGCGTCGCCCTTTCTGGAAAACGAAAAAAACGAGAAGATGTCCATCCGACTGTCCCAGTTTGAATCCCAGCTTGATTTCCTGAACAATTACTATCAGTTCAGTGCCGAGTTTTTGTCTATGAAGCGCCTGAAAGGCATAACAGAACTTATCAACTATATTCAATGGGCAAAGCTCTCGGAGAATTCCACCAGCACAAACACCCGGGCAACTGCGGAAATGGTGAACAAGGTACGCCAGGGAACCGACCCTCTCTCGGCAAACATCATCAACGATGCGGTAAACCAGCTCGCCAAAATATCATCCCAGCTTCTTACCCACTTCAAGGAACTCACCGCTTTTCAGAGGGAATTCTACAAACGGGAGGTACGTGAACGGGTCCTGCATAAAATATCGGTTCCCGACGGCAGCCCCGGAGAACGGCATGAAGCAGCGGTAAAAAAAATTAAACGCGCCTTCGCCGAAGAAATGTCGGATGAACCCTATTATCCGGAATTAATAGACGAGATTCTTCAGGAGGAATACGCGGAAAATTCATCCCAGCTGAAGGATGAACTCCTCAAGCGGCTGTATCCCCAGATTCAGGAAAAAAAGGAAGAAAAAAAAGACGATTACAAAGGACTTCTCCTGGATGCCATCCGCCAGTTGTCAGCCGCAAGCCTGCACCTGGATAAAACCATCCAGAAACTGAATGAAAGTCTCATGCTCATCAAACAAAAACGAGTTACTATTAGCGAACGGTTCAGGAACTGGCTGAAAAGCCTGGTACAAAAGAAAGACGAAGCGAATATTTTGCCAGTTGAAGTTTTTGACGAACGCACCGCCATTTCTAAAACCGTTAAAGTCAATTACGACCAGTTCATACAGAATGTAAGCAAAACCGCGAAGATATTATCGGTGCTGTCGTCCAAGGTCAGTTCAACTTATATGCGGCTGGAAAATGCGGAAGACGACAAGGTGTTTGAATTCCTTTCCGGGCAGATTGTCGAACTGGAGAAAATGCTGAACCTGTTGCCGGCATTGGATGTGTACTTCAAAAGCGAAGTGCCAAGAGAAAGCAGAGGCAGAATGAAAGGCATAAAGCTGGAAATCAACGCCATAAAGAACATTCTCATCAAAGTAAAACAAAAACGCCACGAATACGTGGCGAAAAAAGACGAAGAAGAACAGCTGAAAAAGCTGGGAATAAAAATCTGATATTTATACCCGGTATTCTCCGAGAACCCTGAAAGTAAGTGCTTCCTCTTTTAAAAGGCCGATTGCCCGTTCGTAATTCCCTGCGGCATCGGGGATATCAACATCAAGATAAAACATATACTCCCATGGTTTACCTGGAATCGGCCGTGATTCCAGTTTGGTCATGTTCACGCCGTTTTCGGCAAGTATCTTGAGACAGATGAACAGGGCACCTGGTTTATTCCCGGTCGAAAACACAAAGGAGGCCTTGTTCGCGCTGGTAACGGTAAAGGCGTCGGTCCTGGCAAGAATAAAAAACCGCGTGTAATTCCGGGGATTTGTCTCTATTCCTGCCTTTAGTATTTCCATCCCGTAATAGGCCGCTGCCTCCGCACTGGCAATCGCCGCCTGCTTTGTATTGCCCTGCTCCTTGATGTATTTCACCGAACCGGCCGTGTCGTAATGGGATTCAGGCCGAGCCTTGGGCATGGCTTTCAGAAACCGGGTACACTGGGCCAGACCTTGAGGATGTGAATACACCACCTCGATGTCATCTATGGCCGTACCGGGAAACCCGATAAGATTGTGCTCGATGCGGATCTTTTTTTCCCCGATGATCTGGATGTCGGTAAAATTCAGCAGATTGTCATAATTTTCATGGATCGATCCCCCAAGGGTGTTTTCGATGGGAACGACGCCGTAATCGACCTCACCTTTCAGAACGCTTTCAAAGACTGTCTGAAAATCCGGCAAAGGCACACTTTCCGGTTCCTGCCGGATAAAATAGGTATTCACTGCCCGTTCCGAGTACGCACCGTGCTCGCCCTGATACCCGACCCTGGGGTGCATTCTCAATACACCCGGACCGCCCTTTACTTCCGATGCCGCCGACAACGAAAATGGCAGCTGTTCAATCTCTTTACCCAATACCGGCGCGAGTGCCTTGATATCCCGCATGAGTTTTTCCAGCTGTTCGGGATACAGGGATTGGGCGCCGTCTGACATGGCCTTTTCCGGCTGGGGATGCATCTCTATAATCAGACCGTCGGCACCCGCCGCGATTCCCGCAAGGGCCATCGGCAGAACCTTGTCCCGTATGCCCGTCGCGTGGCTCGGGTCGACTATTACAGGCAGATGGCTGAGTTTCTTTACAACCGGAATGGCGGATAGATCAAGGGTGTTTCTGGTGTAGGTTTCAAAGGTCCGGATTCCCCGCTCGCACAGGATAACATCCTCTGTGCCGTGGGCAAGAATATACTCGGCAGCCATGAGCCATTCCTCGATAGTCGCGGCGAATCCCCGTTTCAGGATCACCGGCTTCCCCATGGCGCCCACTTTTTTAAGCAGCTCGAAATTCTGCATGTTCCGGGTACCGATCTGGATTACATCTGCGTATTCTTTCAGGAGGTCGCAATGATCACCGGAAACGATCTCCGTCGCCACCGGCAGCCCCACGGATTCCCCCGCTTCCTTCAGTAGCTTGAGGCCTTCTTCCCCCATACCCTGGAATGCGTAGGGAGATGTCCGCGGTTTGTATGCGCCCCCCCGCAGCATGACACCCCCGGCTTCCCGGACCAGACGCGCAGATTCCATGATTTGCTCGCGGGACTCGATGGAACAGGGGCCGGCAATCACCGTAATTCGGGGGCCGCCGATTTTAATACCGCCGACCGATACTATGGTGTCGTCTTTTTTCAGTTCTCTGGACGTAAGTTTATAGGGCTTCGAAATGGGCAGAACCCGTTCCACGCCGGGAAGCAGCTCAACTTCCCGGTGATCGATGGAAACGGTACCCACGACGCCAAGGATTGTCTCTTCCTCGCCGACGATTTCCTTTATTTTCATTCCCTTCCCTTCCAGGAAGGTATAAATTGACCGCTTGTCGGCCGCTTTAATGGCGTTATGTAATACTATGATCATATAGCCAAAAGCTATGTGACATACAGGGCAATGTCAAGGGGAGGGCGTCAGCTCCCGCCTATCATATAGCGGACCTGCGCCATACCGTGAGCCCCTGGGCCGTTTTGCCCGTCCAGACGGATAAGGTCCATTCTGTTCTCAAACTCGTCATGAAGATAATCCGCGTATTTGAGTATTTTGGAAATATAATCAAGGGTCATTTTAGGAGCTCCGGTCTCGGTTACCCGTGTCCTGCCGGCATTATACATTGCCAGGCCGGCCACTTCGTTGCCCCCGACATCGAGGCAGTACCGCAGGTAATCCAGGCCCGTGGCAGTATTGACTTTTGGATCGAAAAACTGCTCTTCAGACAAACCAGGAAAGGACCGTGAGTTCAACTGGAACAGCCCCCGGTCTACAGATGTTCTGTTGGCATTCACCGCTTTCGGGTTAAACCCGCTTTCGGCCCAGGCCAAGGAAAAAGCCAAAGGCAGGGGAATATCCTCTTTGGCCGCATACTCAAGAATCAAAGCTGCCACCTTTTTTGACCCAGTCACTTTTGCATAAAATTCCACGACTCTCTGCCGGGTCAGTTCCTGACGGAAAAAGTACAGTCCAAGATCCGTATCACCATGAAGGGTAAGATCGGCCGACCGGGCATCAGCATCTGCGTGGTCCCGGGAACTGCGGTAATTCTCAACAGGAAGGACGATGTGGTTCTCATGGGCCGGGGCAGCACTTCCGACACCGGAGCCTTTTGAAAAAGCCGAAAACGTAAATCCTAAACCAAGATATGATAGCGGAATGATATACATGAAGAATATCCAGCGTTTGATAATGATCCCTCCAGTATTCTGTCTATTACTATAAGTTACCAAATTGAAATAGATTAGAACAGAAAATCCCTTGTTACATCAAGAGGACAAAACACTTCTACAGGTATTTTCTTGACCGAATCCGCGTAAATTTATACTCTGTACACACAATGAACCACGAAATCCTTGATCTTTCCCTTCTTGAATCACACATCGGCGATGCCGGGCTGGTCAGGGATATTGTGGCAAAATATCTTGTCCATCTGGAGACACAGCTTATTACCTTAAAAGGTCTGTGCCCCTTCGAAGACCACACAGAGGAAATTCACCGTATTGCCCACTCAATCCGCGGCGGAACGGGAAACATCGGCGCCGCACAGATGCACAGGATAGCCTGGGATTTCGAACGGGAACTAAAGACGGGCAAGACTGATGCCTGCCCCGTATTTATAGAAAAATTATGGGAAGCCTTTATTACATTGAAGGAATAGATTACATTTAAACGGCAGGGGAGAAGCAATGGCCAAGAGAGTATTATACGCCGAAGATGAGTTCACCAACCGTAAGCTGCTGGAAATAAAACTCAAGAATTTCGGTATATCCTGCGATCTTGCCCAGGACGGGCTCAAAGCAATTGAACTGTTCAAGGAAAACCGCTACGACCTTGTCATTCTCGACCAGTATATGCCGGGACTGAACGGCGATCAGGTAGCCCGGAAAATCCGGGAAATCAATCCGGATGTACCCCTCATTGCCATAACCAGCGACGACGGCGAAATTCAGCGCTTGAATGAGGCGGGATTCAACGAAGTCTTTATCAAACCGCTCCGCGGTCAGCATTACATAGACGCAATAAAAAGCTACCTGTAAATCTCCTGTCTTTTCCATGGAAATAACAGTGTGATACAATAAGGGTATGGAGTTCATTATGACCGTACGCCGTGTGTCGCTTGTTCTGTGTCTTTTCTTTTCAAGCATTTTTACTGTGTCTGTTATGGCCGAATCCCAGCAGCACCATCTGGTTGTCGCCTTCGGCAGCACCGATATCGTCTGGAACCCCCATCATTCAACCAGCGCAACAGAAGCACAGATATATACTGCCGTGTATGAAGGCCTTGTCACCTACCATCCCATTACACTTGAACCGGTACCGGGGGTCGCCGAATCATGGGAAGTGTCGGAAGACAGGCTCACTTATACCTTCCATCTCCGGCCTGACGCCCGTTACTGGAACGGCGACCGGGTGATCGCGGCCCATTTCCGGGACGCCTGGCTCAAATTCATCCGACCGGAAGAAGGGGCAGACTATTCATTTCTCCTTGATATCGTGAAAAACGCAAGAACCTACAGAAACGGCGGCCTCGACGATCCTGAGCAGATAGGGATCAAGGCTCTTTCGGACACGGTTCTGGAAGTAACCCTGGATTCACCGGCGGGACATTTCCTGAAAGTCCTGGCGCATCACAGCTTTGCACCTGTCCACCCCGATTTTTTGGCCCTCGACGACTGGACCCAGTCGCCTTCCATTATTTCCAACGGTCCGTTTACTATTGTCGAGAAAACAGAAGAAGCGATCGAAATGGTAAAAAACGATCTCTACTGGGACGCGGACAAGGTGAGCACCGAGCGGCTCTCCATTATTCTCTCTTCTGATCATGAAGACCTTACCAGACGGTTTAACAACAAGGAAATTCACTGGACAACAAATTTTCAGTACAGCCTTTTGGAAGACCCGGAAAAAACATTCATCCTGAACCCCCAGTTTGCTACAAGTTACTTTTTTTTCAACTGCAGAAGCACGCCCTGGAATGACAGCAAGGTCCGGACCGCCCTCAATCTTCTTGTAGACTGGAGCAGTGTGCGGAACGAGGAACGGATGTATCTGCCTTCATCTACCGTGATCCCCGACATCAGCGGATATCCGGAGGTCAAGGGTGTCGAAACCCGGGATAAGGAAAAAGCCCTCGAACTCCTTTCGGAAGCAGGATACCCAAAGGGAAAAGGTCTTGCCGACCCGGTAATATTGATCCTTCCGGTAGAAGAGCACAGGGGGTTCGCCCAGGCGATGAAAAGCGCCTGGGAAGAAGAACTGGGTATTACAGTGTCTGTCCGGGAGATTCCCTTCAGGGAGTACTACAACGCCATAGAAGGTGATGACTACACACTTGGCCTCATGAGCTGGATCGGCGATTATCCCGACCCTCTCACCTTTTTGCAGATGTGGGTTTCTGACAGCAACCTGAATAAGGGCCGGTATGTAAACCCCGAATACGACAGGATTATCGGACAAGCAATTGCCGCCCAGGGACTCGAACGCTATACCCTGCTTGCCGAAGCGGAAACCCTCATTCTATCAGAATCAGCGATCATCCCCTACAAACACGAACCGGCCCTGAACGCGGTACATATCGACACCCTGCAATACTGGATGTTCAATCCCCTGGATATTCATCCCTTCAAATACATGCGGTACTATCTTCCGCCCCTCATTCCCAATACCGTCCGTCTTCCTGGCGATGTCAGTCCCGGGGAGTCCGGCCGTACAATGAACCCAGTTCCCGTATGGTTGCCGCGACCTGCCCGTTAAGGGCTTCCTGCCGCACCCGCCAGCTCCAGTTATGAGGACCTACCGTCCCCGGGGTATTCATCCTGGCCTCTGAGGGCAGCGTCAGATAATCCTGCAGCGGAGCAATGGCATACTGTGCCGCAGACATCTGCACTGCTCTCAACAGGCCCCACACAACCTCCCCGTCACTGCGGCCGAGATAGCGGCGGACAAGATCTTTTTTGTTGCTTTCCAGTGTCCCGTACCAGCCGGCGGTAGTGTCGTTATCATGAGTGCCGGTATACGCTACCGAACGGGGCGTATGATTATGGGGAAGAAAGGTGTTGGATGAATTGAAACGTCCGTCTTGTGTATATTCGAATGCAAACTGCAGCACATTCATGCCCGGCAGATTATGACGGTCCCGGAGGGCATGGACTTCCGGCGTGATGAGCCCTAGGTCCTCGGCGAGTATTTCAACACCGGGGAACCGCCTGCGGACTGCGTGAAAAAACGAATCGCCGGGCCCCTTTACCCAGCGCCCGCCCAGCGCCGTTTCTTCGGCCTGCGGAATTTCCCAATAGCTTTCAAAACCCTTGAAATGATCAATGCGCAGGATGTCCACCTGTTCCAGAAGGCGGCTGATACGGTCCAGCCACCACCGGTAACCGCTCTTCTCCAGTTCATCCCAGTTATACAAAGGATTACCCCACCGCTGCCCCTTGGCACTGAAATAATCCGGCGGCACCCCGGCTACGACCTTGGGCTGTCTGTTTTTATCCAAATGAAAAATTCCGGAGTTTGCCCAGACATCCGAGGAATCCTCTGCGACAAAAATGGGTATGTCGCCGATGATCTGAATGTGTCTTTCCGCGGCGGCGGCTTTCACCGTCTGCCATTGTTCATGAAAAAAATACTGTAAAACCTGATGTACGGCCGTCTCCGGCGCGAGGGCATCCCTCCACTTTGAAAGAGCCGATTCATTCCTGTCGGCGATATCCCGCGGCCAGTAGACATTCCAGCGGGAATTGGGGGCCTTTTCCGCTGCTGCTTGTGCATTGAAATGCCCGCGCAGAGCCATGAACAGCCCGTAATCCCTCACCCAGGGATGATCTTCTATGAAAGATTCAAGTTTCCTTACAGCCTCTGCGTCCTCAAGGAAACGCCTGGCGGCTGATACCAGCAACGGCAGTTTCCACTCACTCAAGGTTTCATAATCAATCCAGTCTGTCGATGGTCTGGTAACATGCTCAGGCGGCAGTTCCTCACGGCTAAGGTAACCCCAGGCTGCAAGATCGCCCACGCAGATAAGCAGCGGGTTGCCTGCAAAACTCGACACTGCGGAATATGGGGAATTGCCGTAACCCGTGGGACCAAGGGGGAGTATCTGCCACAGGGTCTGGCCGGCATCTTTCATAAAATCAAGAAACTGCATACACCCCGAACCGATTTCGCCGATGCCCCAGGGCCCCGGCAGACTGGTCGGGTGCAGCAACACGCCGCTTTTCCGTTTCATGAAATCCATTGTAGTGTATAGACAACACAGAGTACAACTGAAAGGCGGCTAAAAAACACGCCCTCTTGCAGTCTCCGGTACTGGATCAACCGGGTTTATGGAAACGTCTGATAAACTCGTGAAGCGCCCCGCGGTGAAGGAACCCCATACCGACGATGAGGACAACCACGATAGAAACGGAAACAAGAAGAACCCAGTTTTTCTCCGCCACCGCGGATCCTATAACAGCGCTGCCGAACAATGCGGGAAAACGGCCCAGAAGGGTAATGGCCAGAAAAGGGAAAAAGCGCATCTTTGACAGGCCGCCGGCGTAACACAGTGCATCCTTGGGCACCCCCGGTACCAGGAAAAAAAGAAAGAACGCCGTCTGTGCCTTTTCCGAAGCTATCAACTGCTCAAAATGATCGGTACGGGTTTTCCCGATGACCGCTTCCACAAAGGGTCGGCCCAGCACCCTGCCCAACAGAAAATTCACACCGGAGCCCGCCATGATGCCGACAATCGACAGCAGGGTTCCGCCTGCGATGCCGAAGAGATACCCCCCTGCAATCTGGGGAATTTCTCCGGGTATGACAAACAGTACAACCTGAACAAACTGAAGAGCTACGAACAGGAAGGGGCCAATCCATCCCGCAGCGAGGATCTGCTCCCTGAACCTCTCTACGCTGAAAAAGAACGAGAGCAGATGCTCCTGGAAATACAGGCTCACAGCAGTGAGAAGCACCAGGGTCAGAGGGAACCCGATGATGGCGGCCGTTCTCTTAACATTCATTTTCCACAATGTACTATAGTTTTTCTGGGAAAGAAAGAACCAAGTACCTTTGTGTAACGCTTGAGGCTTTGACTTTTACCGGATTTGTACGCTATAATCCCATGCATGAAGTCCGCAGCGAAAGCACCGAAAACCCATTTTAAAGTCGGCCAGGAAGTAGTGTACCCCTTACAGGGTGTTGGCCGCATCAATTCAATAGAAGAGAAAGATTTTAAAAACAGCAAACTGCTCTACTACATCATTTATCTCGAAGTATCCGACATGACAGTCATGATACCTACCGACAAGGCCGAAGAGCTGGGCATCCGGGCGATCGTCAGCAAAAAAGAATCGGAAGCCGCCCTGAAGCTCATAGGTGAAGACTACGAGCCGGTAACTGCCGACTGGAAATTACGGTACCAGATGAACCTGGACCTTCTGAAAAGCGGAAGCGTCAAGGATATCGCCACGGTTGTGCGAGCCCTGTACCACAGAAGCAAGATCAAGGAATTACCCATTCTTGAACGAAAATTGTTCGACAGCGCAATGAAATTGCTGGTGGATGAGGTATCTTTTTCCCTGGGGAAAACAAAAGAACAAGTGGAAGGACTCGTATTCGCGCGTCTGGAAGTCGGTAAGGCTGGCGCCGTTGTCCCCGAGAAAGCGCCTGAACCCGAAAACGACGACGAGGAGTTTTTCGACGAGGAATAAAAATGGATGAAACGATTTACACTTCATCCCCTGTTGGCAAGCGGCTGAAAGCCATAAAGCGCAACGAGAAGTGCTGTGTTCTTTTTAACGGAAAAAGAGTTCCCCTGATCACCAAGATCACCATCGGCCGGGAAAAAGACAACGACCTGATCCTCGACAATAAGCTGATTTCCCGTTATCACGCCTATATCCAGAAAATTAAAAACGAGTATTACATACGTGATCTCCACAGTGCCAACGGCACCTTTGTCAACGGAAAACAGATCGAGAGTGATAAATACTATAAAATAACGTCAAGGGACACTATTGTCATTGCAAACATGGAAGTGTCCATTCAGCGTGAATTATAATCAGGATACAGCCGACACCATAGAAACCATTCACGCCTTTTTATCCCCCCTGCCCCGCCCTTCGGTCCATCCGGAACATTTTTCCAGTGAATACACCATCCTGATCGCAACCCTCATCAGCCTGCGGACAAAAGACAGGGTTACCGAACAGGCAGCCAGCCGCCTTTTTACCCTGGCCGCAACCCCCCGGGAAATGGTCAGGCTTCCCCTGGAACGTATTGAGGACGCGATCTATCCGGCAGGTTTTTATAAAACCAAAGCCGCCAATATACTCGCCATATCCCGGATTCTCCTGCAGCAGTACGGCGGGAGGGTCCCGAAAGACAGAGAAGCCCTGCTGTCGCTCCCTGGCGTCGGAATAAAGACCGCGAATCTCACCCTGAGCCTGGGGTACGGCCTTCCGTATATCTGCGTGGACACACATGTCCACCGAATTGCCAACCGCTTGGGATGGATCAGGACAAAGGCCCCGGAACAGACCGAAACCGCATTGATGCGTGTTGTAGAAAAAAAGTGGTGGATACCAATAAATCACATCCTGGTCATCTTCGGACAAAAGGTATGCAGACCGGTGAGTCCCTTGTGTTCAAGCTGTCCAGTAAGCGCCACATGCCCGCGGGAAGGGGTCATTACCCATCGCTGACACCTGCCATAATTACCGCGCGAGATCCAGGGGAAAGGTTATGGTAAAAAGGGACTGCTCTCCGTCAAACTGAAGCCGGCCTTTAAGCTGCGCCGCCAGCTCCAGGACAATCCGCTCACCAAGCCCGGTACTGGCGTGCAGATCGAAATTTTTCGGGAACATATGACCCGAATCTGTGTAACTGATAACCGCGCTGCCGTTAACAACCGATGCTTTCAGGGATATCACACCGCGGCCGTCAGGGAAGGCATATTTGAGTGAATTGGTAGTCAACTCGGATAATATGAGCCCGATGGTAATCGACTGATCAATACTGAGTTCCATGTCCTCACACACATGCTCAAGACGTATCATGTCCGGTTCATCGGCCAGAGTCCTGATCATGTTTTCCAAAAGGCCGATCCCGTACTCATGAAAACGGATTGAGCGCACATTCCCGGACCTGTACAGCAGGTTGTAGATACCGACAACGGCCTCTATTTTCTGCTGAAGGCTCTGGAGTATGGAAAGTGCGTTTTTATCGGCAACGCCTGCTTCCTGAAGGGAAATAAAGGAGCTTATCATGGCCAGGTTATTTTTTACCCGGTGGTGCACTTCCTTTAAAAGGATTTCCTTCTCGTTGAGGGATTCGCACAGCCTGTCATCGCGTTCCACCCGTTCAATAACTCCGTCAATCTGGCCCGAAATGGCGTCAAGGAGGTCAACCCCCGCCTGGAATGCAGAAAATGTCTCCTCGCAAAAAACCAGAAGTACTGCATAGAGGACAGTATCACGAAGGACCGGATACACTCCGAGACTGCAGGAATCAACGGCATCTTTCCCAAAAGAATCATACACACCGTGTTCGTTACAGGGATAATGCCCTTTCCGGAGGAGAAACGAGAATTCCGGATCGCTTGTATCAACCGTATGCAGACGATCAACACAATGTCGCGGTATTCCCGTGTGAGCTACCAGCTTATACATATCCTGCTGCGCTGTGCGTACAAGGACGCCTGCTCCTTTGACACCCTGGGTGTGGGTAACAGTCTCCAGAATCATGTCAAAGGCTTCAGGGAGGGTCACCGTTTTGCCCAGGGACACCGCCAGGTTCTTTTGTATGCGCAATACCGCCTGATACTGTTCATACATATGCAGCTGTGATTTGAGTTTGAAGTTCTCATCGAGGAGCGTCTGGACTGAAGGACTCATGAATATAAGTCTATGCATCCTGGCCGGAAATGCAAAAAAAAACCGCCCCGATGTTCACGGAGCGGCATACATAACGGCGTACCGCTGATCATTCCTCAACAATAAGCATGGTTCTGGGGTCCAGGATCAGATGCATATCGGCAGCATGGAGCTGGCCCCCTTCCTTGATAAGGCTGAGCTGTACATTATCACCTTTGTATTTCAGGCTGATCACCACATCCAGATAGCTGTTAAATGTTGTAAGGTCTTCCGGGAAACCGTGTTCATCAAAACGAGGATTATCACTGTTCAAACTGACCGAAAACCATACAGTGATATTCTTTTCCCGGGCATACGCTTTGATCGCATCAAGGTCCGAAGGCTGTGCCTGGGCGAAATCGAAGCCGTCCACAACCAGAGTATCCGCGGCGAAATGACCGTCTTCTATCATCGCGCTTATACTCTTCAGCACCTGATGGACATTAGTGCCCTTCTGGGAAAAATTCATTATTACCCGGTTTCTGATGATCTCGTCATGGACTTCCACCGCGTTCTCAAGTGACCGTTTCTTTGCGATTTCCTTGAAGATATCCTCATACCAGGTAACTATATGGTCAACACGGGAGGAAAATGACACATGGATCACATGCTTGCCGTTAAACAGTTTGTCAGTGGCAATATGCACAAGACATGCGGTCTTTCCTACCCCCTTTTTGGAAGCAAGGACACCAATCTGACCGGGTTTGAGTCCGCCGTGGATCGATTTCTCGAATATCCGCAGCGGACTGCGTTGTACTAGTTCTGATTTTACCATTGCCTTCCCCCTTATCTGCCTGACTCGGCTCTTCTTTTTTCTTCATACTGCTTCTTAAGCTCGTCTGAAACACCCTGCGGTACCCGCCCGTATTTGAGGAATTCCATGGTGTATTCCGCCTTCCCCTGGGTAGAGGACCGAAGTGCAGTTGAATACCCGAACATTTCACTCAACGGAACCTCCGCTTCGACAGAGCAGAAATTTCCGTCTTCCGCCGAAGATACTATTATACCACGACGCTGGTTGATGCTGCCGAAAATATTTCCCTGGAACTCATTCGGCCCTTCCACAACGACCTTCATGATCGGTTCGAGGATAACGGGCTTTGCCTTGGAATATACTTCACGGAATGCCATAAGGGCCGCGGTCTGGAAAGCCATGTCCGAAGAGTCGACGGCATGGTAGGCGCCGTCTTCCAGCACCACCTTCACACCGACGATGGGGAACCCGATTAAGGTACCCTTGTCCATGGCGGTTTTAAATCCTTTATCACAGGAGGGGATGTATTCTGTCGGGATATTCCCTCCCTTCACTTTGCTCTCGAACTCGTAATCCCCTTCTTCCAGAGGCTCTACATATCCAAGCACTTTCCCGTATTGACCGGAACCGCCGGTCTGTTTCTTGTGGGTGTAATCAAAGTGAGCCTTTTCGCTGATTGCCTCCCGGTAGGCTACCTGAGGCATACCGGTTTCAACTTCTGCCCGGTATTCCCGTTTCATACGCTCAACATACACATCCAGGTGCAGTTCACCCATTCCCTGAATAATTGTCTGATTACTTTCCGGATCCACATAGGTCCTGAAGGTCGGGTCCTCTTTGGTAAATCTGTTCAAGGCTTTCGCAATATTATCCGCAGACTTCTTGTCCTTGGCGGTAATGGCAAGAGAAATAACCGGACTGGGAACGAACATGGAAGTCATGGAGTAGTTCAGATCAGGATGACAGAATGTATCCCCTGACGCACAATCGATACCGAACAAGGCAGCAATTTCACCGCAACCCGCTTCACTTATGTCTTCCATGTGGTCGGCATGCATCTTTATGAGCCGCCCGACCTTGAATTTCTTCCGTGAGCGGGAATTATACAGTTCATCACCCTTCTTGATCTCGCCCTGATACACACGGATATAGGTAAGCTGCCCGTACTGGCCGTCTTCCAGCTTGAAAGCAAGGGCCACAGATTTCTTTGAAGGGTCTGCCTCAAGTACCATTTCCTTTTCTTCGTTATCGAGATCAAGGGCCCGGTTCTGTATTTCCGTAGGATTCGGCAGATACCGGGTTACCGCATCCAGAAGCATCTGTACGCCCTTGTTCTTGTAGGCTGAACCTAAAAATACAGGGGTGAGGTCAAGAGTCAGGGTTCCTTTCCGTACTGCGTCGCGGATGAGTTCTTCGGTCACTTTCTCTTCGAGCATGGCTTCCATCAACTCTTCCGAAAACATGGACACCGCGTCCAGCATGATTTCCCGTTTTTCTTCTGCTATTGCCAGTAAATCACCGGGGATTTCCGCTTCGCGGATTTCCGTACCGTCTTCGCCTTCGAAATAGTAGGCCTTCATGGTAATCAGGTCCACCATCCCTTCATGCTTTTCTTCAAGACCGATGGGAACCTGCATGAGGACCGCGTTGTGACCGAGCTTTTCCTCCAGCTGGTCCCGGACTTTGAATGGATCGGCACCGGTTCTGTCACATTTATTGACAAATGCAAGACGCGGTACATTATACCGCTTCATCTGCCGGTCTACAGTAATGGACTGGGACTGTACCCCGCCGACAGAACACAACACTAATATCGCGCCGTCGAGTACTCGAAGGGACCGTTCAACCTCTATTGTGAAGTCAACGTGCCCCGGCGTATCGATAATATTTATGGGATGGCCCTTCCATTCGACATTTGTCGCTGCAGAGGCAATCGTTATGCCCCGCTCTCTTTCGAGCTCCATGGAGTCCATCGTTGCCCCGACGCCGTCTTTGCCCCGCACTTCGTGTATCGCATGAATTTTATTGCAGTAAAATAGAATGCGCTCGGTCAGTGTTGTCTTGCCGGAGTCAATATGGGCGCTTATACCGATATTCCTTAATTTGGTAATGTCTCCGCTCATATGGTCATAACCTCTCTTATACAGTTTAATTCCCGGCGGTATTTCTTTCCAGTCCTGAAGACTCTCCTCATACAAAGAAGGCCCGGACCAACAGAGTACCCTGGAATTATTTTAAGAATCTTTTATACAAGGCAGGATTCTTTCATCAATAAAGCCGTTCGGGAACGTACTATACTCAAAACAAAAGTTAAATTCAAGTAGCAGGTACATTTCTATCTCTTTAATTAACGGTGATTTAGCAGTTTGCCAGACAGCCGTAATTGGGGTATACATTAATGAAATGAACACCAGGGTATACATTGGAACGAGCGGCTATTCCTATGAGGACTGGGTGGGAAAGGTATACCCGGAAAATACCCAAAAGGGTGAATACTTCAGCCTGTATACCCGTTTATTCAGTTTCAGCGAACTGAATTTTTCCTACTACACCATGCCGACATCCCGGTCTCTCAAGCCCCTTGCCGACAGGGCACCGTCCGGGTTCATGTTTTCCATCAAGGCCCACCAGTCCCTGACCCACAAAATCATGTCCCAATGGGAAACGGACGCAAAAACCTTCATCGAAGGCACCGATGTTTTACGATCCTCCGGGAAACTTGGAACGGTTCTGTTTCAGTTTCCCTACAGTTTTCATTATCTGACCGCCAACCGCAGGTACCTGGACGCCCTCTGCCGCTGTTTCGAAGGGCTTCCGATCCATATTGAATTCCGCAATGGCGAATGGAACAATAAAAACGTAATTGATGGACTCCGCGCCCGGGGAGCAGGCTATACCGCCAGCGACAATCCCGACCTGCGGGGTCTGCCCGGGTTTCTGCCGGAAGTCACCAATGGAACGGGATATGTCCGTTTTCACGGAAGGAACAGCGAAAACTGGTGGTCCGGCACCAATACAACCCGTTATGATTATCTGTATGACAGCAGCGAACTCGATGCGGCAGTGCCGAAACTCCTGGCCATGGCAAAGGAGGGGACAGTCCTCTTTGTGGCCTTCAATAACCACTACAAGGGGAAGGCGGTACAGAACGGTATGGAGCTGATCGAAAAAATGAACCACATCGAAGGACTCAACCTCATCCTGCCTGCCGCCTGAAAACCGCGAAAAGAAGTTACACAGCCTCCAGAAGGGCGCACAGGTAGTCCCACACCCGCTCTGCTGAGCGGATATTCACCCTCTCATCGGGGCTGTGTGCTCCTGTGATATCCGGGCCGAAGGAAATCATGTCCATGGAAGGAAACTTCTCGCTGATGACACCGCACTCAAGACCGGCGTGAACAACAGTCACTACAGGGGCTTTTCCGGTTTTTTCCCGGTAGATGTCCGCTGCCCGGCGCAGCAGAGGCGAATCAGGATTCGGCTTCCACGGGGGATAGGCGCTGTCGTGGGTTGCCGTACCGCCGGCTGCCGCAGCTGCCTGTGCCATCATACCGGTGAGGCGGTCCTGCAGGTCCGGGTCCGACCAGCGCTGGCTCGTCATGGCCCGCAGGCAGTCAGCTTCCATTTTTACCGCCGCCATGTTTGTCGAGGATTCAACCAGCCCGGGAATATGCCGGTCCATGGTTACCGGCCCGTGGGGGACCTCACAAAGAAAACCGACAACCCGTTCTGTCGATTCAACATCAAGAGGCACGGCATCAGGCGCTTCTGCACCCCCACTTTCCGACACAGTAACCTTGATACAAGGCTCGTTCGGAAAACGCTGCCTGAACAGGCCGGTCATGGCCCGGGTATGCTCCAGGAATCCCCCTGGGTCATCTACCAAAAGAATACAGCCGCATTCCCGGGGAATCGCGTTGTGTTTCTCCCCGCCTTGCAAGGACGCTATGGTGAACGCGCCGTCATATCCCGAAAGGACCTCTCCCATGCATTTCACCGCATTGCCGAGTCCCTTGTCTATCTCCATCCCGGAATGACCGCCCTTGAAGCCCTTGACCGTACACATTATCCGGGTTCCCTTCATACTCATGTCCCTCTGCACAGGGATTCTGCATACCGTATGAATTCCCCCCGCGCAGCCGATATAAAAAATTCCCTCTTCCTCGGAATCAAGGTTGATGAGCCGACGGCCTTCAAGAAATCCGGGCTCAAGGCCGAGGGCCCCGTTCATCCCTGATTCTTCATCTACAGTGCACAGGAATTCAAGAGGGGGGTGACTGACCTTCGTGTCTTCCATTAAGGCCATTGCCATTGCGATAGCGATGCCGTTATCCGCTCCGAGGGTTGTACCCCGGGCGCAGAGCCAGCCGTCGCATTCCGACGGGATGATGGGGTCCTT
The DNA here is from genome assembly GCA_016935695.1 of Spirochaetales bacterium. Taxonomy (GTDB): domain Bacteria; phylum Spirochaetota; class Spirochaetia; order JC444; family Marispirochaetaceae; genus JAFGQL01. The sequence continues at coordinate 46,942 of JAFGQL010000126.1, forward strand.
CAGAAAGTCATGGACAGTTCCCTCGTTTTTTTCGCAGACCATATCCAGATGTCCCTGTATAATGAGAGGCGGCTCCTCCTCCCGACCCAAGGAACCGGGTTTCTTTATAAAAAGATTGCCGGCCCCGTCTGTCTGAGCGGAAAGACCAAGGTTTTCTGCGAAACTCTGAATCATGCCGCGCACTCCCGCTTCATTACCGGATCCCCGGGGGACCGCGCAGACCTGTGTAAAATACTGCCAGAAAGAATAGTTCATGCCAAAATCCTATCAGGACCGGGTCCTTTTGACCAGTATTGATGCACCCCGCACCCGTGGGCGAACACCCCTTGATTTAAGATTGAGAATCCATACTATTAAGAACATGAGCGGGCCCAACGAAACCGAATCCCTGAAGGCTGAATACAGTATCCTCAAAGAACGGCTGAATCAGCTGGAAGACCTGCTCATCCACGATCCTCACACCGGCCTTCCTGTACGGCGGATTATGGAAAAACGCATGCGGGAACTTCTTGAAACCGCAGGCAAGTCAGGAGAGAAGATTGGATTCGGCATTCTGCGTCTCGACCGCCGCTATGCACGGATCAGACATACACGTGATAAAATGAAGGTATTCCTGTACATGACAGCCGTACGGGTAAAGAACATTATAGGTGAAGAGAACCTGTACCAGTCCGACAGAATAGATGAATTCCTCATGATCATCCGTCAGGTAGAAAGCCGGGAACACCTTCAGAACGTAGCGGAAGAGATATCGGCAACAATCCAGCAGCCCCACGAACCCCCCGCTACAGACGTGAGTTTCGGCTGCCATATCGGCATGTCCATGTTTCCCGACCACGGAGCGACTACAACCGAGCTCATCATAAACGCCGAAATCGCTCTTGGGGTTTACGAAACCAGGAAAGAACAGGGCGCCGTTTACACAGCGGAAATCGGCAGCCAGTATCACGAAAACCTGAATATAGAGGCGGAACTCTACGAAGCAATACGGAAAGGCCTGGACGGATTTCACGCGGTGTACCAGCCTATTGTAGATAAAAACCTCAATACGGTCGCCTGCGAAGCCCTGATGCGCTGGGATTCATCCCGTTTCGGGTCGGTCCCTCCTTCCCGCTTTATCCCCATTGCCGAAGACAACGGAAAGATCATCATCCTGGGCCGGTGGATGCTCTACAATGCCCTTCGGCAGATAAAAAAATGGAAAGACACAACGGGACAGGATATTTCCGTGTCGGTGAACATGTCCCCCAGGGAGCTGTTGACCCACGACTTTGTAAGCAATGTGAATGAGGCCCTCACCTCTCTGAAACTGAAAGGCAAAAGCCTGTTTCTTGAGGTAACCGAAAGCACCCTGATGGATGATCCGGATATATCCATAGAAAAATTCAAGGCATTTCAGGAACTGGGCATCGACATTCTGCTTGACGACTTCGGCACCGGCTATTCTTCTCTGGAATATTTAAGCAGACTGCCCATCGATACCCTCAAAATCGCAAAGCCCTTTGTGGACAAAATGCACGACAGCTCAAAGAGCCTGGAGATCATTCGAACCATCATCGCCATGTCAAAAAACTTCGGCTACAAAACCCTTGCCGAGGGCGTCGAAACACAACGCCAGCTGGATGACCTCCTGGAACTCGGCTGCGAATACATTCAGGGTTTCATTGTATCACCGCCGGTTGATTCCATAGAGTTTGAGCTGCAGTTCTTGCAGAAAAACAGAGCCACCTAAAACTGGAAAGGCAGTTCCCTGGCATTCCACTTGTAGGTAAGGAACGCGCCGAAATAGGGGAACACAATATCCACATATTCGGGGTCATCTTCTTCCGTTTCAAAGTCGGCATAGGACACCCGGGGCTGGGTGCCCAGGAACGTCGCCATGACAGAAAACTCGACTGTGGAGTTCAGTTCCACCCCCGCCATTGCATAGGCGCCGAAATGGCCGCCAAGGAACACCTCGCCCAGCACCCCCGCCGAAAGCTTTGCGTAAAAGGGATGGGCGCCGGCGTAACAGTTAAGCTGAAAGTAGGGACTCGGAATGATGGCCTGCATGAAATTCGCCCCCATCTCAAGGCTGTATTTAAAGGTATGACGCTGGAACTTTGAAAGATAATGCTCCCATCCGGCATGAAGCAGAAAGAATTTGAATTCCGAGTTCATGACCGGAAGATCGTTTGCCACACCGCCGGCGCCGAGATGCAGATAATCCCGGATATACCCTTTGCGGTATTCAAGATAATCATCGGCCGATACTATGTGGTTCGTATAGGCGTCGAGGTACTGGTCAAAATCTATGCCACGGGTCTTGAACGCCTCCCGGTAGTTTTTCAGATCACCGATACCAAGGGACAGGGCCTTCTGTATTTCAGCAAAACTGATACCCTCCCGGAAAAATTCCTTTAAGGAGTCGATATCCCATCCCTCGCTGCGTATCTTCAGGTAATCTTTGACGCTGAAGGTTATATCGAACTGCCGCACCGCAAGGAAGTCCTTCACATCGATGTTTTCCCGTATCAGCACGGGAATGTCCTCCTCGTCGGCGCCGAGGAAAATCCAGTTTTTCGTCATGAGTTCGATCTTCTTTTCCGGATCGAGGGTGCCGGTGCTGGAAATGTAATGGAGCTCCAGTTTGATGGCGATTTCCGCCAGCGCCTGGAACATCTGGTTACGGTCCTGAATGAACACGTTTTCGGTGTAATCAAGCAGGGAGGTATTTACATCAATCACCCGCAGGTTGATGGCAATGGTGTCGGCAAAGGTTTCGGCCTTGCAGACCAGGAGTTTTTCCACCGCCAGGAATTCACCGATTTTGAGGAGCTGGGAATCATCGGTAAGTCCGCTCAGGGAGATTTCATGCTCATTCAGGATCTGCTGGATCATCCCCCGTTCAATGATGCGGAAATACTGCATCTTGAATATTTCGGTCCTCAAAATGTCGGTGAACATGCTCCGTTCGGAATCGCTGAAACTGTCGGAAATTACATCCAGGATACCGATCTGAGGAACCGACAGGAGATCCGGAGCATTCTTTTCCTGGGAAAAGACGGGCAGGAGCAGGCATACGCAGAGGGTCAAAATGCAGACTTGCTTCATGGTACTTCCTTTTTTACAGGGTTTTTCTATGCTGCTACAAAGCTATCACATTTTTCATGAGTGTCAATTGGTTTAAGGAAAATACTCGGGAAAAGGTTCAAGGGCCCTGGGGAAAAGTCCGTTCGCCCATCCGAGGAACAGCCCGTAATTGGTTACATGGACCCCGGCCCTGCGTATCGCATCAAGGCGGTTGAGCATTTTTGTACGCTTGAGCATGCAGGCCCCGCAGTGGATGACCGCGTAATACCCGCGCAGTTCGTCCTCAGAAGGAAGGGTCCGTGAAAAGGAAAATGTCACATCCGAATGCACCATCTGCCGGAACAGCCGGGGGATCTTCACCGTACCTATGTCTTCTGCCTGACGGTGATGACTGCAGCCTTCGGCAACAAGAATGCGGGCCCCCTTGGGCGCGCGGGACAGCGCCTCCATCCCCTGAACAAAATCCTTTAGTTCACCCTTTTTCCGGGCAAAAAGGAGGGAAAAGGAGGTCAGGGCCTGGGTCCCGGGTATATCGGCAGCTACTTTAGAAAACACCTGGCTGTCGGTAACGACAAGTCTGGGAGGCGCGGGAAGGGACTGATAGAACGAGTACAGTTCCCGGTCCTTGACCACCAGGGCGGCGGCATCCTTGTCCAGCGCATCGCGCAGGGTTTCCACCTGGGGCAGAATGAGCCGGCCTTTCGGCGCCGCCACATCTATGGGAGTTACCAGCACAACCAGATCGCCGGGGCCGATGAGGCCTTCAAGGGGCGTGGGCTCAGGGCTCAGACGGGAACCGAAGGATTCCAGAAGTTCAAAAAGCCTTCCCTTGCCGGCACCGGACAGATTATCCACATCAGCACAGGAATACTCTTCTGTCCACACGGCTTTCTCCGGGTGGACAGGTCTGTCGGCGAAAGTGCGTACCACAAGGCAGGGCTTTGCCGATTTTTGTGCAATTCCGAGGATTTCCCTTTCACTCACGCCGGGAGGAAGATCTCCGGGAGTCACCAGCAGAATGAGGTCCGCTCCTGCAACGGCCTGGCGCGTCTTTTCCATGCGCAGGGCACCGAGGTCGCCCGTATCCTCAAGCCCGGCGGTATCAGTCAGGGCAACCGGGCCTAAGGGAAACAGCTCCATTTTCCTGGTAACCGGGTCGGCGGTGGTCCCGGCGCTTGCAGAAACAAGGGCCGCCTCGCGGCCGAGAAGAAGATTCAGAAGAGAGCTCTTTCCCGCGTTACGGGGGCCGGCAAGGACGATCCTGGGAATTTCCGAGAGAGGGGTATCATGCATGAGTGTCTGCCTCCGTCCGGCCCGTCACCAGGACTCCATCGTACCGGGACTCAGCCTCTACCAGGTGCTCCTGCAGCCCGATGAGCTCCTGCTCGACCCGGAATATGCCCCTCACAATCAGGAGCGTAAGGGCGGTAGTGACCACATCATTGGTTGACTGATACAGGTTCAAGTGATCGACAGGGTCCACACGAAAACTGCTGCCGGCCCGGGCCGCGAGCTCGTTTGCCCTTCCGGCGGCCACCTCGTTCAGGTTAAAATGAAGGCTTGTTCCTGCACTCCCGGTCTTCAAGGCAAGGGGGAACTGGTCATCAAGCCCTCCGGAAATGATCTCGTCCAGACTTTCCATGAGAAAAGGCTTGAAGTCCCCGGGATACGGAGGTCCTGCATCGAACTGGGCCAGCACCGCCGCTTTCTTCACCTGTCCCATCGCTTCTATGAATACCCTGGGAAGCGGCCCATACCCGAAGGCATCAAGGGCCTTTCTGGTCTGTTCGCCCCAGAGATGATTGGTACCCCTCATCCTGTTCTCCCTGCAAAGGCCGGCGAATCGCCTCTATCGAAACACAGGGCCTGGTCAACTGTCTTGACCCGGAGGGAAAGGCACCCCACGCATTCAAAACCGCTTTCATCCAGGCAGATTTTCCCCGGGTACAGAAGATAATCCTTCTTGTGGTCCACAGGAGTGATATTGGGCATGAGCACATTTGCCCCGGCCTTGAGCATCTGCTCGCGACCGTCGGGCTGCAAAGAACCCGCCGCGGTAGTGGCGGGAATGTTAGCTTCAGGCAGTAAAAGCCGCACCAGGGCGACGGCGCGGACCGCATGGGAAAGAGACTCCTGCGGGCTGCCACCGAGAGGGGTCTGGGGATGAGGTATGAAGGGGCCGATGCCGACCATGTCCAGTTCAAGCTCCCGGCACAGGAGGGCATTCCGGATGCGGATATCCTCTGTTTCACCGGGCAGTCCCGTCATGTAGCCGGAACCGACTTCAAACCCCGCGTCCTTCAGGTCGTGAAGGCCTTTCAGCCTTCGTTTAAGACTGATACCGTTGCGGAGCCGCTGGTGGAGAACCGGATCGCCTGTTTCAAAGCGCATGAGATACCGGTCGGCGCCGCTGTGCTTCAGGTCCCGGTAATCGGCGGGACTTTTGAGTCCGCAGCTCAGGGTAATTGCTGTTTCATTGCCGAAACGCAGCCTCACCCGTTCCAGAAAGCGGCACAGCCGCGCAGTAGTCCATTCCGGGTCCTCTCCGCCCTGGAGGACAAAGGTTTTCATCCCTCTCTCTATTCCGCGGCCGATCACGTCAAGAATGCCTTCTTCATCCATACGGTAGCGGTGGACAGCGGTATTGTCCCTTCTTATACCGCAGTAGTGGCAGTTGGCGGCGCACACATTGGTAAACTCAAGAAGCCCCCTTACAAAGACCCTGTCTCCGAAAACCCTGCGCCGGACCCTGTCAGCCTGTCTGTACAACTCCTGGGTATCCTCCCGGTACAGGGCAACTGCGTGTTCGGGCGTCGGGAAAAGGTTGCCATCAGACATAGATATCCCGCCCGCCGCAGCTGACTTCTTCCAGACCTTTCAGGGCCCGTTCCCTTTTCACAGAGTCTGATATGCCCCGGACCATTTCCGATAACAGTGCAGGACCCTTCAGTTCCCTGGCCTTGTCCATGAGGTCGGCCACGCGGCGGCAGGATGGCTCAGGTTTCCTGTCAATGTCCTGTAACGCTGGATAATCGATGAAATTGCTTACTTTATGGGCTGTTGCTGTCATGGTCGTCCCTGCCTTCTCCCTCTATCTGGGGGGTAAGGACCGATTTGACCGCGATACCGGGAAGACGACCGATCTGTCCGCTCAATGCACCGATCTCGTCGGAGGTGCCCTCTACGACCAGGGAAATCAGATGAATTCCCTTGGAGTGAATGGGCAGCCCCTGCCGCGCCATGATGAGGTCATGGTACCTGGCCAGTATTTCATTGAGACGGGTAACAGTGTGTTGTTCTCTTTCTTTGACAAGAACGGCGACAAGGCCGATTCTCTTTTCCATCAGAAACACCTCTGGATCAGATTGAAGGATTCGTACTCCTCGGAAACGGGAAAAGCCGGTTCCTCAGAAATGTATGATATGGCCGTATTCTAACCGGCAGCGCCGTGATTAGTCAATGAAGGTTCCCTGCCATACGCCCGCAACCGTCACCTATGTTACTGAAACAGCGGAAGCGGAAAAGAGGCAGAAATTCATTCCTACCCGAATTCTCCATAGCAGGCTCCCGTGTCCCCGGTCTATGATGAGGCCATGACGGATACGCGCATAACAGCAATATCACCCGGCTCTGTATTTCTTGACGAAGCGGCCCTGCTTGCCTGCCAGGCACATGCATCCCTTGCCCAGCGGTTTGGGTGGATTCCCGAAAGGACCCCGGAAGATTTTCTGCCGAGGATCGACTGGATGACAAGGGAAGGGGAAGTTTTCGGCATGGAAGACAACGGGCACCTTTCAGGATTCACCGGCTATTTCATCATAGATGATTTCAGAAACGCGGGCCCCGGGGCCTATACCCCCGACTGGTGCACAGCCTTCTCCGGCACCCTTTCCCCGTCCCGTCGTGAAACGTGCCGGCAAGACCTCATCCGCCATCTGCTGGACCGCTGCAGGGGAAAAGGAGTGCACATCCACGGCATAAGCACCCTGTCCCATGAAACGGAACTGGCACACCAGCTGTCCCTGTGGGGGTACGGGACCATTGTCCTGGATGCCGCCCAGCCCCTGACGGTACTGCAGAAAAACCGGTCGATGAACCCGTCCGGCGGCAGCATACAGCTCAGGCGGGCCGCCCCGGGGGATGCAGAAACCCTGGCGGCACTGAACGACCTTCTTGCCCTCCACATCGGGAACGCACCGGTCATGATGCCCGACCCAAAGGGAATGTCCGCCGACGAATGGGAGCAATGGCTTAAACAGCCTGACACAGCCGCCTGTCTGGCGTTCGACAACTCCCTTGCGGTGGGCTTCATCAAGGCCGAGGAACCCCAGTTCGATGTAACCTTTACGGTACATGATACCGGGACCCTGGCCATAAACGGTATGTTTGTCCTGCCCGGCTACCGCCGCAGAGGCACTGCCTCATCCCTTCTGTCATGGATCTGCGATGAAGCCGAAACAAGGGGAAAAACACTGGTATCGGTGGACTGCGAAACCACAAACCCCGAGGCGTTCTCCTTCTGGCGGCGTTATTTCGAGCCCTTAAGCTGGTCATTCGAACGCCGGTTTTAACAGGGCGTCCCTTGCCGCCGTCAATATCA
>JAFGQL010000017.1 GCA_016935695.1 Spirochaetales bacterium
CTCCGCGGTACCGCCGTTTTGCCTGAATATTCCCTTGTTTCCGGTGGTAGACAGCTGCATGGCATCCATACGGATATTTCCGCTTTCCTGCACAATCAGGTATTCGGTACCGCCTGGTTCTGGTACTGTACAACCGGTGAGAGTCAGCTCTCCTTTTGAAAACAATATGCTGCGAACCTGCTGTGAATCATTAGAAAATGCAATGTTGGAAATGTTTGCTTTTCCGCCAGACACAAGCGCCAAAGCGTAATCCGTGGAAAAATACTCCCCTGTCTTTATGACGCTTGTTCCGTTTCCTCCATATGACCCGACTATATGCAGTGAATCAAGGACCAGGGGACGGTTGATTGTATATTCCCCCGGGTAAACATACAGCGTCGTACGCTTTTGTTCGCGGGCCAGGCTAACGGCCTTTTCCAGAGTCTTGACGGGCCGTAAACGGCTGCCGTCGTAATAGTCATTTCCGTCCGGCGAAACATATACAATATCCTGGTCAATAATCAGTTCCCACTCATGTACCGGGCTTCTGTTCCCAAGAGTGTCTTCTGCGTATGCCTGCAGAAGGTAGGTCTCGTATTCCCTTCCTTTAGAACTGAGGCGGATAACATCGCGGTAAGGAAGAAACGGGTCTTCCCTCCCCTGCGCGGCAAAACGATAGAAAATGTTCCCTTCTCCGTACAGTTGAATGACCTTTTGCGCCTTGTTCCCGGTTCCTTCGATACTCTCCCTGACACCGGGAACAGGAGGGGGACTTTTGTCTATTGTAAAACTGAGCGGCGGTAATGCAAAACCTGTCAGATCGTCTTTCGTTTCATAATAACGGTAATTCAAGTAATACCGCCTTGTTAATCCGGAGGGCACATCGAAGCTGAGGTTTTCTTCAAAAACCGGGGAAAAGGAGGATACAGACGAAGGGCTGTCAATGCTGACTTCATAACGTATGATGCCGCCGGAATAACGGGGCTGAACAGTAACCTGACCGGCCAGCCTGCTGCCGTTTTCCACGCCGGTAAAAAATTGCGAGGGAAGCTCTATGATACGGGGAACATCATATTCCTGTACATGGTCCGAACCGGCAAGACGGTACTTAAGCCGCCCGACAGTTCCGTCTATAAGGACAGGTCCGGTGAATAAAGAAAATGTACTGCCGTCCAGGGAGTATTCAACACTCACACCTGGTTGCCACTCCGCAATATAAGCACTACCGGTCCTGGTAAACACAGGCGCTGGAGCTTCCTTCGGGACACTTCTGTCAATGACAAACGAGTACCGGTAAGGTTGGCTCGCACTGTTTCCGACTGCGTCTTGCGCATGAACTTCCAGGAAATACAAGATCTTTTCTCCGGCGGCGCCATCGACAAATACAGGAGAAGCATATTCAATAAACTGCCGGGATTCTGATCGTGAGAAATCGTCCTCCCTTGCTATCCGATAATACAGGACCCCGGCATCGGGCGAGCTTATGCGTAATGTCAGCGGTTTTACGCTGACGCCGCCGGGAGGAAGCCCTTCAACCACAGGGGACTGAGGTGGAATTTTATCGAATGTAAACCGGTATTCGTGAGGATCATTCACCGAATTGCCGGCCTGATCACGGACCCCGACACGAAGCCGGACTGGTTTCTCCGATTCATCTGCCGGATAAAGATAGACTGTATCACTGTAGGGAACCCCGAATACCGCAGGATCTCCGGGTTCGGAACCATCGGTAGTAATGGACAGATAACCTGTTGAACCGTCTTCGATACCCGTAAGGGTAATGCCTACTTTGCTGTTGTATACCGCGCCTTCAGTAAAACCGGTGACACCGGGCAACACAGGCATCTTCCTGTCTACCGCGAAAAGCAGCTCTTTCACAGCCCCTGTGCGTCCTGTACGGCTGTTCAAAGGCAGTATCTTGACCCGGTAATAGACTTCCTGACCTTCCTCGGTTTCAATGAGCAGATTCTCAATTTGTGGACTTTTAGAAGTCGGATCTTCAGGTTCCGACCCATCCCTGGAAAACGAATAATGAAGAGAAATATCCCGGTCCTTCGGCCCCGGCTTCAGACGTATAGGTGATGTGGTATAGACCATGTGATTCTGGATATTCATTATTTCAGGGACGACCGGTATCCGGCGGTCTATCACAATATGCTCGACAACAATATTTGATACTTTCCCCTCGCCGTTATGGGAATATGCGGCAATGGTCTTTTCTACCAGCGAACCCTCCGGACACTCTATCTTGAAGGGTTGAGAATACTCGGCCAATAGCGGTTCACCAACCACTGAATTACGCAGTCCGTCAAATACAGCATAGCGGATATTGCCCTCACCGGAGATGGAACACATACCGTCTTCGAACAGCACCACAGGTTCAGGATACCGGGCATTATTGATGTACAACGGCAATTCAATCTTTTCAGACCCGTTTCCCGCTTCATCAAAACGCATAAAAACAAACATTGCGGTGCCTTCCATACCATGGGGAAGACGTACGCTGTCATCACCTGTCCACACAGGAGACTGCAGTGTCGGTGACGGAATCTCGTCGGTATTCCAGACGGCTTCAAATACGGTTCGTGTCCCAAAAACATCGTCTGCTTTCACAACATAACCACCGGGTATCTTTTCCGCCTGAACCACAGGCGGCGCAGGCGGTTTGGTGTCATAGGGGATGACCATCGAAGCCTCGCCTGATTTTTTCCCATGAACATCAAAAGCAACACCCCGGACAAAATGGCTACCCTGTTCACCATCAACAGACAACTCTATCGGACCTGTGTAACGTGGGGAATCCTGACCGGGAGTAGAACCGTCAAGGGTGTAATGGAGATGAGCGGCCCTGTCGCCAAGCATGGAAAGAGTTGCCGGTTTATTCAAAGGAAGTACGGCATTAACAATAAACTTTGGCTCACGGGGGATACTGTTATCTATGACATACACGTAACGAAATACAATATCAAGGACTTCGCCATTTACCATTGGAGCTACCTGAAGGGTATACAGGACAGTTCCTTTCTGAACGCTTGATAAACGTAAGGATTGATTAAATACAATGGATTCTTTGGTAGGTCTTGTATCATCCAGTGTATACACAAGGTTTTTTTCCATAGCCTCGATATGGAGGCCTGTATCGTAAAGACCGGACCCCCGTGAAACCATCCGGCCTTCGGATCGTGAAACGGTGTAACGGATTTGAGTATCGTATTCCCGCTTGCCGGCACTGTTATACGCGGCAACAGAAACAGTAACCTGGCCGTCTTTTTGCAGGATAACGGGACCAGTATATTCCGGATCATCCTGGCCGGGGGGTGTTCCATCGGTAGTGTAATACACCCTGATATCTTTCTGTTTTTCCACTACAAGATACTGGTCATTTGCGAATACCCCGGCCTGGGGGCTGTGGATGGTTACCGGTGCCGACATTGTCAGACCGCCGGTATTTTTTAAGTGATATGTATATACCGCCGATTCGGAAAGATTACCGGATCCATCCCTGGCATACGTGGCGATGACATGCCTCGTAATATAATCAGGACCTGGCTCAAGTATGAGGGGTTTGCTCTGCCATCGGGAAAATGCTGAACCGTTCAGACTGAAGAAAATTTCTTCCTCCTGGTTTGAAAAAGACACAGATAAGCGGCCTTCATACAGGCCCTGGGATACACTGACAGCAGGAACAGCAGGAGGGCGTTTGTCAATGATATAGCTGTATGTATACACGTTCCCCGGTCCTGAACCGGTTTTTTCCACCACGTTCATCGTGTATTCGCGCTCTTCCCCTTCTACTGCAGTAAGGGTTAACGGAAAAACCAAGGGCATGTAGTCGGTTGAAGTCCCGAATGAATACTGCAGGTCTGCGTCTCCTGATGTGTGCATATCAACTACCACATCATGGCCATACGCCCCGGGTGGTATGACCGGCAAAGGTTCACAGAACAACAGTGCTGCCATACTACCTACCAATGCTACATATGCTGTTTTTTTCATGTTTTATTTCTCTTCCCTGATTTTAAGAAAGTATACTGCGTAACGCATCATGAAGAAGCGGATCACACTTATCATAGTGTTCCTCTTCCTCCGTGAGGGTGAGCCCGATCAGCTCATGACTCATGTAATGAATCCATACATCCTCCAAAGGGCTGCGAATGATATGTTTTCTGCAGTAATAATCCGGATGTATAGGCTGGTTCACATGGTCCGGCAGGTATTCAAAAACCTTATAATCATGTACCGCGACTTTCAGATCTTCCCTGGGTATCCCTTTACTGATAATGATTTCCGCTAAATAATTGAGGGTCTTTCCGGAATCGAAAATATCATCGACAAGAAGGATTTTGTCGCCGGTCCGCAGATGCTCAGGCGAATATGTCCATCCATCGACCATGACCTTGTCATTTTGACGAATATCTGTATATGACCGGGCGACCACCGCCGCATAAAAACAGGGGCGCTGACCCCGGCGAACCACCTTGAAAAACTCACTGATGACATTTCCAATATAGGCTCCGCCGCGCAATGAAACATAGATAATATCCGGCACGAAGCCTTCTTTATATATCTGATAGGCAAGGCGGATCCCGTTGTCACGGACGGTATCATAGGGAAGAAATTCCTTATTCACAGTTCTCCTTCCTTGTTATCACGGATAATCTTCAGCTCCATCTGTTCCCCTTCCCTGATGAGTGAAAACACGTACGAGTCACCTTCGTCATTAATACTCCTGTAAAAATCGGCAACACTCATGACAGGCTCGCCGTTTATCTGCCGGATGACGTCCCCTGTCGCTATTCCGGCCTTATCGGCCTGAGTCCGCTCCTCTACGCGTATGATAAGAACACCGCTTTCATCACTTGCAAGAGAAAGTTTTTCGCGAATATCATCGCTGAGAGGAAACACACTGAACCCGGGCCATACATCAAGATACATTTCACGTATCTCTGTGTCGGACTTCCTCAGTTCCAGCCGTACCGCAACCACTGCGCGCTCATTGATACGGTAGTACTCGATTTCCACTTCCTTATCCACTGATACTTCACCAAGAAGGTAAATCAGGTGGTCAACATTTTTTACCGCTTTATTGTTAACACCGGTAATCAAATCACCGGGGCGAAGACCATAGGCGTAGCCCGGTGAATTCCGGTAGACATTCGTTATGAAAGCACCGGTACGCGTCTGAGCATTGCCGGAAGCCGACATAGCAGCAGAAGGATCGGTAAGGGTAACGCCAAGCCAGCCGTAACGGGGCTCGCCGTAGGTTTTGAAGTCTTCAGCCGCTTTCATAGCACTGTTTATCGGGATAGCGAACCCCAGGCCGATACTTCCTCCCGTTGGAGTTTGTATCCACGAATTTATGCCTACTACTTCTCCTTTCAGGTTGACCAGTGCACCGCCGGAGTTTCCCTGGTTGATGGAAGCATCTGTTTGTATAAAGTCAGCGACATCGGTAGGGCCAGAGCGGTGCAGTCCGCTGACAATACCAGAGGTAACAGTACTGTCCAGCCCGTAGGGATTTCCGATAGCCACGACCCAGTCACCCACCTGTATTTCTTCCGAATTACCCGCCCGGGCCACGACAATGTCCCTGTCTTCTGTTTCAAACGAAACAAGAGCTACATCTCGACGCGGATCAGTACCGACAACAACAGCCGGATACATCCGTTTATCATGAAGGGTTACGGTAATCTCGTCGCCTTCGCCGATCACATGGTTATTGGTCAGGACAAAGTAAGAAGATCCGCTGCGGCTTATAATGACTCCCGAACCGAGGCCCTGCATGCGGAATTCCTTTTCCGAAGGAGAGTCCTCTTCCGGATTAGGAAAGAAAAAATCCCACGGACCCTGACCACCTTTCGGCAGCTTTTGAGTGGTAATATCAACAACGGTTACCTGGACCACACTGGGTATAACATCCCGGGCAACTTTTCTGAACGACGATTCAAGATTAAGGATGGGAGAAACACAGGAAGCTGTCACCATAGATAACAGCAGAAGAAATACTGTTTTTTTCACGGTACTGCAACGCTCCTTGAGATGTAATAGCAAAAAAGGAGCATCTTGCATGAACGAAAGCTAAGATACTCCTTTATATTGTCGTGCTTTTTGTCTATTTTATCAACCGGAGAAACTTGCGGCCGCGAGAAAAATACATAATGTGAACCCCGGGTTACAGAGTAAGGATTTCCGTGTGGTCTTCGAACACTGCCACAGTATGCTCAAAATGGGCAGAAGGCTTGAAATCGGCAGTAATTACCGTCCATTCATCAGATAGAGTTTCAATTTCATCACCGCCCATATTGATCATTGGTTCGATGGCTATCACCATGCCGGCTTTTAGCCGTGGATTCGGCCCCCTGCCGACATAATTCGGAACCTGGGGGTCCTCATGAGGTGCAAAACCCACCCCGTGGCCGCAGTATTCCCTGACAACACCATAACCGTGTTGTTTGGCATGACCGAAGACCGCCTGGGAAATGTCTTTAATGCGATTATGGCATACTGCCTGTTCGATAGCCAAAAACAAACACTCTTCTGTCACCTTGAGTAATCTGGTGAGCTCCTGGGAAACAGTACCCACCGGTACTGTTACCGCCCGGTCTGAAAAATACCCGTCTAGATTAATGCCAAGATCAAGACTTACAATATCTCCCTCTTTTAAAATCCGTTTGCCCGGAATACCGTGAATTATTTCCTCATTTACAGAGGTACATAACGCAGCCGGATACCCCATATAGCCCAAAAAGGCGGGTTTTCCTCCAAGTTTCCTGATGTAGGAATTGGCAAACCGATCAAGCTCCCCTGTTGAAATTCCCGGCGAAACCATGGGAATCAGCGCCCTGTAGGTCTCGGACAACATCTGGCAGGATTCCCGGATTTTGCCAATTTCTTCAATACTCTTCAGCTTTATCATAATTTCTCCAAAATTTTTCTTTCAAGATTATGCGCCCGTTGAACATACTCACCGGAAAATTCCCCGTTCTTAAGGACATTTACGGCATCCCTGAACTCCCCTGCGAAGTACAGACACTGGGCTTTTTTCATGACAACTGCCTGCCGGTCGGCGCCGTCCAGCAAAACAGCCTTTTCAAAATAGTCCAACCCGCGATCGTATATTCCCAGAGCAAGACAGGCGGTCCCCTGAAGATACAGACTGTACCACTGATGGGGTCCTTTATAGGTGCCGAGCCGGTCCAAACATCCCGCGGGACTATTGTGCAACAGGTCCCACAAACCAAGAAGGAGGTTACCCGGGTGGTGGGCTTCTGTCTGGCCGGAAAAAAAACCGATTATTCCTTTATCCTGGGTACCGATAGCCAACCAGAGGAGGTAACATTGTGCATTGACTTTTACCCGTGTATCGTCATCAGTGTTTGTTTCATAATACATATCCCATAGTATTTCCTTGAGCATTCCCTGGGTCACGTATCCCTGGTCCAATTCACTCAGCCTTAAATGTGCCTCGATAATATCCGGACGTTTTTGTATAAGCTGACGGTAACAGGCTTTGCTTTCTTCTGTGCGGCCTTCGGTGTACCACACATCTCCGAGAAAGCGGCACACCTCAGGTACATCCATGAATGAATTTCGGGCTGTCTCCATCAGTGCCGGATATCCGCCATGACCCCGGTAAAGCAGCACATTCAGGATTGGCCTCCAGTCGTTCCCCTCCATAGCGAGCTGCAGGTACCCTTCGTATGCTCTTTCCCTGTTGATTTTTCCGGCGGATAAAAACAGCGCATCGTAAAAAAGATGAGAGAAATATCCGGAGATTCCGATATTGTCCGGGTTAAAAGAACTTATCAGGGACATTGCCTGATCATAATCACCCCGGTCAAAAGCAAGAACGGCATACAATTGGGGGAATTGCCGAACCACTGTATATGGAATTCCCTGAACGCTTTCGGAAATTCTCCCTTCTACCGCTCTTATGATCGACATATCAACCAGAAAACGTACATCCTCGGTTTTGTCGAAAGCCCCGCCTAATGACTCCTCGTTCGGATGATCAATGACGGACCGGTAAGAAATACCTTCAGGAAATTGGGACCTTAATGACTCATCTGCTTTCATATATGCCAGGGTAACGAGTTCATCCGATTGCTCCGGCATACCGCGGCGTCTGAGGGTTTCCAGGAATTCCGGGATACGATCATTTATATACAAGGCATCAAACAGAAATATGGAAAGAGTGCGGTTCTTCGAAAACCGGGAAGAAGCAAGAAGGGCGGAGTCCATATACAGTGAATAATCACCATAAACCGAACCGTAGGCATAGCCGCGTTTGATCAACCTCAGCCATGCACCCGGGGTATCGGCCGCTTGAAAAAGGCTTTCCAAAGAACGCCTCATGAGCTCAGGTGTTTCCACCCCCAATGCCCGGTCAAATAGAGAGAGCTCAATATTGAATACCCGCTCTGTTTCTTTACGGTCCAGATAGGAAAACACAGCAACAAAAATGGAAAGAAAAAAGACAATGAGAAAAAGTATAATAATAAGCCCATTACGCGTTTTTCGTTTCACTGCTGCTTTTCTTTACGCTGTCCAGAACTCCGTTTATGAACCGGTACGATTCATCGGTACCGTATAGTTTTGAGATGCTGATAGCCTCATTTATTGTTACGGTGGATGGAATTTCCCTTTGATATAAAAGAGAATACACACTTATACGCAATACCGCAAGATCGACTTTATTCAGCCTGCTAAAATCCCAGTGCTCCAGATGACTGCGGATTATGCCGTCAATCTCCTGCACATGATCAAGGGTCCCTTTCAATAACAATGAGGCGAAGACCAATGTTTGTTCGTCATATGTGTTTTTTCGTTCGTCTTCCAGCCAGTTAAAAGCCAGAACATCTGTCTGGGCTGGATTCATTTCATAGCTGAACATGCCCTGAAAAGCAAGAATACGCCCTTTTCTTCTGGATCCCATTGATCTTGTCCTAGAATTTACGGATGGTGGCTTCTTCGGTCAGCTCTGTTATGACCTCGGAGAAAGCCTTCTGCAATGCATCCTGCTGTTTTTTCTGCATGATCCCTGCGGTAATGAACTGGCGGACAGTAGTCGGATTTGTCGGCGACATGGGATCGTCAAGCCCGAGAAATGCGGGATCTCGCTTTTCCGTGATCCTGACTATATGGTACCCCATGTTTGAAGAAAGCACCGTTGAAATATCTCCCTGATCCAGTTTGAACAATGCATTAAAAAAACCAGCACCGAAGTATGCCCGGGCCCGCTCATCTGTTACCGGCAGATATCCGTAGTCGCCGCCGTTGTATCGTCCCTTGGGATCATCTGTATACTGGCTGACAAGAGCGTCAAAGGCTTCCCCCTGTTTCAGCTTCCTGTAAGCTTCTTCCGCACGTTCAAGTGCTTTTGCTTTTTCTGCGGCATCCAGATTAATTGTAGAAAAGAATATCTGCTGAAAACGCACCATTTTCGGATTGGTAAACTTATCCTGATACAGAATGTACTGTTCTTCTATTTCCTGCTCGCTGGGATCACTGATGCGTTCAAACATCTCACGCTTTGTCTGGGATATGAATTTCTGCTGTAAAAGCTGAAATTCCAGTTCCCCCATGAAATCATCATAGGAAAGTCCAGTGGTTTGTGTGATCAGCTCGCGAAACCGGGTATCCGTGAGTATGGCCCCTTCCTGAAGCTGACCTGCGGCCCGCAGCTGCTGTTCAATTCCTTTTTTTTGTTCTGCCAAAAGCCTTGACAATTCCGCCTGGCTGACGCTTATATTTTCCCTTTCTGCAGCCTGCTTAAGGAGAATTTCTGCAATCATTGCGTCAAGGACCTGCTCTTTGGTTTGAGGACCCGTAGGCAAACCCGATTGGATACGCAGCTGCTCTATCTCATAAGTCCTTGTCTGCAGCTGTTCGCGGGTGACAAGTTCTGTCTTTATCAGATGCACGGAAGCGGCAGGACTGTCTATGGGCGCGGCCTGTAATACAACGGCTGTAAATAAAACGGTACAACATGCGTATAGCTTTTTCACAGGCCCTCCTTGTGATTTCTGGGTTACAGGATTATTGAACATGCAGACGTTTACCGACGGCTACAGCCTCGGCATTACTTGAAAGCACATGCGAGTACTTCAGAAACATGCCTTCATGTTCCATGGCCGCCATCATTTTTGAAAGAGTAGCGCCGGTACGGATGCCTGTTTTCAACACAAAGGCAAAACAGCGTTTCCCGGCAACTATTCCCGAATTTGCAACGAACTTTGCTGCCGATTCCGGGATTTTCCCGCCAAGAGGGGTTGTTGATGACACGCC
>JAFGQL010000127.1 GCA_016935695.1 Spirochaetales bacterium
CCTTTTATACCGGCAATCTCTACCGCGTCAAAGGGCAGGTCAGGCAGAAAGCCAAGCTGGGATATGACACTGAATACGGGTCTGTCGATGTGGGCGGGAATGACCAGCCCGCCGGCCTTGTGGACGAAATCGACAACCTCTTCTATACCGATATCCGCGCCGGCGGCCAGGAATTTATCCACCTCACCCAGGATGACCCCCTTCAGGTCCACAAAAACCTGGTCCAGCTCCTGAGTACCCTGGCCGTTTCCGGCGGGAACAGGCGGAAGCAGGCGGTAGAGTTCGGCGCCCAGTTCCAGGGCCGGCCCCAACGATGGAAACAGGGCAAGGATGTGAGCTTCATCCCGGGTTGCTACTTCAATCCCGGGAATAACCAGAATATCCATGAGTTTTCCCGCTTTCATGGCCGTTTTACAGTTCAGGGCCGAATTGTGGTCGCAGACAGCAATAACCTTCAGGCCTTTTTCAGCCGCGGCAGAGACAACTGCCAGGGGTGAGGAATCCAGACTGCCGCAGGGGGACAGACAGGTATGAATGTGCAGATCGCACCGATATTTCAAGCTTGTTTACCTTCATTACCTTCAGGATGCCAGCAGCTTACCCACGGCGCAGGAAACTGTGAACTGGTCGTCAGAGGAAACATAAAGACCTATTCCCGCTTCTTTGGCCGCATCGATCATGCCCTGATCGGGACTGCGGTCGTTACACAGGATGATGGCCTTTACCCCGGTCAGATCTGCCACCGCTACCGTGTTCTTGTGGGCCTGAATGGTAATCAACACCGAGTCGCCGGGAGCATTGCCCATCACATCGCTCAACAGATCGGAGGTGTAGGCTGCGGTAATGCCGCCGCCGTCGCCTTCGCCTATCAGGGTGTAGCCCAACTGTTTTGTAAAATCATTCTCGTTCATTTATTCGTCTCCAAGAAATATGACAGACCGGACCGTTGTGCCCTTGTCCGACGCGATCGAAAACTCGTCGCTTACCCGCTTTATATTGGGAAGGCCCATTCCAGCTCCAAATCCAAGTGAGCGTATCCACTCATTCGCAGTGGAAAACCCCACTTCCAGGGCCTTGTCCACATCGGGGATGCCCGGTCCCTGATCGACGGCGGAAATCTCGATCCGCTCGCCGTTCATGGTAAACAAAAGCCTCCCGCCGTCGGAATGGACCACCAGATTCATTTCCATTTCGTAGGAAGCAACAGCGATTCTGCGGATAAGCGTAGGATGGATCTGCCGCTCCTTTAGAAACTTCTTAATCTCTGTCGAGGCCTTGCCGGCATGTTCAAAATCGTGTTTTTTTACGGGGAATTGTTTGGAGTGTTCGCCCTCCAACGTCACCTGGGTGTGCTCCCTCTCCCCTTCCAGCTGCTCCACAATACGGTTCACCTCGATAAGAAGGGAGGTATTTATGTCCCTGTTGGTAATGATGCCGACAAGGCACCTCTTTTTATCCAGTACGGGAAAACGCCCGAAGCCGTGTTTATTGAAATAGGAAATGGCAAAAGACAGGGGCATGTCGTCTTCCAGCACGATGATGTTTCTGGTCATGTGATCCTCGGCAGGATCATCAATGTGACCCTGGTCAAAGGCGTTCAGAATATCATCTATGCTTATTATGCCAATAAGCCGGGGACCATCGACAATGGGGACTCCGGTAATCCCCCGCAGTTTCATCCGCTGCTGAATGGTGCGAAGGGATTCCTGTTTTGTCCCGGTGACCACATCCTTGCTCATGACATCCTTGATTTTGAGCTTGAAAATGAGGTCCAGGAGGACTGTCGGAAGGTTCTGGGAGTTCAGACTGATGGCTTTGCCCATAAACGCTTAATCCCCGCTCCCGGCATTACCCAAATCCGCACAGCAGCGGTACAGGGACAAGGGTGAAGAAAACAGGGGCATGCCAGTCTCCGCGGCAAGGGCGATAATGGATTTCTGGGGAATTTTATTGTTCACCAGGATGACACCGCAGGCATCGACAATGTCGGCGGTCCGTATAACCTGGTCGGAATTGAGGGCGGTAAGCAGAAGGGTGGCTTCTCCTTCGTGTACCAGTACATCGCTCATCAGGTCTCCCGCGAACACCGCACCGGCCTCCCTTTCCTGCCATCCCGGAGGTTCGTTATGCACAGAACAGCCTAACAGCTTTACGACATCACCTAATTTCATACCCTCTCGCTCCCTGCACAGCATTATAGGAGAAAGCCGGGAAAAGCACTACCAATCACGGTTCAATATATGGGTGTTTCTTGAAATCCTGTCCCTATCGATGTAGAGTATAAGCAGCGCACGCACGATAAACCATACAGTGGCGATAGAAAAACTTTTTTTTGTTGTAATAAAGAGGTGAACAAGTGGGTAAAAAAATGGACATATATCCCCTGCATACAGCAGCGCACACACGGCTGCGGACGGCATTGGTAAGCCGGGCCCTTCTCTTGACAGTCCTGTTAGCCGTTATGCTTTCATCCTGTGTCACTGCCATGGGGCAGCGGCAGGGCAGCTACATGGTATTGGTCATCAACTCAGGCAACCCGGAAAAGATGCAGGAGATCATCGCCCTTCCCTTTCTGGTCGACGACCTTCTGGTCACATCTCCCGCAGATGCAGCCGCTTATCTTTATGATCTCATAGACAGCATAGGCCCCCTGCCGGAAGACGCCCTCACGGAAGCACCGCTGTCCGAGGCGGTGGAAAACACGACCATCGAAACCAAAACGTTCATAAACAGCCTCTATCCGGCCGAACGCCTCGTATATAAAGCTGATCATCCGAAAGGACCGGTGTATCTTCTGATCGCCAAGGGCGATGAAGGCATAAAACTTTACGGCATCACCGGGCCGGATACCGACGCGGAGGACGTATGAAAAATTCAAGGATCACTTTATGCCTGATGACGATGGCATTGTCCGCTCTACAGGCTGAAACCGTCGGCACCCTTACCTTTGTCGACGGATGGGTCGACGTAAAAACAGGAAAAGGCGCGCCCGTCGAGGCGTTCATCGGTGATGAAATCAGCACCGGCGACAGCGTCATCACCGGTTCCGACGGCACGGCCACCTTGGAACGGGAAGACGCCCTCACCATCACCGTAGCCCCCGACACGGTATTCGTCCTTCAGGAACTGGAAACCGACAAGGGCAAGGAAACCGCCATGGCCGCCGCCGTGGGAAGCGTCCGGTTCAAATTCGGGAGACTCCTGGGCCGGGAACCCCAGATACGCACCCCCAGCATGGTCGCAGGAGTGAGGGGAACCGAGTTCACCGTCTGGACAGCCCCGGAAGGCTCCACCCTGATTGCCGTAACCTCGGGGGAAGTGGCCGTCTCTGCCGAAGGGGCCACCGTGAGCCTCACCGCCGACGAAGGGGTTGCCGTGGAACCGGGAAAAACCCCAGGCGACAAGTTTTCCCTGTTAGGCCGGCCGCTTAACCACAAGGAATGGGCAGACCAGAAAATGGCCGAGTTTCTGGAAAACCCCATGGAGGTTCTGGAGGGGCTGGAAACCCGCCTGAAAGGCTACTACCGGGAAGTCCTTGAGCTTGCCGACACAAGAGAACAACAGCTCAAGAACCTGGACGTCAAACGGGCGGAGCTGAAAGAGATCCAGAGAGACGAGGGAAAGGAAAAGGGCCAGGAATTTTATACAACCCAGGTCATGCCCCTGGAAAGCAATATCGGTAAAGCCTATCTGAACCTGCGCTACTGGAGCCTTTCGGCCTATAACCTCAAGCGCCACGCATTGACAAAAACCTACCTGGTAATGAAAACAAAATACCTTGCCGATCCGGAGGTTGACGTATTCAAGGACTATCTGGACGAATACCAGCGGATTATCGGCGAGTTCTGGGATACACTAGGACCGTACCTTACAGAAAACGATGTCTGATACACAACACCAAAAGGAGCAACCAATGAAAAAAACAATCATTCTTATTGCCGTCGCCGCAGCCCTCTTCCTGACAGGCTGCGAAATAACCGATGTGGACATACCCGGGCGTATCGCGGCCTTTGAGACCGACCTGAACAGCAGCGACAGGACCGGCATCTGGAACAATTTCAGTTCAACCGCAACAAGCGAATACGAGAATCTGCAAGACACTAGCTATTGGGATACAGGCAGTATCTGGAGCCTTGCAAACAGGGATTTTACCCTTTCCATCAATTCGATCAGTAATGACAATGCCGATGTGACTGTGAACAATTCGTTAGGGGACATACATATGCGGTTCGAGATGGTCGCCGAGAAAAACGGGCTTACCACTACATGGTATATAGATAATATTTACAATTACGGCATAAGTGACTATGAAATCAGAGGCATTACACAATAGTTTTTATTATAAATGCACAAACCGGCCTCCGTTGGCCGGTTTTTTTTATTCTAGGATTTCTTTAACCCGCGTTATGCATCCGGGCTGATTCTGTAATCTTTTAACAGCCCCATGGTTTTTGGCGGTACGTAGGCGTTTATCTCAATAAGATCGTCATGATAGCTTTCCTTGAGCACTTTCCCCGTCCGGTGCACCAGCGCCGCCAGATCATGGCGGGCCGAGGGAATCCTGAACAGGGAGGTGGGGCTGGTCTTGTACAGGACCTCTTCTATTTTGGCAAACAAGTCCTCATACCCTGTTTCTTGAAGCACCGACACAAAAACAACGTCGGGATGTTTTTCGTGGATTGCCGCCGCGTGGTGGGTGTCTACGCAGAGGTCCATTTTATTGCACACGACGATCATTTCCTTGTCCCCCGCGCCCAGTTCCTTTAATACGCCCATGGTGGTCTGGTAATGGGATTCAACTTCCGGGCTTGAGGCATCAAGGACATGAATGAGGAAATCGGCATAGAGGGTTTCTTCCAGGGTGGATTTGAACGCGTCCACAAGGTCATGGGGGAGCCTGCGTATGAAACCTACGGTATCTGTCAGCAAGAGCTCGTTGCCGCCTTTTAGTTTGATGCGTTTGGTAACCGGGTCTAAGGTAGCGAACAGCTTGTCCTCCACGAACACGTCGGCACCGGAGAGGGACTTAAGCAGGGAGCTCTTCCCCGCGTTTGTGTAACCCACGATCGACGCGGTGGGTACCGGTTTGGAAAGCCGATGTTTACGCAGTGTGTCCCGGTTTGAACGCACATGGATGAGTTCCTTTTTTAGTCTGGCAATCTTGCGCAGTACTATCCGCCTGTCAACCTCCAGCTGGGTTTCCCCTTCCCCTCTGGTGCCCTTGCTGCCGCCGCGTTGACGGCTAAGGTGAGTCCAGGCCCTGGTAAGCCTGGGAAGGGAGTACTCCATTCTTGCTAAGGCCACCTGAAGGGTTGCTTCCCGGGTGCTGGCCCGGCGGGCAAAAATATCCAGGATCACCTCCTGGCGGTCTATGACGCATATTCCGGAGGCCTGTTCCCAGTTCCGCTGCTGGCTTGGAGACAGATCGCCGTCGAAAATGATACAGTCCACTTCCAGGTCCGTGGCCTTGTCGATTATTTCATCAGCCTGCCCCGAACCGATGTAAAAACGGGGGGAGACGGCCTTGACGGTGACGATGGCCGATCCCAGGACCTCGAATCCCATGGTATCCACAAGACTTGCGAGTTCCCTCAGGCTGTACTCGGAGCTTACCTCCGGTTCACCCGGATCCCGGGTGCAGACAAGATAGGCCGTATCCACCATCGGCGAGAAGTATCCGGCTGCTTCGTTCTTTTGATTTCCCATAGAAGTACAATATAGCAGAGGCGCAGGGTTTCTGCCTATGGAGAAAATAGATATAAAATATCACTTTTCCAGCTGGGGGCCGGCGCCTATAACCATTTTACCGGTGAAATAACGGAGCCTGTTCCGCCGGTCCTCTTTTAGAAATTTTTCCGCTCCCAGTTTTTTCATTAGGCATAGGTTGTACACCTTAAGATTATGGGGCAGCCGCTCGGCGCCGTCAGCGGAAGGTTGCAGATTTTCACAGGGAAAGTTCCCGCATTCACTGCAAAAATCAACGCCGTGTGCTTTCACACAGGAGAGGGTCCGGCAGTCTTCTGTCAGTACGCAACCGTCCTGTAAGCGGCAGCCTTTGCATTTGATTTCATCCACGGTTTTTCCGTAGGCTTTTGCCACCCTTTCCCACACCTGGGTAAGTCCGCTGTTTTCATTGAGCTCGCAGTGAATGCATGCAATTCCGCATGGGGCAATGTCGTTTGTGATCATAATGGTCTCCTTAAACCTTGCGTATATATGTTAGTTAGTGGAGACTTCCGACGGGTTTGTGACAACGGATATCCAGTTTTTTTCGAGTGAAGCGTAGATGTCCATATTTTTCATAAACATGAGTTTCTTTGAAAATTCCCTTATTCCGTCGAACTCTTTTTTCTTTGTTTTTTCTTCTATAGGCTTTCTCATTTTGCAGCGGCAGTCTCCACCTGAATTGTACAGCGAACAGTTACCGTCGAGAAATCTGGTAATTTTGCGGGATCCTCTAGAAAAAGACTGTCTCACTACATCTTCCCTCTTACCCACTATTTGGGCGATTTCCCCATAGCTTAATTCTGTAAGTTTACGAAGCAGATAAATCAGCCGCGATTCGGTATCCAGGCAATGGAGCATGGCGTTTATACAGTCGCTGCACTGAAGTTTTATCCAGGCGGTGTGATCCTCCTGTGGAATTTCCATCATCTCCGGCAAACCGGATTCGTCCTTGCTTTTGAAATACATGGACAGCCGGCGCGTATCAAGCAGATAGTCTTTCTTGAGTGTTCGGGAAATTGTTCTGCGCGCAATGGAATACATCCAGGTCGAAAAAGACGATCGGCCGTTAAACGATCCGAGGCTTTTTACTATTTCCAGCCATATATCCTGAGCTGTATCCCTCGCAAGTTCCTGATCCCAAATCATTCTTCTGCAGATGGAGGTTATATACGGCCCATACTCCCGCGCGATCGCCTCGGTATCCAGACCGGCTTTTATACCTAATTGTGCCATAGGCTGGATTGTACCGCGAAACGGCCGCGCCGGGCAATTGAAAAGGCGCTATGCGCGTAACCTATCAGCACACCTTCGTGCAAATAGATACAGCCGGAGCATCCATAATTAGCGCAAAAAAAAACCGGCATGCAATTACACATGCCGGTATCCTCACTTTTATTCCACTTTTAAAAATGCACAACTAAATACCAGGGGTACTTCACGTAATCCTAAAATGCATATGCCGCTGACACAAGAAACGATAAACCAAACTCAGGATCGTCAGCCGGGGAATAAATTACCGGATCTGCCTCGAATGTCAGGCTTACAGGACCGGCAGGTACCGAATAGGAAACATACAACTCAAGATCACCAACCTCAAAATCCTCATACAGGGCAAAATTAGCAGCTACTCCGGCACCAATGGTTCCCGGTGCCACATCATATTCGTAGTCAAACGCCAGAATGCTCGACAAGGCAAAGTCCGGCAGATACAGCGCATCCAGTTCAACACTGAACAGGCTGTATCCGGCGATAACATACAACGTACCGTCTGCATCACCTTCCGGATCAATATAAAACGAGTTGGTGTTTCCGAATGTCAATGCTATCACAGAAACCTCGAGGGAATATTCTTCGGTCAGGTAGGCGGATTCGACTGTCGCGTCGGGAACCACTGGAATCCCCAGGCCAGCTTCCACATATAACGACTTGAAGGTATAGCCCAGCCAGGGCGCAAGCCCGAGGGCGAAATCGCCATCAGCCAGAACATCCCCGGTAGACGCCTCAACTCCCAGCTCAGCACCGATTGGTTCAGCCGATAGAGACAGGGCCAGAAATGTAAGTACAACTAAAACTGTCAGATTTTTTTGCAGATTCATACAATCACCTCACATATAAATTAGGGTCCGATATGGAACCTGCCTGTGTAATGCAAATGGCGTGCCAAAATAGCAGACGACTGGCACAGAAAGGCCTCATAGCTCTTCCCCATGCCAATTACCATGATATAACCTTTTACTATCAAAGGATATAGAAAAATTACTCCAGAATTTTAAAATACCTCTCTCTTCCGGCAGGCTGTGTTCTTTTTCGTGCAGGTTTTTACATAATTGTAGAATACAGAGGCTGCCTGTACATTCTTGTAAATTTTTAATGCTTCGTATTGACGCCCTGTATTTTCTTGACTGTAACAGTCATATATATCTACCTTGTAGATATGTGGAGGTACATTATGGTACGAACCGCAGTTTTATTCTTTTTTTTTACCGCTGCTCTTTTGGCTAACGGCACCATGAACCAGAGCGGCCAGGAGGATAACATGATTGGCAATGCTGATACTCCCGCACCGGTACCCCCGCCGGGGTTCGAGGAAGAGGAATATGTTAAACCCAAAGAACCGGTCCTGAAAAACGAGCTGAACAGGCTCCAGTATGAAGTGACCCAGTGTGAGGCAACGGAGCAGCCATTCAACAATGCCTACTGGGATAATCACAAGGAAGGCATTTATGTGGACATCGTCTCGGGAGAACCGCTGTTCAGTTCAAAAGACAAATTCGATTCCGGCACCGGATGGCCCAGTTTCACAAAACCCCTTGCCGAGGGAAATATCAAATCCCGTACCGATGGCAGCTTCGGCATGGTGCGCACAGAAGTACGGAGCCGGTTCGCCGACTCCCACCTGGGCCACGTGTTCCCCGACGGACCGGGCCCTGACGGCCTGAGGTACTGCATTAATTCGGCATCTCTTCGCTTCATACCCGTGGAAGACCTGGAAAAAGAGGGCTACGGCGAGTACCTGCCGTTGTTTGAACAGAAATGAAAACCTTGCCCACTGGTCTGCTGGCCCTGATGTTCACCCTGGTTCCGCTCCTTTCATTTGTAAACCTCTACCCTCGGGGACAGGGAGAACCCAAGGACCGGACTGTACCGGAGGGAGGGTATCAACCTCTGGCTGTCACGGATATTGAGGGCACCGCCGTTTTTGCCGGCGGCTGTTTCTGGGGAATGGAAGGACTTTTCGAAGGGATAAAGGGAGTGGAAGAGGTGGTATCGGGCTACTCGGGGGGGACAGCTGTAACAGCGGCATACCCTCTGGTGAGCACAGGATTGACAGGCCACGCGGAAGCGGTACTCATCCGTTTCAACCCAAATGTAGTTTCCTTCGAGTTCCTGCTGGAAGTCTTTTTAACCGCGGCCCACGATCCCACCCAGCTCAATTATCAGGGCCCCGATACCGGAACGCAGTACCGCTCAGCGCTGTTTTACCTGAATGGACTCCAGGAACAGACGGCCCGGGAGTATATTGCCCGCCTTGAGGCATCGGAATTCTACGAGGACCCGATTGTTACACAGCTCGAACCCTTTGAGGCTTTTTACCCCGCAGAGGACTATCATCAGGATTTCATGCAGCGCAA
>JAFGQL010000128.1 GCA_016935695.1 Spirochaetales bacterium
CCATTTTTTTTGTCTTTTTTATTGCTCCTCACAAACATTTTTATTGACCCTTCATAAATATCCCAGTATAATCGTGTAATCTGTATATATTTCCGGGGGTTTCATGAAAAAAAACCTAAGAACAGGGGCTGAAGTCCTTGTTGACATTATCCAACAGGAAGGGGTTGAGTATATTTTCGGGTATCCCGGCGGGTCCGCGATTCCAGTATTCGATGCCCTCGTAGATTCTCCGTGCAAACTCATTCTCACCCGCCACGAACAGGGTGCTACCCATATGGCCGACGGCTATGCCAGAGCAACTGGCAAACCGGCGGTGGTACTTGTAACCTCGGGGCCGGGAGCGACGAACACGGTCACCGGTATTTTTACCGCCTATATGGATTCCATACCAATGGTGGTCATTTGCGGACAGAGCACAACTCCGAATCTGGGCCTCGATGCGTTCCAGGAGGCTGACGTATCAGGGATATCTTACCCTGTCGTCAAACATTCCTACCTGATCAAAGACCCAAAGGATATTCCAAGAATAGTCCGGGAGGCATTTTACCTCTGCCAGACCGGAAGGCCGGGTCCTGTCCTCATTGATCTGCCGAAGGATGTGTCCTCGGCGTTGATAGATCCCGCGACTACCGAAGATTTTCATTTACCCGGGTATCACGTACCCCACGAGGGCGACATACAGACCATTGAGGAAGTCGCTGTAAAACTGTCGGAAGCGAAACGCCCCCTGCTGCTTGTCGGCCACGGTGCTGTCATCGCCGGTGCCGCCAAAGCAGTGACCTACCTGGCCGAAAAGCTCCAGATCCCGGTTACCAATACCCTCCTGGGTAAAGGCTGTTTCCCTGAAACCCATCCCTTGAGTCTGGGCATGCTGGGAATGCACGGAACCGCTTATGCAAACAAGGCCATCATTGATTGCGACCTGATTATGTCCATAGGCTCCCGCTGGGATGACCGGATTACCGGCAAGCTGGATGAATTTTGCAGCAATGCCGTAAAAATTCACATAGACATTGATCCAGCGGAAATAAACAAGGTTGTACAGGTAGATTATTCCATTGTAGGCGATGCCAAACAGATTACCGAGGCCCTGGGAGCAATCGCACAGAAAGGAGATACCTCCGAATGGCTCTCCCGTATTACCAAATGGAAAAAACACTTTCCCATCACCTACAAAAAGGAAGGGAAACTCAAAGCACAGCATGTAATCGATGAAATATACAAGCTGACTGACGGTAAAGCCGTTGTCACCACAGATGTCGGCCAGCACCAGATGTGGGCGGCTCAGTTTTATCTGACTGACGACCGGTTCCACTGGATTTCATCGGGCGGCGCCGGAACCATGGGTTTCGGACTTCCAGCCGCCATAGGAGCCCAGCTCGGACAGCCGGAAAAGCCGGTAATCGCCATTGTAGGCGACGGCGGACTGCAGATGACAGTCATGGAACTGGCGACTGCATGCATTAACAAACTGCCGATCAAAATACTGGTGATCAACAATGCCTATCTGGGCATGGTTCGTCAGTGGCAAAACATGTTCTACGATAATCGTTTGTCCGGAGTTGATCTGGTGGGCAATCCCAATTTCGTCAAACTAGCGGAAAGTTACGGGTGCAAAGGATTCCGCATTAAGCGCTCCTCTGATGTTCGCCGTATCCTGAAGGCGGCGCTTGACTATAACGACGGTCCCTGTCTGATCGATGTGGAAGTCGAAAAAGAAGAAAACGTGTTTCCAATGATCCCTGCAGGTGCTCCGCATGACCAGATGATCCTGGAACCGCCGAAGAAAAAACTCGAAAAGCCTACAGGCAGCACCTAATAAGGGGGATAATCATGAGCGCAGAATACAAACGTCATACCATCAGTCTTTACGTTGCGAACAAACCGGGGGTGTTAATACGGACAGCCCTGGTCTTTGCCCGGAGAGGCTACAACATCGACTCCCTTGTGGTGTCAGAGGCCCACGACCCCGCGTACAGCCAGATGAACATTGTGGCTTCCGGAGACACGAAAACCCTTGACCAGATTCTGAAACAGCTGAATAAACTGGTTGATGTGATCCACGCGAAGGATAACACCGACGAAACAACCATTCAGAAAGAACTTGCCCTCCTGAAGGTGAAATGCAATGACACCAACCGGTCCGAGCTTATCCAGATCATCACCGCGTACAAGGGCAACGTGGTAGATTTAAGTGAAACCACCATGGTATTCCAGGTGTCCGGCTCAAGCGAAAAACTCGATGCCGTACACCGCCTGTGCGATCACTACGGCGTTCTTGAAATGATCAGGTCAGGTAAGCTTCTGATGGCGCGGGGTGAGTCAATAACATAGACGGTTTCATCATGATATTTTAACAGCAGTATTTTTGCCGTCCATACAAGACTGTGATATATTATTGACAGTACCTGACGGGGGATAAAATTGAAACAAGTGACAATAATTGGATTGTTTTTTTGCGCGGTTACACTTTTTAGCCAGGACTACACCGTCGACTACATAGACGGAATAGTCGACATACAAAAAGACCGTTCCTGGCTTGAAGTGTTTACCGGCGATATCATAGACTCCGGCGCCACCTTGAAACTCGGGAATGACTCGATCGTTGAACTGTCAAAGGGTTCAACAAGGCTTGTTCTTTCACAAGCCGGGATCTATTCGCTGAAAAACCTTGAATTCCCTTCTGCCAGAAATAACGAAGTCGGGTCTATGATTACCCATAAACTAAAAGTCATGGTCGGCAACACCCGGACAGGCAAAAGTGCCGTAATGGGTGTCCGAGCTTCCGATGCTGCGGAAGAACCGAATCTGGAGTGGATGACCAGTGAATCAGCCGAATTCATTCAATCGGGCAAAATGAAACTGGAACAGGCTGATATCCCCGGCGCTGAAGAGGATTTCAGACAGGCCCTTTCATATGCACAGGATTTCTCAGAAGAACAGGAATTGGAGACAGCACGTTTTTACCTTGGATACACAAATACCCTGCTTGAAAAAAGCGGTCCTGCACTTAAAATACTCAGCCAGATACGGCCGGATACCGCACAGGATTTCTATAATGAACTGTATATTTTAAGAGGCAATCTGCTCATTGAATCACTTGCCTTTGACAATGCAATTCAGTGGCTGGAAACTTTCAAACCGGACAAAGCATCTGTAGAGATACAACAAACAATAGCACTCCTCACAGGAATAGCCTATCAAGGACAGGGTAATTCACAAAAGGCACGAAGCATGTTCCTTCTTGCCAATGAATTAGAGCCCGGCAGCGAAACAGGCGTCATTGCAAAAAAACTTGCTGCGGAACTGTAAGGCAGAATCACCAATAATTACACCCGCCCCCGCTAATCGGGGGTTTTTCTATTTTGCAAAACCATGCCTGGTTTGGTATACTCCAGAAAAGAGGGAACGATGGATAAAAAACACCCGATATGCGCGCTGTGGTTTCTTTTATGTATGCTCTGCGGTGCGTATGGCCAGGATACGGGCCACCTGTTCATTACCAGCACACCATTCGGTGCCCGTGTCACCATAAACGGACGCATACTGCCGGAAAAAACTCCCCTCCTGCTGCGTAATCTTGAAGACGGGGTATATACTGTCAGGATCGAACGCGAGGGATATGAATCAACGGTACAGACCTTAGAAATCGGCGACGCTCCTGTCATTCAACATACTGCGACACTGGTACCGCTGTTTGTTCAGATTCCCCTATCCGGTAAAGCGGTATCGGTAAATGGTCAAACAGCCCAGGACGGTGCCTTCGGATTCATGATACCCCAGGGTACATGGAACATCTCTAACGAATCAGGCAGAATAATGCTTGATCCTGTCTATCCCTTTCATTCACAAAAAATCGCGGCGAAAAGCGCCACACTGATATTCGCGACTCTCACCCTCTTGAGCGGCGCCCACGACCTCCTTTCTCCCGTAGAAAAAAGTGCCTTTCTGTCGCCGTTTACATTCGTCTGCGGCGCCTCGAGTATTGCGGCCGGATCTTTCTGGACAGGCTATGCGCTGCATCAGCGCACCTTCACCGCATCTGTCACGTCCCTTCCCTTGAACAGCTACGAGGACACCTATAAGGGCCAGGCGTTGTACAATGAAGCAGAAGCCAGGCTTACCGCCGGGAGTATCGACGAGGCCCTTGATCTCTATTCCAGAATACTGCATACCTACCCCTATTCCGCCTACCTGCCTGGAGTATTGTATAAAACGGCCAGGATAAACGAAATCAAGGAAAATAACGACGTGGCGGCCACGCTATACTCCCTGTTGATTACGACCTATCCGGTTCCTGATTTTTACGACAAGAGCTGCTTCGCCCTGTCTCTCATCCAGGAACTCAACAAGGAATATACCCGGAGTATCCAATCATTAAGAAAGATGGTCTACGCCGATCCGGGCTATTCGGCCGAAGAAATCAGCGCACGGATCAGAATACTGGAAGAACTGGAGGCCGAATTATGAATCATCCCGGCATTATCATCACTTTGCTGGCCTGTATAGCCATGAGCGGCTGGACTCAGACGGATTTCACCCAAACGGAACTATTGCTGGATGAAACCGAAACGGTACTTCTGACCTCCGATGATCCGGTCACTCTCATCAACCTGGAAGAAACCATCAATACCATACTGGCGTCAGACATCGAGGAGTTGTACCCCCGGGCCAGAATTCTGTCATATCTGCGGGAGGAACGTCTTCACGGGCTCTACACTGCTTCTTCGGAATCAGAGACACCCTACAGCGTGCCATACTACTCCCGGAAACACATACGCAAAGGCGCCATGATCAGCTCGGCTGTCGGCATCGCAGGGCTTCTTGGGTATGTTTCACTCAATATCTGGGCTGATTCCGTCTATTACCGTGATTATGCGGATCTGGGTGCCGACCAGACGGATAAGGCAGCCGAAGCCATGAATACATGGAGATTTTTAGACAACGGGTCCTATATTTCCCTGGGTATAGGTATGCTCGGTTTTTCCCTTACCCCTTTATTCCTCTCTTTCACAGAATCGGACCCGGCCAGACTCAACCCGGAAAGCAATGAGGAAATCCGGGGCGTCTCGACCATGCAAAAATACGAAGCACTCACACAAAAAAGGGAAACCCTTGCGGCGGAATATCAGGAAGTAACAGCAAAGAAGGGCCGGAGGAAGATCCTGACGTTCACTTCCCTCGGCTTAACGCTGGCCTCGGGCGTGGCGACCGGCGTATGCGCGTACCTTGGCCGCGAAGCCCATATCGATTACGCGGCAGCTTCGGGTTCGGAAAAAGCCGGCGAATACAAGGACTATGCAAATTTCCTTGACGTTCTTACCATCTCCTGCGCTTCCGCAACAGGTCTTTTCGGTTTCAGCACCATCCTGATGGGAGGCACAGGCCCATCGGAAGAAGATATCAGACGTGAGATAGCCGCCATCGATTACCAGCTTGAAAACTGGGTGCGTTTTTAAAAGCACACTTTCACTGTTCACAGTCTCTCTTTTTCATGAATGTACAGGAAATGCGGCCGAGGGAAAAACTCATGGCCAGGGGCCTTCAGACTTTAAGCGACCACGAACTTTTACAGGGTATCATCGGTTCTGGCAATTCCCGGCGGAATGTCCGGCAGCTTGCTGCCGACGTACTGCGGCTTATGGATACCCACGGAGGACTGCCTGGCATTGACACCATCAAGGACATACCCGGAATGGGTAAAGCAAAAGCAAGCATCATTGTCTGCGCTTTTGAACTTGCCAAACGACGGATGATTCCCCCGAACATCTGCATTAAAACACCGGAAGATATACTTCAGTTCCTGCTCCCTTACAGAAACAAGAAGCAGGAGCATTTTCTTGTTGCGGGCTTAAGCGGTTCACATGAATTGAAATACCTGGATGTAATTACCATTGGTATACTGAACAAATCATTAGTACATCCCCGGGAAGTCTATGAACGCGCAATTACTTCAAGCATTCATTCCATTCTGGTGTGCCACAACCACCCCAGCGGAAATCTGCAGCCAAGCAAGGAAGACAAAGAAGTAACCCGGCGGCTGAAAGAAACAGGAGAAATAATTGGCATACCCCTCATCGACCATATAATTATCGGTCCGCCGGGGCATTTCAGCTTTTTGGAACACAATATGTTGTAACGGCAAAAAAAAACTGATATGCACATATCAGTACATATCAGCAGCAATTGATACCCCCACAACAGCAACCCAAAAGGCACAGCTGTGGAGCACCTCCTTTGCGGGAATATAGTACCACGCCTTTTTCGGCTGCGCAAGGAAAAACAGTTTCATGTTCCATTCTGTACCAGGTAGATACGACAGCTGATAGAACAGAACGACAGGTATTTATTTACCCGGCATGATATTGAACACATACAGAACATATTTAGCCCGCGTACAGCCGACATATACGAGCTCCGGAGTAATTGAATGATGCTCCTCCTCATCGCTTGAAGTGTAGTCAAGGATGAGAAGAACCACATCCGATTCCAGGCCTTTGAACTGGCTGATGGTCCTGTACCGTATCCCTTTTGAATGTGTTTTTATCTCGGGCTCCAGGCGATACCCGGCAAGCATCCCTGAATCCCGGAACAGGGAGGTTTCGAAAGACGCATTCGAAAGAACTGTTATCCCCGATCTGTTCAAACCGTGGTCTTCCAGAAGCTGCTGGGCTATTGCCGCAACATGGTCACGTGCTTCCTGCCTGGAAGTAAAGGTGTACTCCTCCGGATCAATGCCTTCGATATCCATCGGCTGGGCAGTAGATCCCAAACCTGTTTTGGCTATGGCGAACCGATGAATAGCAGAGGTATTGCGGACATTGTTTTTCAAATGAAAGATATAATCCCCGAGCTGGCTGGTATTCAAAAGGCCCACAACCGGAAGGGTTTCGTTCTTCCGGAAAATAGACTGATTATCATCATAGAATATGTAAATAACGCGGTCCTGCTGATTACGGTAAAAATAATTAATACAGTCACACCACTTGTCTTCAAAATCCTGGGCTTCATCAATTACTATGGCATCGAATTGATCTTTCAGGGTGTACTCATTAAAAATGATTCCCAGAGCCGAAGGCAGCTTGTCGGAATAAAAATCCCGTCCTCCTTCGTTACACACCAGCTCATGCATGACCGAATACAGGGTTTCTTCGAACCTGACGCGGCTGTTTTCCAGAATACCCCGGCAGTCATCGATAACACCGATAGTGGAAATCCACCTGAGAAACCCCAGATAGTCATCTTCTTCGTAATACTCGATTTCACCCGCGGCCAGGTACAGTTTTTTAATAAAGGAGGTGAAATCCTGCTCAATGTGCTGAGATGAAACTATGGCTGTGATAAAATCCGCCAGAACTTTTATGGCAAAGGAATGAAAGGTCTCGACAGTAACGGTCGCGATACCTGAAAGTTTTCTGGCGATGTAGTTCTTTAAATTGCTGGAAAAACAGAGAAAAAGTATGCGCTTACCTTCATCAGCAAGACGCATCACCTTCTTTAAGGCAATCCAGGTTTTCCCAGTGCCTGCGGCGCCCTGAAAACCAACACGTTTTTTGTCATCGAACAGATTCAGCATGTATTCCTGAAAATGATCAACAACCTCAAGCTCTTCTTCCTGCTTTTTCATGGAAAACAAAATGGACCGGGTAAAACGGAGGTTCGTATTGAACAGCGAAAGGAAATTCTGTGCCTGCTGTTCTGTTAATTTCCGCATATGATTGGGACGCGTAAAATTGAACAGATCAACAACCCAGTGGTAAATACGGTCGATATTGCCCAGATGGAGGATGTTTTTCTGATTCAATTCCCTGTGGTGAAAGTCGTCGCGGATCTTTGATTCCGGAAAGCATACACCCCAGCTGAAAATACCGGCAAAATATTCCTGAAAGGTCGCCCGGTACAGATCACGGAAGGCATATTGAGCGTAGCGGGCCTGTTTTACCGGGTCTTTTACCTTTATCCGCTGCTGAAAGCGGTTTATCGAATACCAGGTGTTATCAATTACCTCGATGCTGCCGCCTTTCACCTCAAGAGCTATGAACCCCATATCCTTTTTAAAGATGATGAAATCGCATTCCCCTTGTATATTCCTGTTGCCGGTCCATGTCATGGAATGAAAAACATGAAAACTGTCGTCCAGTTGCCGCTGCAATTCATTGTAAAGAAACAGTTCTGCCTGTGACTCGACGAACTCTTGATTGATCACCGAAGGATACATTATTGCCATGATTACTTCTCACATACACCATATTTGCTGGATATACTGTTAAAGAGTAGCATGTATAAAGACAGAGTGCAAATTCTGCCCATGCCACCGTGTTGTTTATGCGGGCGCATACTCTCTTATGGCCGGAATCTGAACGGTTTCGGCAGCAGTTCCTTAAAGGTGAATGACGCCTTGATGCCTTCCAGATCTGCGAGATACACAAGAGTATCATCTGTAGAAAATTCGGCCATGAACTGAAGACAGATAGCACACGGTACAGTGAGGGTCGGTGCATCGGTTACCACGACAACGGCCTTGAGGGCAATTTTGCCTACAGAAGACACTGCAGACACTACAGCGGAACGCTCCGCACAGATGGTGCCTCCGTAGCTTGAGTTCTCCACATTACAACCGGCAAACACCGCGTCGGTTCCTTCACAGACAACTGCTGCACCCACTTTAAATGCGCTGAAGGGCGAATATGAATGCTCCCGCGCAGCCTTTGCTGATTCCCAGGCGTGTTGGAGCTGTGATTCATTCATGAAATACCTCCTGGTAAAAAAAAAACCAGCGTCCGTTGCCAGCCGCTGGTCTATATACATAGAAATGCTTCCCGCCTTATGCTTTTGTAATTTTAGCCTTTGTAGATGCGTCTTTAAACGCCTTGCTGAAGGTAAACTTAGGCACTTTGGTAGCCTTTTTTGCGGGAATGGTGATTTCCTGGCCTGTTGCAGGGTTTCTGCCCTTTCTTGCTTTGGTTGCAGGCTTAACCTTGATGTAGAGTTTTCCGAATTTTCCCACAGGAATTCTTTCACCCTTCATTGCTCCGGATTCCATGACATCAAAAAGACTGTCAACAATTTCCTTCATTTGAACACGGCTGATGCCATGCTTTTCCGAAAGATATGAGACCATGGTGGTCTGGGTAGTTTTTTCCGGCATTGCCACTTTTTTTGGTGCGGGCTGCTTTACCGCAGGCTTGGCAGCGGCAGCCTTTGCAGGAGCCTTTTTTGCAGGTGCGGCTTTCTTTGCCGTTTCGGTTTTCTTAGCAGGAGCAGCCTTTTTTGCAGGCGCTGATTTGGCAGCAGGAGCCTTTTTTGCAG
>JAFGQL010000018.1 GCA_016935695.1 Spirochaetales bacterium
GAATACCGTGAGCTTGCGCGGGACACGAACCTCGCGGGCAGACTTCAGGCGAATATGCTGATGGTCCGCATGTCAGCGAAGGATTTCATTATCACAACAAGTGATGATGCATATGAGGCATTCAATGAAAACTTCGAAGCCATGGAAGGCTTCATGCAGGAAGCCCAGCAGAGCATCGAGGACCCCGAGCGGGCCAAACTCATAGATGAAGCAGATGAGAAAGTTGCCGAATACGGGGACTACTTTAAAGAAGTCTTTGACGAATCCCACGCCATTCTGGACCTGCAGACCCAGGAGCTGGATGTGGCGGGGCCGGAAATTGAAAAGGCCCTGACGGGCATCATCGAGTCGGCACGGAATGACAATGACATGACCGCCGCCTATGATGCCTCCCTGGCTCTTCGCTCCATCCTTCTTGCGCGGCTGTATTCCACCAAGTTCATCAATATGAACGATCCGGCATACGCCCGCAGGGTACGGGATGAATTCAAGACAGCGGATGAGTACTTTGATCATCTGGATGAAACACTCAGAAACACCGTTCGCCGTAGGCTCCTCGGCCAGGCCCGGGACATTAGCGGTGAATATCTGGCCGGTTTTGAAACCCTCGTTGGCCGGATGGAAACCCGCCAGGACGATATCACCAACCATCTTGACACCATCGGTCCCCTTGTTGCCGACGACATAGAAAAGGTCAAACTGTCTGTCATGGCCGAGCAGGATGAACTGGGACCGAGGCTGCAGGCCAATAACGCCCGAACCATCGTCATTGTGGCTCTTTTGAGCATCGCCGCCCTTGTTATCGCCATCATTGCCGCATTGTTTACCATTGCCAGTATACTGGCCCAGCTTGGCGAGGATCCGGGGGTCATCGAGAATATCATGCACGATGTGGCCCTGGGGAACCTTGAACTGAAAGCCATGCATACCGACGGCGCCAAAGGGGTGTATCTGTCGGTGATCAACATGGTGAAGGCCCTCCGGGAAAAGGCGGACGTTGTGGAACAGGTTGCCAACGGCGATCTGACCGCCGACGTGCGGGTAGCCAGCGAACACGATATTCTGGGCATCAGTTTAAAGCGGATGACCGAGTCCCTCCACGAACTCATAAGCCAGGTGAACACCGCGGTGGACCAGGTGAATGTGGGAAGCGACCAGGTGTCCCAGTCCAGCCAGTCCCTTTCCCAGGGTGCAACCGAGCAGGCCAGTTCTTTAGAGGAAATTTCTTCATCCCTTACAGAAATAAACAGCCAGGCCCGTCAGAACGCGGAAAACGCCAAGGCTGCCAACGCCCTGGCCACCCAGGCCTCGTCCAACGCATCCCAGGGCAATACCCTGATGCAGGACCTTGTCACCGCCATGGGCGAGATCAACACCTCGTCGGATGAAATTCAGAAGGTCGTCAAGGTTATCGATGATATCGCCTTCCAGATCAATCTCCTTGCCCTCAATGCCAATGTGGAAGCGGCCCGTGCGGGAAAATACGGGAAAGGCTTCGCCGTTGTGGCAGAGGAAGTACGGAACCTGGCGTCCAGAAGCGCGGCGGCGGTGAAGGAAACCACCGCCATGGTGGACCAGACCATCGCGTCCATTACACGCGGCAATTCCTCGGCGGATCAGACGGCAAACCAGCTGAAAGAGATCGTCGACGGATCCAACAAGGTTGCCACCCTTCTGGCGGAAATAGCCTCTGCCAGCGATGAACAGGCATCGGGTATCGGCCAGATCACCCAGGGGCTGGACCAGATAGACCAGGTTACCCAGGCGAATACCGCCAGCGCCGAGGAAAGCGCGTCGGCAGCGGAAGAACTGGCGTCCCAGGCCACCCAGCTCAAGGGAATGATCCAGCAGTTCCGGCTCAACGGTTCCCAAACACGGCAGATCAGCGCGAAACCGGCGGAAAAGAAACAGCTGGCCCACAAACCCGCTTCCGGAGTGAAAAAGTCTTTCCATGGGAACGAGGAAATGCGGGACGTGAAACCGGTCAATCCCCGGGACATCATAGACCTTGAGTCAAACGAGGATTTTAACCGGTTTTAGGACCTTCGGCCGCTTTCCGGCCATCAGCAGGTGACCATCGATACCGGCGGCTCCATCCAGGAAGGAGCCGCGGTATCTTGCGGCCTGTCAGGGGCCGCCCTGCCTCTTCATAACAGGGATACGAATGCCCGAATCAGACCCGGGAAAAACGCAATGACGCTGAACAATCGCAGGAGCTGCATAAGTATGACCCTGGACTGATCGGCGCCGAATTCTCCAGACAACAGCGCCATGTCAGAAAGGCCCCCCGGTGTGCTGGAAAACAGGGCTGTGGGCAGATCCATCCCCCCGATACGGTGAATGAGGTACCCCATAAGCAAATTCAGTGCCACGACTCCCAGCACCAGGACGGTCACTGCCGCTGCCAGGCCTTGAATGGTAATGCCGGTATGCAGCTGGAAGGCGGACCCGATCAGCGTTCCAGCAAGGACCTGGGTAACCATGCGCTGTCGGGTAAACACCCTGCCCCGGCCGGTCATCACCGTAAAGACGGCACAGGCCATCATTGAAAACGTCAGGGGTGCTGCCGGGATGGGAACGAGGGTTCCGATGAAACCGAACACCAGGCTTATGGCCAGAGTAAGGACCTTGTCCCCTGCCGCCGGAGTTTTATCGGTACTGCCGGAGTCAGTGCGGTCAAGGGCAGGCAGGAATTCAGTCTGTTGTGAAGCCTCGCCGCTGTGTGAAGGGACAGGCTGCCTGCTGGTTGCCGCGCCCTTTCCCCTGCAGGCAAGGGAAAGAAAGATCGGCGAGATGCCCATCACTGTCATGAAGCGGAGCAGTTGCACAAAGGCAACCAGGCCAGGGTCGCCGCCGAGGCTTATGGCGACCAGTGACATCTCCGTTATGCCGCCGGGCGCGCTGGCCAGAAGGGATGTGGCGATATCAATGCCGGAACACAGGTGTATTCCCCAGCCGATAATCAGGTTCATGAGCATCATGAGGGGTATGAGAAGAAGGGCGGGACGGATGATGCCCTTCATGGCAAGGATATCCTGTTTCCTGAAGCCCGCCCCCAGGAAAGACCCTGCAAGTATCTGAGTTACTGCTTTCAGCTCAGGCGGCAGGCATGCCGGGGGCCAGAGCAGGTGGAGGAGTGCTGTGGCGCACAGCGAGCCGGTCAGCCACCCGGCGGGCACCCGGACGCGGCTGGCGATGAACCCGCCGGCCCAGCCTGTGGAAACGGTAATGAGCAGGTTGATCATCAGCGCTTTTCGCCCATTCCCCGTGAACGGTTACGGCCGGGGGGTTCCATTGCGGCCTTGCCGGTAATTCAGCTGGGAGGCCAGCTGCCCGTCAATAAATACCTTGCTGACATAGGGCCGGCCGTCATGAAACTGCAGGCACAGGAGGTCCGCGATTTTGCCCTCTTCCACAGAACCGAAATCCCTGTCGATGCCCAGGGCCCGGGCGGGATTCAAGGTAACCAGGTTTACCGCCTCGTAAAGGCTCAGCCCGTTGCGGTTGTGCAGCCGCCATACCGCGTGGAGCATGGCAGGCGGGTAATAGTCGGAGCACAGAATGTCAATGGCGCCGTCGAGGATGGCTTCCGTGGCTGAAACATTACCCGAATGGGAACGGCCCAGCAGCACATTGGGGGCGCCGGCTATGGTATACATGCCCCGCTCCTTTGCCTTGCGGGCGATGGCAAGCTCTACGGGAAATTCGCTTATTCCCGCGTTGAGGGCGCGCTGTACATACTCAAGTTTTTCCAGACTGTCGTCATCATGGGACGCGATCGGTATTCCCCTTTCCGCGGCAAACCCTGCTGTCCGTTCGATCTGTCCGCGGGTAAGCCTTGGTTCCGTCATTTTTGCACGGATCAGGTCTTCTATTTCCCCGTCTCCGAGGTTGGGATTGTACTTTTTCATGGTTTCACGGTAGCGGTCCAGATCGCGGTACTGGCCCTGTCCCGGGGTGTGATCGGTAAATGACAGGAGGTGTACAGATTCCCTGGCTATATAGTCGTTGAGTGTCTCGAGGCCCTCGATGTTGCGTATGTCGAAGCGGCAGTGGAACTTGTGGCGGATAAGGTGGGGAGATTCCATGTACCCTGCTATGCGGGCGGTCAATTCTTTCATTTTTTCCGGTTTTCGTGTTTCCTTGTCCCGCATCATTTTTGTCGATTCCCCCAGGAGGGTGAGGGAATGATACATGGTGGTGATGCCCTGGTTCACCAGTTGTTTTTCCTGCTCCATGAGGGCAACGCCGAAATCCATGACCGAGGCAGGTCTCGGCTGTACAAGGGACTCAATGTTATCCGAATGCATGTCTATGAATCCCGGTGCCAGAAATGCGCCCCCGCAATCATGCACCAGAATATGTCCGTCTGCATCCGGGGTACGTCCGTCGCTGAAGATCCCGGCGATCCTCCTGTCGGAAATAAGGACCGATGCCTTTTCCTTCAGGGAGCCGGGACCTATGATGGTAAGGTTGTGCAGCAGCTGATGGGATGCCATGGTGATGTTTCCCATCATTACAGGTCCAGCTGACGTTTGTCTACCGTCAGCTTGAGTTTGTGGAACAGGACCTCTATACCGAAACTCATGACGAAAATGACCAGCAGCACAAAACCCGCCTGGTTGAAGTTGTAGATCCGCATGGTCTTGCTCAGTTCATAACCGACGCCCCCTGCACCGACAAGACCGAGGATGGTGGACTGTCCCACGTTTATTTCAAACCGCATCGCCGTCCAGGATATAAGGGATGTCTTGATGGTGGGAACGACGCCCCGTGCCATGATCTGGAGCCAGGAGGAACCGGTTGAGCGCATTGCCTCGATACAGCCCGGTTTGACTTCTTCTATGGATTCGGAAAATGCCTTAACCAGGTAGGCGAAACTGTGGAAAAACAGCCCCAGAACCCCGGGGAAGGGACCGAAACCCAGATAGGCTACGAAAATGAGGGTCCAGATGATGGTGGGAATTGCCCGTATTGCCGCTGCCAGACCTTTGACAAGGGAAGACACGGCCTGGGGCGATACATTAAAGGCCGCCGCAAAGCTGAAGAAAAAGGCCGCAACCGCGGAAAGGATGGTAGAGAGAATAGCGACTGACATGGATTCGCCGGCGGAAACCAGCACAGATTTCCAGTCGGAAAAATCCATCAGGATCAGACGCCCCATGAACATGAGCGCCTTTTTCAGTCCGTTGAAACCGCTGGTGACCTTCAGGTCAAGCCACAGGAACGAGGCAACAATGAGGATGACCAGACCTGCGCCAAAGACAATATAAAATGCCTTTTGTTTCGAGGGTATCAGATGGATGGTTTGAATATCATTCATAAAAGGAAACTCCGAATTTTCTTGGAGATGTATTCCAGAATAAGTACAGTGACGGCAACCAGAATGATGGCCATCGCGGCGTGGTCGTAGCGGAAGAGTTTGACGGTAAACTGGATATACATGCCAATGCCGCCACCGCCGACCATGCCGATGATGGTGGACGCGCGGATGTTGAGTTCAAGGTTATACAGGGTCCATGAGATGAGGCTGGGCGTACACTGGGGAATGACACCGCATTTCAAAGTCTGCCAGTATGAGCCGCCGACCGACCGGATGGCCTCTATCCCCCCCAGGTTTATTTCTTCTACCGATTCGGCAAAAAAGCGGGTCAGGGTGCCCACCGATCCAATGCACAGGGCAATGAGTCCCACGAATTTGCCAATGCCAAAGGCCGGCACCAGAATGAGGGTCCATGCCAGGGAAGGAATGTTCCGCAGCAGGGACACGCCGCCTCTCACGAGCATTTTCACCGCGGGGTGGGGCGTTGTCGGCGCTGCTGCCAGCAAGGCCAGGACCAGGCTCACTGCCGCTGCAAGGATGGTGGAAACCACCGCCATACACACCGTGTCCAGGAGGGGAACGCCGATATTGGGCAGAGCGCCTGCCGCGGGAGGAAAGAAATCGGTAAAAATGAATTTCAGCACACCCGGAACGATCGCGAGGGCCTCATAGGGGTCGAATCGGGAGGCGATGGAAGTGAGATACACCGATATCATGATGAACGCAATGCCGAGCCAGGTATACAGCTGTTTTTCTTTGTGAAGGGGAATATGTGTTTCCATAGTGTTATCCTGTACCTCTTCTACACGACGACTGTCTGAGCCGCGGCCCGGCTGTGAAGATCGTATTCCTGCTGCCCTTTTTCATTTTCATAGATGGAATCAATGAGTGTCTGGGTGAGGTCTTCCGGTTTCCCGTCGTACACGATCAGGCCGTTTTTCAGCCCGATGATCCGTGTGGCGTATTTCAGGGCAAAGTCCACCTGATGCAGACTTACTACCGCGGCAATGTTGTCTTCATGGCACACGCGGTACAGGTAATTCATGACCTTGTCGGATGAAACCGGATCCAGGCTCGCAATGGGTTCGTCGGCAAGCATCAGGGATGGGTTTTGAGCCAGGGCCCGGGAAATGCCGACCCGTTGTTTCTGCCCGC
Source organism: Spirochaetales bacterium (assembly GCA_016935695.1). Lineage (GTDB taxonomy): Bacteria > Spirochaetota > Spirochaetia > JC444 > Marispirochaetaceae > JAFGQL01. Next base: position 6,479 of record JAFGQL010000018.1, read on the forward strand.
CGGACAGCTGGTCGGCGCGTTTGTGGATGTGTTCGGCCAGTCCTACGCGTTCAAGTATCTTGTAGGCGTTCCACCGGTCTTCCCTGCTGTAGAGATCAAATATCCCCCTGAAATCGCTCATGTAACCAAGGCGGCCGTGGAGGACGTTCTGTATGACCGTCAGTCTGTCTATGAGGTTGTAGTGCTGGAATATCATGCCTATTTCCCGGCGAATTTTCTTTATTTCATTTTTGCTTGCTTTTTCCAAAGCCCTGCCTTTGAAGATAATGCTGCCGCCGGACTGCTGGATCAGCTGGTTGATGCAGCGCAGGAGCGTTGATTTTCCCGAGCCCGAGGAACCGATAATGACAATGAATTCTCCCTGGCGCACATCTAAGGAAACACCCTTCAATGCATGGGTGGATTCGTCGTAACTTTTTTTTACGTTTTGAATTTGCAGCAACAGGTCCATATTCTCTCCCTTGGAATGCGTTAAAAAAAATACTGTCCCGGCGGTAATCCGGGACAGATACACGATGGATGCTGTTTTACTTCAAAAGATCCTCAGGGGTCAGTTTCATGGATTTCGCGATTTCCCGGATGGGATCATAGTCTTTGTCGTCCATGGCAATGTAACGGTAGCCTTCCCGGCCCCTTATGGCGAAGTACTCTTCGTTGTCCCAGGTGAGGAAGAAGGTCTTGATCTTTTCTTTCAGCTCGGCGGGGAGGTCGCCTCGGACCGCTATGGGAGAGCTGGGAATTTTGTCGGACTCGGCAATTTTTACCACTTCCTTGTCGGTAACCATGCCGGTGGCGAATCCCTTTTCCCAGGTGGAGCTGGACACTGAGCCTACGTCAACCGCCCTGTTGGCCACGGCAAGAAGGCTGTTGTTGTGGGAGCCCGAAAACTGGACGCTCTCGAACATGCTGTCTATCCGGTCAGGTTCTACGCCGAAGGTGCGTACATACATGGAGCGGGGGACAAGGTTGCCCGATGTGGAAGCAGGATCCACAAAGGCTACCTTCCTGCCTTTTGCTTCTTTCAGGGTCTTGATGCCTGAATCGGGCTGGGTAATGAACAGGCTGGTATAAAAGGCGTTCTCCATCTTGCCGCCTTTCGCCATGACGCAGATTGCCTCTGCCATTGACCGTTCATGGGCTATGATATAGGAAAAGGGCCCGAAATATGCAATTTCCGCCTTTTTGTTCCGCATTGCCTCGATAACGCCGTTATAATCGCTGGCTATGACGATTTCCACGGGCAATCCAAGATACTCGGTCATTTTCTGCTGCATAATGACATTGCTTTTCTTGTTGTCTTCCTGGGTTTCTTCGTTAGGAAGAAAGGCCATGACGATTTTCTGCGGACCGGCGGCGGTTTTCGCGGTTTCCTTTTCACCGCAGGCGCCGAGGCCGATTGTCATGGCAAGTACGATCAGGATCAGTACTGTGTTTGTTACCCTTCTTTTCATGTTTCTACTCCGTATTTCTTCAAAGTGTGTGTTCGTGCGGGTTCTTCTGTCCTTCTCCACCACGGGTGCGCCGGACCGGAACCTCAGGAGCATTATGGGAAACAGGTATTAGAATGGAACTAGGAAGGAGTGAAATACCTCTGGCAAAAATGAGAAAAAAATGAGGATTTGGTTTCATTGCGTCATATTTCATATACTAGAGACGGTGTGTTTTTCTGTAGTTCGCGCCCAATCCCCTCTCTTGCCGTAAAAAACGGATGGGTTCAGGCAACAGCAGGTACTCTTTCTGTGGTAGTATCTTTTGAATATTTTGTACGGTGTAATTTGTTTAAAAAGGAAGCTCTCATGAACCGCCGCAAAGATGATGAAACGTATTTGGAATCCTGGCCCGGCAACGCCCTGCCGGCCCGCATCGGCGAAAAGGCCGCGCGTCTGTTTGCCCGTAGGCCACCGGGTACCGACAAACACTATAAGGAGGCCTGCGCCTGGTACGGCGCCCTGAAACTTGCCCGGGCTGTGGATGACACCGGGCTTTTGACTGTTTTGCGCAAGATGTATGCCCCTTTTGCCGGCAGCTACGGCGAACTCCTTTCCGGTGCCGGACATGTAGACAATAATGTCTTCGGCATTGTCCCCCTCCAGATTGCCATAGCCACGGGGGACGTACAGGCCGGGAATGAGGGCCTTGCCCTGGCCGACCATCAGCGTACCAATATAGACACCCAGATGCGCTTTGCCATCGACGACATGTTCATGATCACCGCACTCCAGGTTCAGGCCTGGCGGTTTTCCGGTTCTTCCCTGTACCTGGACTGCGCGGCCGCTGCGATGGCCCGGTATCTGAGGGAACTCCAGCAGGAGGACGGCCTGTTTGTGCACCACCGGGATTTCCGCCACCGCTGGGGCAGGGGAAACGGCTGGGTGGCCGCGGGCATGGCGGAGCTCATCACGGTGCTGCCCCCGGAGCATGAACACGCGCCCCGGATAAAGGAAGGCTACGCGGCCATGATGAAGGGCCTTTTACCCCGGCAGGTTCAGGAAGGCCCCGGGGCGGGGCTGTGGAACCAGATCATCGACTCCCCGGATGAACGGAACTGGCCCGAGACCTCCGGAAGTGCCATGTTTTGCTACGCAATGATTACCGGCTTGAAGCACGGTCTCCTGCAGCGGGAGGTTTTCGGGCCCGCTGTCCGCAGGGCCTGGCTGGGTTTATGCCGGTATGTAACCCCGTCAGGAGAGGTCCGCAATGTAAGCAAGTGGGCCTACAAGCCGTATTCCCACCCGGAATCCGGGGACAAATACGACAATGACGAAGCAAACTACTATTTCGACCGTGAGAAATGTACCGGGGACAACCACGGGCAGGCTCCTCTTTTGTGGTGCGCCGCGGCATTGCTTTGAACATCAGCTTTTGACCACCAATCGGCAGGAGGCTTTACAATTTTCTTGACGGTGAAGCCGGGTGTGAGTAATTTATATCGCACGCGACATAAAACAGAGAGGTATTTATGACAGCAGATTTTTATGATTTTACGGCACTGAGCCTTCAGGGCAAAGAGGTCTCCATGGCCGATTACAAGGGCAAGGTGGTCCTTGTGGTGAATACCGCCAGTAAATGCGGACTGACGCCCCAGTTTGAGGGCCTGGAAGCACTGTACCGGAAATACGCAGAAAGGGGACTGGTGGTCCTTGGTTTTCCCTGTAACCAGTTTGCCAATCAGGAACCGGGGGATGAAAGCTCAATTTCGACTGGCTGCGTCCTTAATTACGGCGTTACCTTCCCCATGTTTTCCAAGGTGGATGTGAACGGAAGGAATGCCCATCCGTTGTTTGCGTATCTGCGCAGGAACCTCAAAGGGTTTCCGACCAGCAGCGTGAAATGGAACTTTACCAAATTCCTGCTGGACAAAACCGGAAAACCGGTTAAGCGTTTTTCTCCGGCCACGGACCCCGGGAATATAGAACCGCATATCCTCAGGCTTTTAGCCGGATGAGCAGAGTATGCAGGGGAGCGATGTGGCAACCGAAGAGCTTAAACTCAGAAACCAGATATGTTTTCCCCTTTACGCGGCATCCCGGCTGGTCATCCGGGAATACAAACCGTATTTGGATAAGCTGGGAATAACCTATCCGCAGTACCTTGCGCTGATGGTCCTGTGGGAAACCGACGGGGTGACAGTGTCATTCATAACCGATAAACTCATTTTGAACACGAATACGGTGACACCGGTCCTCAAGCGCCTGGAGCAGATGGGGCTCGTTGAGCGTACGCCTTCCCCCGACGATGAGCGGAGCGTCATTGTAATGCTTACCCGGAAAGGACGGGAGCTTGAGCGTAAGGCGGCGGAGATACCCCTGGCACTTGCCGGCCGTCTGACCGAGGGGCCGTTTTCCCATGAAGAGCTCTCCGCCCTCAAATCAAGCCTGGACAGATTTGTGGCGTACCTTAAGTGCCGGGGCAGCGGCGGATGAGTGAGCAGCGGAAACCGGTGATTTTTCCTTGACAGAAGGGTAGGGCTGGATTTACAATTGTTTATTATATGGAAAAAGGTTTCAAAAGAGAAACCCTTTACGGAGAATACTTTGCCGGGCGCCTGCCAGCACCGGCTTTGTATACAATCATCTTCTCCACGCGGAGGCATGGGCGTCCTGTAACCTGTGCCTCCGCCTTTTTATATCACCCTTTATTCGTAACATTTGATACGGCTTTTTATTGCTGCCTTTGGTAATTTCTTACCGTAAACCTAAGAAATACCATTCGTAATCAAGGAGCTTATCATCATGTTTTGTTTTCAATGTCAGGAAACGGCCAAAAACACAGGCTGTACAATCCGCGGTGTCTGCGGCAAGCAGGAATCGACATCGGGCCTTCAGGACCTTCTGATCTATTCAATAAAGGGGATAGCGGGGCTTGTCCTCGACGCCCGGGAAAAGGGCCTCGTTTCACAGGCTGAAACAGCCCAGGTCGCCGCCTTCGCCGCCAGGGGCCTGTTTGCTACCATAACCAACGCGAACTTCGACGACGAGCGGATTACCGCTCTGATACGTGAGGCCCTGTCGGTGCGGGAAGAACTGAAGAAAAAGGGTGCCGCCTTTGCCCACGACGCGGTGAACTGGAACCAGTCCGAGGCCGGGTGGGCCGCAAAAGCCGGGAGCATCGGTATTCTTTCAGAGGCGAATGAAGACATCCGGAGTCTGAAGGAGCTTGTCACCTACGGGCTTAAGGGGATCGCCGCGTATGCGACCCATGCCCGGGTACTGGGGTATGAAGATCAGGATGTCTGGGATTTCATGCTGAAAGCCCTATCCGGTCTTTTATCCCTGACGGATGCGGACGCCCTCACGGCCCTGGTCCTGGAAACAGGCGAAGCAGCGGTAAAGGGCATGGCTGTCCTGGACAAGGCAAACACCGAAAGTTACGGAAACCCGGAAATCACCTCGGTGAATATCGGCGTGGGTACGCGCCCGGGAATCCTGGTGTCGGGGCATGATTTAAAGGATTTTGAGGAACTTCTGGAGCAGACAAAGGATGCGGGGGTGGATATCTATACCCATTCGGAAATGCTTCCCGCCAACTACTACCCGAAATTCAAGAAATACGGCCATTTTGTGGGTAATTACGGAAACGCCTGGTGGAAACAGGACAAGGAGTTCGAGTCCTTCAACGGTACCATCCTCATGACAACCAACTGTATTGTACCCGTAAAAGACAGTTACCGTGACAGGATCTTCACCACCGGCATGGCCGGGTATCCCGGAGTTCCTCATATAGATGAGCACAGCGGAAAGAAGGATTTCTCCGCCCTTATCGAGCGGGCAAAAACCTGCGAACCGCCGGTGGAGATTGAGACAGGTGCCATCGTCGGGGGTTTCGCCCACGAGCAGGTCCTTTCCCTGGCCGACAAAGTCGTGGATGCGGTGAAAAGCGGCGCCATCAAGCGCTTTGTGGTCATGGGCGGCTGTGACGGACGGCAGAAAGGCCGGAGTTATTTTACCGATGTCGCCCAGGCCCTGCCGGAGGACAGCGTGATCCTGACTGCCGGCTGCGCAAAGTACCGTTACAACAAACTCAATTTAGGCGACATCGGCGGTATCCCCAGGGTACTGGACGCGGGTCAGTGTAATGATTCCTACTCCCTCGCCCTGATTGCCCTCAAGCTGAAGGAAGTTTTCGGCCTTGACGACATCAATGACCTGCCCATTTCCTACGATATTGCCTGGTACGAACAGAAGGCTGTGGCGGTTCTCCTTGCGCTCTTGTACCTGGGTGTCAAAGGCATACGGCTGGGGCCCACCTTGCCCGCCTTCCTGTCGCCGAATGTGGCCAGGGTCCTGGTGGAAAATTTCGGGATCAAGGCAGTGGGAGAAGTGGCCGATGACGTTGCGGCCATCATGGCCGGCCGCTGATAACATATATCCAGGGGTAAACCCTAATCGAGAATCCCGGCTGACAGAGCGTCCTGTAAAAGAAGGCGCTTTTCGGAAGCCGGGATTTTTTGTGCAGCCACGGGAAACAGGATACGGTCTTCCCGGTAGACGAGGGTGGCGAACAGGGCGTACATGCGTCCGTACAGGACATTGAAGGCCTGAAAGTCCAGTGTCAGTCCCGGCTTCAGAGTATTTGTTACGTCCCTGTGCAGAGAAAGGGCCTTGTCTTCCAGATGCCACATCAGGGCGGTACAGCGGGTATCCGACCCCAGCTGTTCAAGGCGGCTGAACAGGCCGTTCTGAAGTTTGAGGTAGTGGGTTTTTGCGCGGCCGAGCTTCATGAGTTCAAGACAAAGGCGGTTTGCTGCCTCGGCGGACTGTTCCCGAAGGCCCGGCAGCAGCTCCTTGAAGCTGTGCCGGAGGCCTTTCAGTGTTTTATCGATCCACCTGTTCTCCGAAGAAAGGAGGGCAAAGTAGCTGTCCTGGTCATAGCTGGGCGGTTGGCGCGAATTGAGGCCTTCCCCTGCGGCCTTGATGAACTTTGCTACCGCGCTGTCAATCCGGTCCATGTCCCAGCGGCGGATCATCAGGCTGTCGATGGCGAAGTTCACCTCTTCGGGGCCGCAGTTCTGCAATGCGCCGCGGCACGAGGCAAAGGTGCC
>JAFGQL010000001.1 GCA_016935695.1 Spirochaetales bacterium
CCCATCCGCAGAATCCGTCAATAATGGCTGTTTTTTCTCCCTTTACGATATATGAGTTCATGGAGACACCGTTGGGAATCGGCCATATTCCTTCGAAAAGGATATCCTCCATGTTGGCAGAAAGCCGGTAAACTCCTTCTGTTACTTCTGTGACATTCATGATACGTCTACTCCTCCAGCAGCTGGCCTCAATATACTATTTATTAGTTTTTTGCTCAAGTTTGGTGCGTTACACAGCTATTCTACCGGCGGTTCCGGCAGCAGTACAACCCGGATGAACTCATCCCGGGAATACATTTTCGACAGAAGGTCTTTTACAGACTCGGGTGTAACATAGCGGTTGTATTCCTCGGGATCCAGCGGATCTTTCAGTGATCTTTCTTCCCGGAGTGCTTCGCTGATGAACTGAAGCCAGTATTCGTTTGTTTCCACCGCTGTTTCGTAGGACCTGCGGTACTGTTCGCGCTGATTGTCCACAAGGTCCTGCCCGGGACCCTCGGCGATAGCCTTGTCAAGAACATCAAAAACGGCTTTTGTAAGCTCATCTACACGGGCCGGGTCGCAGCCGAAATAGACTGCCAGACGTGTGTATTCATAGGGGAGGTAGTCTGTCAGTGCCTGAACACCAATTGAGTAGGTGCCGGACAGTTCCTCGCGGACGTATTCCCTGAGCATCACGTCCAGGATGCGGCCTGCAGCGTCGGCGGTCACCGCCTGCTGTCTGGACCAGGGCAGTTCCCGGACAAAGAACAGTGCTACTTCTCCCTTGTCTTCAAGGGATTTTTCAACCTTTTCATTGACAATGCCGCCGGCCGGCCGAATACCGAGGTCGCGGCCCTTTTCCTTACGGTTCAGGGACGGCAGGGAACCCAGGTAGGTTGCCAAAAGCTGTTTAACAGGTACATCTCCGGTGTTGCCGGTGAATACAAATGTAAAGTCTGACGCGTCGGCGAAGCGTTCCTTGTACAGGGCTTCTGATTTCTTCAGGTTCATCTCTTCCAGTGACTGACGGGTAAGGGGCCGGTTGCGCAGGCTCTCACCCAGTACCAGCTCCCGGATTTTATTGGAAAAGTGGTAGTTAGGATCCTTCTCCTGGTTTTCAAGGGATGCCGACAGGCGTGCCTTGGCCGTGGAAAAACCTTCCTGGTCAAAGCGGGGTTCGGTCATCAACAGGTAGAGCATTTCCAGCATGGCCGGGAAATCCTCGGTAGAAGCCTCGCCGCTGAATCCTTCGTAAAATCCGCTTATGGATATGTTGATGGAAAGGTCTTTTGTATCCAGGTATTTCTTGACGGTAATATCATCCATGTCGCCGACTCCCGAAAAGCGCCGGATGGTGGCAGCAGTGGACAGAGGTATGAAGTCCTCGTCGTCCACCAGAGTCGATCCGCCGGGAGAAAAGGCGTTCATATAGATGCGGTTATCCTTGAAATCCGTGTCCTTTATTGCAGCCCTTATGCCGTTTTCAAAGGTGAGGATGGTGATGCCGGTTTCCTCTATCTGTTCCTCTGTGACAATGGCCCCCGGCCGGGGTGGCTGATCCAGGAGCTGGGTGGGTATATCGACTTCTTCGTAGGCCTGCACATCGGCTGTCCGGCCTTCCCTGACTGCGTTTAAGACAGCCTCTTCATCGGGGACATAGCCGCCGTCGGGAACCATTACGGTAATTAAGAGATCTTCCGATGAACCCACGTCTGCGGGATAGGCGTTAATCTCCTCATTGCTGATGCCGTCCAGGACCTTCCGGACAAATGCGTATTCCCATTCAATCCCCGGTACCGATTCCCCTTCCAGAAAATGCCGGCCAAGTTCCGCGGCTATGGAACCGGAATGACGGTTATTCCGTTCATCGTAGGACTGTTTGTAGTGCTTGAGGATTTCTTCCTTCTTGCGGCTGATCTCTGCGTCGGTAAAGCCGTAGGCCCGGGCTTTCCTTTCTTCCTGAAGGAGAATCCTCACTGCGTCCAGGATTTTTTCACTCTGTCCGCCGGCGCCCAGTCCGAAAAAGTGGCTGTGGGGAGTGATTGAAAACCGGTACCCCGCGCCCCACAGGAAGGGCGGATCGGACGCGCGCTGGTATTCTTCCAGCCGCCCGTTCAACAGGCTGAAATACAGACTTTCCAGGACGCCCTGGCGGTAATTGTGTTCGTAGATCTGTTCGGGCACCACGGTGGCGCGGTAGATGCCCACCCGGGATTCGGTGAGTTCGGGATCGGTGAAGATGCCTACATGGGTGCCTTTCCGTTCAGGAACGATAATTTCCGGTTCTTCAGGGGTTTCTGCCGCAGGTGCAAAGGAGAAATGGGTCTGAACCAGCTCTTCTACCAGGGTTCCGTCAAGGTCTCCTGTCACGATGACCGCCATGCGTCCGGGAGTATACCAGGTGCGGTAAAAATCCCTCACCCGCTGGGCTGGCGTGTTCAATACATCATCCATGTCTCCTATGGGAAGACGTTCGGCGTAGGGTGAGTCCTTTAACAAAAAGGGCAGCCACTTGTACAGCAGCCTTCTTTGTGCGCCCAGGCCCATACGCCACTCTTCCTGGATTACCAGCCGTTCCTTGTCTATCTCGCTGTCTTCGAAGGTAATACCGTGTGCCCAGTCTTCCAGAATCTGAAAGGCGGTTCGGACAATATTTTCGTCATCGGTGGGTATTTCCAGTTTGTAGACGGTTTCCATGAAACTGGTGTGGGCGTTCACTTCGGGTCCGAAGGCCATGCCGATGGATTCCATGTATTTGATTATGTCATTCTTGGAAAAATTGGCGGTTCCGTTGAAGGCCATGTGTTCCACCAGATGGGCAATTCCTTCCTGGTCTTCTTCCTCTAAAAGACTCCCTGCTTTCACGTAAAGACGTAAGGACGCCCGTTCTGCCGGTTCGGTATTCGGAACGAAAAACCAGGAAAGATCGTTATCCAGGGTTCCCTTGACAACCTTGTCGCTGAAAGGTATGAGGGTTGTGTCCTTACCGGCCGGCCGGGCGCCGGATGCGCATCCGGCGGCGGTGAGTACTGCCAAAAATAAAAGGCCCGCCAGGGGGAGGGCGTGTCGTAATCTGTTCAACATTTCTGCTCCTTTTATACATGCGGACGGCACATACCGCCCTTGGTATATAGTACAAAAAAAGGCCTCATGCTGTCCATTCTGACTTTTTCCGCGATCCCGCAGTTTTCCGTGATGGTGTTTCAAAACTTGCAAATACCGTGTATACCGATTACACTGTTATGAAACGGTAAGGAAGGAAGGCAATTATAATGCGGATCAAAACTTCGCTTCTCGTATTGAGTCTGGTTGTTGTACTCGGGATTGTGCTCATCGAAGGGAATCTCATTATGTCCATGGGGGCGATAAACTCCTTTGAACAGATAAAATCAGACGCGATAACTGCTACCGATGAGTTCCGTAAGTTCTGGCTGTACACCGAACGCCTGGTTACCTATTCCGACTTTTCCAAAGCATTGAACGACTGGAAAAGGCAGCGCACCGTGTTTACCGAGTCTATGGATCTTTTCTTGGATGACAGCAGCAGGGCTTCCAGGATGAGGTCCGGGGATGATTCGGAAGCCTTGAAAAAGCTTCAAGGCCAGCTGAGGCTCCTCGACGAGGCCCTTGACCAGGCCGAGGCCGCCTTTGACGAGTTTAACGAGGCGAATCCCGATGTCTATCAGGGGCTCATTTTCAAACAGATTGTCGATTTTGATATAACCGCAGGCGTGGCCCGGCGCGAGATAACCGGGCTTTCTGTGTATTTCGACGGCTCCATAGACAAGGCCCTCCGCGGCATAAACGAACGTCTGGACACCCGCGGCAGACAGATCCGGGCCTACACCATGGGGATATCCCTGCTTGTTGGGTTTTTGGTGGGGCTTGTGATAATCCTTCAGTTTATCTGGTTCCGCAGGGTCCTTTCCCGTCATATAGCATCCATTCAGACAGGCATTACCCTCTTGAGCGAGGGGGACTTTTCCCAGCTGATAACCGTGAAAGGTCGTTCCGAGTTCGCCGATATTTCCGCCGGAGTAAACAAGGTCATAGAAGATATTTCCGATATCCTCCACGGCCTCCAGGAGATGTCAAAAAACGCAACGAACATCCGTGACGAAGTGACCGCGGCTACCGAGGAATCGACAGCGGCCATCACCCAGATGAGCGCCAACATCACCTCGATAACCTTTCAGATTGACCGGCTCATCGGCAACCTGAATGACGCGACCATTGCCATCCAGGACATAGCCGATCATATCGAGTCGTTTAACGGCCTCATAGACGGGCAGGCGGTGTCGGTGAATCAGTCCACCGCGGCAATAGAGGAAATCAAGGCATCCATCCAGAATGTGTCCAATCTTGCCAAATCCAGACAGGAAGCCTTTGATAACCTGGTGAAGCTTACCCAGGAAAGCGGCAGCATGCTGGATGATACCACCGTTCTGACCAGGGCCAATGCCGATGATGTGGAGAACATCGTGGAGATTATCGGTCTTATCAACAATATTGCTCAACAGACGGACATCCTCTCCATGAACGCTGCCATCGAGGCCGCCCATGCCGGAGAGTACGGACGGGGTTTTGCCGTGGTTGCCGAAGAAATCCGAAAGCTGGCCGAAGATACCAACGAGAATTCAAAAGTCATACAGGAAGCCATCGAGACCATAGCCAACAGGATAGCAAAGGTAAACGAGGCGAGCACCAAAAGCCGGAAGGCCTTTGAAGAAATTGAAAGGGAAACGACGGACACCGGCAAGGTTATGGCCGAAATTACGGTTACCATGCAGGAACTGTCCTCTGGCAGCGGCGAGGTCATGAACGCCATGACCCAGATAAATGAAAACTCAATGCGCATCAAGGAAGACAGCGAGAACATCAACAACGGTATTCAGCGTATCAATGACAATTTTGCCGAGATAGCAAAGGCAGGAGAACTTACCCGCACCGGCGTAGGCGAGGTTGAAGTGGGGGTTCGGGAGATCAATAAGGCAATGATCGAAGTGAATACCATGAACAAGTCTTCCAGCGAGGCAATCGAAATGATCGCCGAAGGTATACAGCGGTTTAAAATACTCGGTGCAGAAACAGACAGCCTCCCTGCCCGGGAACCGGGCGCAGATACGATATCCTCAGCACCGGTACAAAATGAAGCAGACGGAGAACCCCGGATCGGTTCCGCTCATACTGCTCTTTCAGGAGAGACAACTTCGCAAAAAGATTCCGCTTTTGGGACGAGCACCCGGAAAGATGCTTCTTTGGAAAATGCTGCTTTGACAGAAGCTGTGTTGACAGAAGTTTCCCCGATAGAAGAGGGAGGGCTTTCTGAGGTGGTCGAAGACGCTGACGACGGCGAGACCGGGGTTACCCCTTTTAAGGAGCGCGGTGATATCTGATCCATTTCCCTGTCGTATGAGAATAAAAAAAAAGCTGTCCGTTTTTGCGGACAGCTTTTTTTAAAAGGGGACCAGAGTGTCAGTTCCGGTCAAGAATGATATTCAGTATTCGTCTGACCGGTTCTGCGGCGCCCCATAAGAGCTGGTCGCCTACGGTAAAAGCCGCCAGGAAGTCCTGTCCCATTTTCATTTTATGCAGACGCCCAACGGGTACGGTAAGGGTACCGGAGGCGGATGCGGGTGACAGTTCTGCGAGGGTCGCTTCTTTGGTGTTCGGTACGAGCCTGACCCACTGGTTTCCGCTTTTAATGATGTCTTCTATTTCATCCAGGGGCGCGTTTTTTGCCAATTTTACAGTGAGTCCCTGGCTGTGGCAGCGCATTGCTCCGACGCGGACGCACAATCCGTCCACGGGAATTTCCCGGGCCAGACCGAGGATCTTGTTTGTTTCTACATGGCCTTTCCATTCTTCCTTTGTTTGCCCCGCATCGACTGCCTTGTCTATCCAGGGAATGAGGCTGCCGGCCAGGGGCGCGCCGAAGTTGCCCACCGGCATCTGTCCGCCGCGGAGGGCTGCAGTGACCTTGCGGTCTATTTCCAGTATTTCCGAGGCAGGATCGTCCAGGAGCGTTCCCGGCGCAGCTCCGAGGACTTTCATTTGTTCAAGGAGTTCCCTCATGTTTTTTGCACCGGCGCCTGAGGCGGCCTGGTAGGTCATGGATGAAACCCATTGGACCAGACCTTCCCGGAAAAGTCCGTTGATCGCCATGAGCATCAGACTCACGGTACAGTTACCGCCGACATAGGTGGTGATCCCTTTTTCCAGCGCCGTGTCGATCACGTCCCGGTTAACCGGGTCAAGAACGATAATGCTGTCGTCTTTCATTCGGAGGGTGGAGGCCGCGTCTATCCAGTATCCGTTCCAGCCTGCTTTACGCAGTTCCGGGTATGTCTTTTCCGTGTAGGCGCCGCCCTGGCAGGTAACAACAATGTCCAGGGCCTTTAATTCTGTTATGGAGTAGGCGTCTTTCAGCGGAGCCGAACCGGAACCGACGTCCGGGCCGTTTTCGCCGACCTGGGATGTAGAAAAAAACACCGGTTCGTATCCCTTGAAATCACCTTCTTCCCTCATGCGTTCCATGAGGACTGATCCGACCATGCCGCGCCAACCGATAAAACCTACTCTCATTCACTGACCTCCGTGTCCCGGGTTACTCCCCGGGGGGTATACATCGGCGGGATTGTAGCAAAAAGCACTTGTTTAGTGAAGAGCGCCCGGCATGCAGGTAATTTACTCGGGAGGGCAAGTCGTTGTACAATCCCAGGGTTTATGGAAGATAGAAAAGACAGGGTCTTTTCCGAGACCCTCGGACAGATAAAACCATTTGAGTTCAACGAAAGCGTGGCCCATGTGTTTGACGATATGGCCGGCCGCTCGATCCCCTTTTACAGTCAGGTGGAACAGATGACTGCGTCTCTGGCCGCTACCTTCTGGCAGGAGGACACGGCTGTATATGATCTCGGTTGTTCCACCGCCACCTGTTCCTTGTTGGTTTATGAAGAGGTACAGAAGCAGTACGGGATTGTCCCCGGTGGGTTCGAGATACACGCAATTGATTCATCGGCGCCTATGTGCACCGAAGCAAACGAAAAATTGCGATCCCGGGGCATAGATTCCGGCACCATTCATGTGCGCCACGGGGATATCCTGGATATTGATATAAAAAACGCGAGTGTCGTCATCATGAATTATACCCTCCAGTTCATTCCGCCGTTAAAGCGCGAGGGGCTTATCCGCCGCATTGTATCAGGGCTGTGCGAAAACGGCGTACTGTTGGTGAGTGACAAAACCTTCCAGACTCATACGGATATTTCCCGTATTTTCATTGACAAATATTACGACTACAAGCGGGCACGCGGGTATTCAGAGCTTGAAATTTCCCAGAAGCGGGAAGCCCTGGAAAACGTGCTGGTTCCCTATCACGTAAAGGAAGAGGAAACCCTGTTTCTGAAATGCGGGTTTAGTTCGGTGGATATCTACTTCAGCTGGTATAATTTCACTTCCTTCATATGCGTGAAACGATGACGCCCGATTATTCCCGATGGTACTCCTCCCGTCATCCCTATAACCGGTTCGGGCGGGAACTTGCCCGCAAGGAAGATCTTCTCGCCTTCAGAAAAGCCGCCGGAAAGGCCCTGAACAGGGACCATAACACCTGCTGGCGGGCCCATCTTGGCGGTCTCAAGCCGCATCCGGAGACCAGTGTGGATTTCTCCGGCGATACCGTTCGTTTCGGCTTGCCGGGACAGCTTGCCCCGGAGCAGTCATCCCTTCTGGTGAAGGCTCTTGAGGATCTGCGTTTCTGGCGGAAAGGGCCGTTTGAATATTTCGGAACCAGGGTCGATGCCGAATGGCAGAGCAATATCAAATGGCAGCGGGTCTGTGATCTGATCGGGCCGGACCTCCGGGGAAAAACTGTCTGTGATATAGGCTGTAATAATCTGTACTATATGTACCGGATGCTCGAAGCTGATCCACAGCTGGTCATCGGAATAGAGCCCATGGAGAAATACTTCTTTCACCATTACCTGAACTCTCTTTATTACGTCGACCCCCGTCTGCATTTTGAGCTTATGGGGATTGATGATCTGGACTTCTTTGAAGGCTTTTTTGATGTGGTGTTTTGTATGGGCATTCTCTATCACCGGCGTAATCCCCTCCTGTCTCTGGAGCGCATGGCCGCGGGCATGAAAAAAGGCGCCCTTCTTGTCATGGAGACCGCGGGAATTCCCGGTGACGGTCCTTATTGTCTGTTTCCCCACGGACGCTACATGAAAGCACCGGGATGGTGGTTTCTTCCCACCCGGGAAGCCCTCAGGAACATGCTGGGGAGGACGGGATTCAGCGATGTGGAGTTTCACGGGGTGTTTGATTCATCAATTGAGGAACAGCGGGTTACGCAATGGACGACAAATGAGTCCCTGGCGGAATTTCTGGATCCGGAAGATCCTTCAAAAACCGTAGAAGGATACCCGGCTGCCCAACGTATGTACCTGAGTGCCAGGAAACGTTAAATATCGCAGTGCCTGTTTCTTACTCGGCGGCATATTCGTCGAGAATGTCGTCAAGGTCCTCCAGGGCTTTTTCGGCCTCTTCCATTTTTACTTCCAGCTTCGCCTGTTCCGCCTCGGTCCTTCTGATGGCAGCCTTCAGGAGCGGAAGACGCTCCCGGGCCCGGGAGATGACCGCCTCGGCTATCCTCCGGTTACGCCAGGCCTCTTTCTTCTTCTGTTCCATATCCTCGATGGCTGTGTGGGCGGTCTGAATTTCCTCGATAATTCTGCCCCGCAGTGCCTCGGCCTCGGCGATCTCGGTATTCATGCGTTCACGTTCAAACCTGTCCGGGCTCCCGGCTTGTTTACGGTGGAGGGATGACAGTCTTCCCTGGAGGTCTTCAAGGGCCTTTTCCAGTTTGAGGATCCTCTGTTTTTGGGCGGTGATCCTGTCGTCCAGCTCCTGTTCTTCCGCGCTGTGTGCGCGGTGTTCCTCCTGGGCCGCCGACAGCTCTGACTCAAGGGCCCTGACCTCCGTCCTGGCTTCTTCCAGATCGACAAACCTGGGAAAGGGTACTGCGCTGATCACAGGGGACAGAAGCAGGGACGCGGCGGCGAAAAGAACCCGAAGAACCCTGTTCATAGAGCAAGTTTAACCGCGAGGGCGCAGAAAATGAAGATATTTGCCCAATTCAGGGCTTTCCGTATCTTTGGGCGGCGGGACAAGAGTCCACCTATGGCTCCAGAGGCAAACCCTACACTGCCGAATACAAAAAGGACAAGCATCATGAACAAGAGACCCAGCAAAAAGGTCTGGATGACCGGATGGGCGGTGTCGGCAGAAATAAACTGGGGAAAAAACGCGAGGTAGAACAAGGCAACTTTGGGATTAAGAATGTTCATGACAAATCCGCGGATAAAGAGGTTCGGATCGTTCCCCTCAGCCGCCGCCGGGCTGTCGTCATTCCTTCGGCGGAAGGCATTCCAGGCAAGATACAGGAGGTAGAGTACGCCGGCGGTCTTGACTGCGGTAAAGGCGGGAGGCCAGGCGGCAAGAAGGGCTGCTATCCCCAGGGCGGCAGCGGTTGTATGGATGATATTCCCCGCGGCCAGGCCTGCCGCAGCGGTAAAGCCGGCTTTTTTTCCCCTGGACATACCCTGAGCCAGTACAAACAGGATGTCGGGTCCCGGCGCAATGATAATCAGCAGTGACGATCCAATAAAGAACCCGAGTTGGCCCAATGTCACTTAAAGCTCCTCGGAAGACAGGCGTTCCATGGCCCATGCGGTGTATTTGCGTACACGCTTGTCGGGATCGTTTTCCAGCGCCGCCAGAATTTCCTTGCCTTCCGGTGTTTCCAGGTAGGAGAGTGCCTTGACAACTTCGGCCCGGACCTCCTCATTCGGATCCCTTGCGGCCAGAACGAGACCCCGATAGGCCGGTGTCGTACAGAAACGAGCAAGCCTGACAGCCGCGTTTTTGCGTTCTTCGGGGGCCCGGTGGTTCAGCCGGCGTATGGTCAAGGCAATGTACCCTGTTTTGTCCAGAATGTCGTACATCACAGGAAGCAGTTTTTTATCGGCTTCTTCCAGGATGGTCAATAACTTCGGGGTCACCTCGTCGCCCATCAAAATAAAGGTTTTGATGAGTTTTTCCCGTTTTTTGTCGCCGCTGTCCAGATAAGCCTGTACCAGATGCTTAAGCTGGGCGCTTGATTTTTTCTGTGTCAGAGCAAGTACGATGCCTGCGTCCATAGCCGTCGCCTTTCCAAGGATATCCAGAAGAATATCGCTTGCTTCCAGTTCCTTTGATTCTCCCAGTCCGTAGATGGCGGCGGCTTTCACCGAAGCTATCTCGTTCGGGTCGTCCAGCACTGTGCGCAGTTCTTTAAACGCGTGGGTGCCTCCGTGGGACCCGAGGGCATGGCTGACGGTTTTCCTGACCCTTTCGACGGGGTCGCGCAGCAGGTCGAGGCACTGGTGAAGCACTGCCGGTTCGGCAAGGTCCTTGATGGTCCATACCGCTGCAATACGCACCTCCGGGTCCGGGTCCTTGAGGCCCTCCTTTATGTACACCGCGAAACGGGAGTAGAGACTCGCGGGAAGACAGAGCATGAGAGTGCTCCGGGTCTTGCTGTCAAAGTATTCAAAAATTTCCTTGGCCCGCTGGGTGAACAGTTTTTCGTCATAATTCGAAAAGATTTCGGTGAACTGCCGGGATTCATGCAGGGGAAGAACAGGCAGATGTTCAAGTATGTACTGAATACAATACGGTTCTCTCAATTCGGCCAGAAGCCGGAACGTCTCAAACCGGATACGGTGGGAGTACCGGTCCCGGGGAGATTTGATGATGTCCAGAAGCCGGTGGAGGTACAGGTTGTGGGGAATCTTCAGGATGACATTCCTGAGAGGCTGGGCGGCGGGATAGGAGTGTTCTATGAGGAGTGTCAACAAGGTGTCCAGGATGCACTCCAAAAAGACCGGAGGAGCATCAATCAGGGCAGCGAGTATGTATTCCTGGAGCTGGCGGTCGCCTGTGTTTGTAGTGATTTCTTCCTTCAGCATGGCAATCGCCGTCTCGCTTCCCCTGGCAATTATTGTCATGATGGTCTGGGTATACAGGGGAATGTGGGATGCCTTTTTCTTTTCAGCGGTGCTTAAAGAAAATACCTTCCGGGAAAGTTCGTCAATGTTGCTTCTGTTGCCGAATTTTTCCAGAATTTCCGCGGCGATCAGCATTGAGCCGGGACTGGTGCAGGAGCCGAGGGTGTCCAGAAATCCCGCAGCACCAACCTCTACGGCTTTGCGTAGCAGGCGGCTGTTCCTCTCGTACGCCGACAGGTCCCCAAGGCTGCTTTCGGCAAGGAGTTTTGCCAGGCTGCCCTTCTTGTCCAGGTAGGCCGCTGCGATCATACGCAGTTCCAGATCGTCCTTGTCAAGGAAGGCGGTGGCGAGGTTTTCATCCTCTGGTGAATCAGGATCCAGCAGGTCCATGACGTGAATACACTGGGTCACGGTTATATTCTGGGGATCCATTCTGTACTGGTCAGTGAAATCGCTGTCGATTCTGCGTTTCGCGGCAGCCCGTACTTCCCTTACAGGGTCGTCCAGATAGGCAGCGGAAAAATGCGTGTAGAGTTTATGGCGGTCGCTGTCGATCAGGCTGATGCCCTGGATGGCGGTTTTGCGGATCAGGGGATAGGTGTCTTTCAAACATTCCATGACTCTGGCCCGGGACTGGGGCTCAAAATCATACAGGAGAATGTTCAGGGCGAAATAGCGGACGGGCCATTCCTGGTCGCCTGTCATGTTCCGCAACAAGTCTTTGTATTCGGCCAGAATTTCAAGACTGCCGTGCCCGGGGAATTCTTCACCCTTACAGGAGGAGGCTATTTTACGCAGCGCGACAGCGGGGGTGTGTTCCTTCAGCCAGGAGAGAATCATCGGCCGGTAGGCCGGTTTTCTTACCGCCTCGGTGAAAGCCCGGAAGAGCCCGGCGGGTATTGAGTATTCCAGTACGCGCCTGACCGCCCGTTTCCCGCCTCTGCGTTTGAGTTCCTTTACCCACAAGTGGTCGATACCGGTAATCTGAATAAGAGATGGCCCCCATTTGCGGGCACCCCGTTCAATGAGATTGCCGCGGCGAAGAAGGGCCTTGCGGCTGTATTTTCCGCGGATGAGTCTCTGGGCCTGTTCTTCGCTGACAGCACAGGTTTCCAGAGCCTTCATGAAGCGCAGCCCGGATACGAGACTGAGAATTCCAAGGGCAATGATCGCGGAAAGCAGCGCAAGATCAAGAAGGAGTATCCACACGGGAATTGCGTTCAGTAGTTCTGCTGTTGACATCTATGTCTCCTCTCGTTTCTGCCCGGGGTTTCATTCTGCAGGGTTCCACTATAGGGGATTTCATCAAATATTTCCAGCTTGAAATGTTTCCTTGACAAGCGGATGGGAGGGTGGTACAAAAAAAAGACATGGAGAATGACAGGCTGCTTTATACCTTTGAATACAGACCCGCGCCAAAAACGAACGTTCGGGCACCGGGGTTATCATGGCGATGACAGCTATTCTGTCCTTACACGGACAGGATGGCTTTTTTTTTGCCCTGTCTGCTCGAAGGTTTTTGCAGATGCGCTTTCCATGATTACAGATTATCCTTTGGAGGTTGTATGTCTCATGAAGTGATCGGCGTCGATCAGAAACCGGCTCTGGGCAAATGGATTCCCCTGAGTTTCCAGCACGTTTTTGCCATGTTCGGAGCTACTGTCCTTGTTCCCCTGCTGACCGGGTTGCACCCATCGGTCGCCCTGTTTACCTCGGGAATAGGTACCATCCTGTATATTCTCATTACCGGAGGAAAGGTTCCCTGCTATCTCGGATCGTCTTTTGCCTTTATTGCTCCCCTCATTGCCATCAGCGGCAGTCACGGGGTTGCCTATGCCCTCGGCGGCGCATTCAGTGTGGGCATCATGTATCTGATTGTGGCGGGAATTATCAGGCTGTTCGGCACCGGATGGCTGGACAGGGTCCTTCCGCCGGTGGTAATCGGCAGCGTCATCATTGTTATCGGTCTTAAACTTGCCCCGACAGCCATGAACATGGCCATGTATCCCTTAGCCGATCCCGGTCAGGGGTATCAGCTTTCCTACGTTATCATCGCTGTAGTGACTCTGGGCATCGCCATCGTGTCGACCATCGTCTTAAAGGGGTTTTTCACGGTGATACCCATATTGATCGCCATTGTCGGCGGGTACCTGTTCACCCTTATCATGGGCATGTTCTTTCCCTCCTACGCCCTCATCAATTTTGACATTGTCGGGCAGGCGAACTGGTTCAGCCTGGCGAAGCCTGTCATGCCGAAATTCGGTCTGGTTCCCATGGTGACCTTCATGCTGGTGTCTTTTGCCACCATTGCCGAACATCTTGGAGATACCATGGTTATATCCAAGGTAATAGGCAGGGATGTATACAAAAATCCGGGCATACACCGGACCCTCGCCGGGGACGGCGTTGCCACCTCGATTGCGGCCCTTTTCGGCGGTCCGCCAAACACCACCTATGGTGAAAACATCGGTGTCATGGCAATAACCAGGGTCTACAGTGTCTGGGTCATCGGCGGCGCAGCAGTCATCGCTATTCTTCTTTCGTTCATCCAGAAATTCGGCGCGGTCATACAGACCATTCCGACCCCGGTCATGGGCGGTATATCGATGATGCTGTTCGGTATCATTGCCAGCGCCGGTATCCGTACCGTGGTTGAAAGCGGTGTTGACTACACCTGTAAACGGAACCTGACCATTACCTCGGTTATTCTGGTCGTGGGAATAGGCGGCGGGAAGATAATGTTCCCCATCACCGAGGCCCTTCAGTTTCAGCTGGCGGACGTGGCTCTTGCCACCCTGGTGGGAATATTGTTGAACCTCGTGCTTCCCAAAAGCCTGAATACTGTCGAAGACTGATACTGTTTTTTCTGGTGAACAACCGCGGATGTGCCTTTAAACAACGGGCCGCCGCGGTTGTTGTGCTTTCTGTCCTGTGAACGGTTTTGCTGGAAAAGTTCCCGCTTCAATTGTATGTTAGTGTGGTGAAGGATATACAGGATCTGAAGACAATTGCCGCCCAGCTCCCCGATACACCCGGGGTCTATATAATGAAAGACAACGGCGGTGACATCATTTATGTGGGCAAGGCCCTCAGCCTGAAAAAGCGGGTATCTTCCTATTTCAATGCCAACAAAGACACAAAGACACGGTTTCTTGTTTCTCATATCGAGGATATCGAGTTTATTCCTACCCGCAATGAATACGAAGCCCTGGTCCTGGAAAACAACCTTATAAAGAAGTGGAAACCCCGGTACAACATCAACCTGAAGGACGGGAAATCCTATCCTGTTATCCGTATTACCAACGAGGCATATCCGCGGGTGTTCAGAACCCGAAGGATTATTCAGGACGGGTCCGAGTATTACGGGCCTTTTCCCAGCACCGGTTCCCTGGATGAATATCTGGAGCTCATCAACCGCACGTTCCCCCTCCGGAAATGCAAAGGCCCCTTAAAAAAACGCAGTGCCCCCTGTTTGTATCACCATATCGGCCGCTGTGACGCACCCTGTACGGGAAAGGTCAGCGCCGAGGACTACGCCCGGCAGGTCGCCAAGGTCAGGGCCCTTTTGACGGGAAAAACCAAACCTCTGCTAAAAGAATTGACGGTGAGTATGAAAGAAGCATCGGCTGCTCTGGAGTTTGAAAAGGCGGCACGGGTCCGGGATACCATCGAGGCCATAAAGGTGGTCGGCAAAGAGCAGGAGGTTCAGGATTTTATTGAAGACGAACGGGATTACATAGCCTTTGGTACAGAGGATGAGTTTGTCACTTTTTCCGTGTTTCAGATGCGGGGCGGCAAGCTTGTGGGCCGTGAGCTTTACGCCACCCGTTCCGCAGAAGAGGAGGCGGCGGGGCTGTTACAGTTTCTCATGCAGTACTATTCCTCTGACCGGAAGCCTCCGGAAAAGATCTACCTGCAGATACCTGTAGACCAGGACCTCATCGGCGCATATTTCCAGGAGCAGAAATTCGGCAAGCCGGTTTTCATTGTTCCTGAAAGGGGCCGCCACGCCTCGGTTTTGCGCATGTCCCGGGAAAACGCCTGGTTCGATGTCCAGAAACGGAAGAAGCAGGCGGATAATGTAGAGGCAATCAGGGAACTGAAGCTGGCCCTCGGTCTGGACCGGCTTCCCCGCAGGATTGAAGGGTTTGACATTGCCCAACTCGCAGGAACCCACACCGTCGCGGCAATGGTGTCCTTTTATAACGGCGTCCCCGACAAGAAAAACTACCGCCACTTCAACATAAAAAGTCTGAAAGGCCGGATTGATGACTTTGAAGCGGTACGGGAAGCCGTGGCCCGGCGTTATACCAGAATACTGAACGAAGGCCTGGAACGTCCCGACCTTATTCTGATCGACGGCGGAAAGGGGCAGGTGAGCGCCGCTGTGGAAATTCTCAGTGCCTTGGGCATGGGCGATATCCCCCTCGTCGGACTGGCCAAGCGGGAAGAAGAACTTTTTTTACCGGGAGAATCAGACCCCCTTACTCTCGATCACACCCATCCCGGGCTTAGGGTCCTGATCTGGGTTCGCGACGAGGCCCACCGCTTCGGAACGTCCTTCAACCGGCAGCACAGGAAAAACGACATCAAATTTTCTGTTCTTGAGAATATTCCCGGTATAGGTCCGCAGCGCAGTTCCGAGCTCCTGAAACTGTTCGGTTCCCTGGAAGCCCTCGCAGCCTCAACCCCCGAGGTTATCAGCCAGAAAGCATCTATTCCCCTGTCCCTCGCGGGGGCGGTCGCCGAAGAAGTCACGGCCTATCAAAGCCGCCTCGGTAAGCCATCATGATCCCCTGACTGTCAAAAAGGAAAAAGGTTTTGCATTGGAAGGATGAATTGGGTAGAATTAAATACACCGGAGGTTGTGCATGAAAAAGCTCGTTCTTGCAGCGCTGCTTGCAGGAGCCTTGTCCTTGCTTTACGGCGAACGTTTTTCCGTTCTCTATTTTAATGTATGGTCAGGTCTCTCGGGAGAAGGTGTTTTTGTTTCCAGGAGTTATGAACAGCCCGGTTCCCATGATTTCCGGTACGAACTTCTTGTTGAAGGACTCAAAACCTATTCACCGACCTTTACGGGGTTGAGTGAGCTGAATCCCCTCCCGGCCCGGGTGAAGCGGATTGCCGCGGATACCGACAGCATGGCAGTGGAGATGGGAGAAAACGGAGGCCTGCGTATCGGTGTTGTCGGTCTGCCCTATAATCTCTATACCGGATCGGCATTGTTCGGCTCAAAAGGTACAGCACTGGAAGAAGCGGGCATAACAACCCTTTCTGGTTCGTATGCCGGTAATATGGTGTTCCTCGGTTCCGCCAGGAAAATCCTGATCTGCAAGGCGTCGGTAAAGGGAGAAGAGCTGTACCTTGCAATCGCCAACTGGAGTGAAGGCCTTTATGCTGATGAAGCGAATTTCCGGGACCTGGTAACCCTTCACGGGAAAGGCGCCCTTGACGGGAAACACATGCTCAAGACCATGGATGAGGCAATGAAGATGGAGGAGCGGAGATTTGCCGAGGCTGAAAAGACCGTCGACTTCATTAACCGCATTGCGGGAACGGCTCCTGTCATTCTCATGGGAACCTTGAGTTGTTCTGCCGAATCAGAAGAATACAGACTTCTTCTTGAAGCGGGTTTCAAGGACGCGTGGATATCAGGCGAAGGCGTCACCTGGGATGAGTCCCGGAACACGAACATCAGCGCGCAAAACATTGACCGCTACAAAGCCGGTGTATCCCGTGACCGGGTCGATTACATATTGTACCGCGGCGGCGGGTTAAAGGTACTGTCATCACGTCTCATATTTAACAGGCCGACCTTTTCGACATACCCGTCGGACCATTTCGGTGTCATGAGTACCTTTGACCTGCAGTAAATCCGGGAGAATACAAGAAGGAATTCATTGTGCCTTCTGTAAATTCCCTTTGCGGTGAGGCAGGGACTTTTCTTTTCGATTCGGTGACATTACTCGACAGGTTTTATACTTCTATGCGTACCGACAACGGTTCCCCTTTTTTTACAATAACTGTGTAGATAAAAGTTTCCAGGTAGGTACGGTGGAGGGCCGAGGCTTCACTTCGAAGGGCGGTATCACAGTCGGCCAGGCGGCAGAGTATTCCCTCCAGGTCCGAGGTCGTGTAGCGTCTCTGTGCCCTTGCGTACATCGCTTCGTTCCGCTTGCCTCGGATATCCGCTTTTGCCAATGCTTCCTGGGTGGCATAGTGCGCGTCAATAAGCCGCGAGTAGTTTAAAAGCCGTTTGAACTGAAACACCAGGCCGCCGATAATGCCTACCGGATTGTTGTCTCCCGATAACAGTATTTTCGACACTATTTCCAGGGCGCCGGACAGGTCTCCTGCCGCGATTTTATCAAAAAGAGTAAAGACATTTTCTTCGCGTGAATGAAACACAAAGGATTCAATGTCCTCCTCGGTAAGTTCTCTGCCCGGGCCATAATGACTGCTCAAGGCTTCACAGGCGACCTTAAAGTCCCGGGTATTGTTTTCTACCAGATCCAGCAGGAGTGACAGGGCTTCCGGTTCTATCCCCATTTGTTTGCTTCGGAAAAACGAGGTGATCCATCCCTGTTTTTTGTTTTCGAACATTTCCCAGAAAATACGTGTCCGTGACTTGGGAACGGCCTTGGTGATATGGGAACTGATCTGGGATGCGCTGGCAGTATCAGAGACCAGCACCAGGGTAACGCCGTCGCTGGGGTTCGCGCAGTATTCGCCCAGGAGTTTGCCTTCTGACTGTTTTATGTCTTCCACTTGTTGAATGATCACGAATTTGGATGAGGCGAACAGTGACCCGTTTCTCATGATGGATATGACATCGGCCATCTGGGTGTCGAAGGGGTAAAAGCGGTGGATTTCCGGCGCTTCGCCGGAGGCCTTTTCCGCCGCGGTCTTCAGGGATGAAATGAACTCGTCTTTCTCACCGTTTTCAGGACCGAGAAGAAGATAAACGGGAGTATCAGCCATATTGCCGGAATATATACTCGAGTTTACCCAGAATACGTGCGTTCTGTGTGTACAACGGAGGATAATTGTGGTTTTCCGCCTGGAGCCGGACCCTGTTTTTTTCTTTATAGAAACGTTTCAAAGTAACCGCTTCGTCGTTTACCCGGGCTACAACAATATCGCCGTCGCTGGCGGTCTGGCGTTTTACGAATACCGCGGTGTCGCCGTCTAAAATACCCGCGTCGATCATACTGTCGCCTTTTACGATCAGAGCGAAGTGTTCCCCCCTGGAGAGATTGGAAGCGGGGACTTTCAGTGCTCCGTCCTGGTTTTCCTCGGCAAAGAGGGGAAGGCCTGCGGCGACGCTCCCGAGGATCGGCACATCAATGATTTCTTCTGCTGAATCATGGGCGGGCCGGGTGAGCAGTTCCAGGGCTCTGGATTTGCTGGCCCCTGACTTTATTGCGCCTTTTTTTTCAAGGGCCTTGATATGGTCATAGGCCCCTTTGACCGAAATTTCAAAATTACGCGCTATCTCCCGTATTGTCGGAGGGTAGTGGTGGTCCTCGATGTAGGCGGCAACAAAATCGACGACTTCTTTCTGGCGTTGGGTAAGTTTTTTCATTTTATTATTTCTATCCCGAATTTCTTGATTTTCGCATGAAGATTACTGGGATAAATGCCTAACTGCTGGGCTGTCTGGGAAATATTGAATGAGTATTCCTTGAGTTTCTGGGTAAGAAAATTTCTCTCAAACAAGTCCTTCGCCTCGTTCAATTTTAAGTCCCCGTATTCTCCAAGATCCCCTGGCGAACTCAGATCTTTCTGCTCTCCGAGGTAATACAGTACAGTTTCTGCGGAAATTACTTCCTCGTCAGTCATTATATTAATCCGTTCCATGAAATTTTTCAATTCCCTGATGTTGCCAGGCCAGGAATATTCCTTTAAAAGTGTTTTTCCTTTTGTTGAAATGCTTCGTTTCCGGCCCTCGGGACTCGGGGCGAATTTTTTCATGAAATAGTCGATCAACAGCTCAATGTCACCCTCCCGGGTTCTGAGAGGAGGTGCTTCGATGGGAATGACGTTCAGGCGGAAAAAGAGGTCTTCCCGGAACTTGCCCTTTTGAATTTCTTCCTGGATATTCTTGTTGGTCGCGGCAATGATCCGGACATCTACCGATACGGATTTTTCGCCCCCCACCCGCTCAAAGGTCTGTTCCTGAATGACCCGGAGGACTTTTGCCTGTGCGCTCAAGGACATATCTGCTACTTCATCAAGAAGCAGGGTTCCCCCGTCGGCCATCTCGAATTTACCCTTTCTCCGGGAGACTGCGCTGGTAAACGCGCCTTTCTCGTGACCGAACAGCTCACTTTCTATAAGGGTGTCGGGAATGGCCGCGCAGTTGACTTCTATAAAAGGTCTTGTCTTCCGGGACGAGTTTTTATGAATTTCCCTTGCAATCAGTTCCTTTCCGCTGCCGTTTTCTCCGGTGATAAGCACCTTGGCGTCAGATTTGGCGCTCTGGCGAATACGGGACCACACCTCTTCCATTTGAGGGGATGCACCGATCATCTGGTCGTCCATGAAAATGGTCTCTTTGAGGTTTTTGTTTTCTTTCCTCAAGGATTCCAGGTTGAGGGCGTTGCGGACGGTCAGGAGAATTTTATCCAGGCTCAAGGGTTTTTCTATGAAATCAAAGGCTCCGAGCTTTACAGCCTTTACCGCGAGGTCGATGTTTGCGTGTCCGGAAATCATGATGGTCTCTATCTCGGGAAATTCGGTACGGATTTCCTTGAGGACATCGATACCCCCCATGTTCGGGAGCCAGATGTCCAGAATCACCAGATCGACTGCCTGCTTCTTCAGGATGCTCAAGCCCTCAAGACCGTCGGCTGCGGAGATGACGTCGTAGTTTTCATCCTCGAGAATATCGGTGAGTACGCTCCGGATCCCCGGCTCATCGTCGATTATCAGAATGGTGGCCATCAATACGCTCCATGGGCAGATCGATAAAAAACGTAGTGCCTATTCCAGGCTGGGATTCAAGCCATATTTGTCCCCGGTGGTCAAACACAATCCGTTCGACGATGGGAAGGCCGAGTCCCGTACCGTCCTTTTTGGTGGTGAAGTAGGGATGAAACACCTGTTTTTGGGTTTCAGCATCCATACCGCAGCCTGTATCTTCTATCTGTACTCTACAATACTGGGAATTTCCCTTTCTTACAAGGTCAGTCCGCAGGATCAGCGCGCCTGTGTCGCCCATCGAGTCAAATGCGTTCTTGATCAGGTTGGAGAATACAATCTTCAGCTGTTCCCTGTCGGCGGGCACGGAAACCGTTTTGTTTATGCCGTCGGTACTGACTTCTATCCCCGGTCTTCGGTAACCGGCCAGGCATTGGAGGAGTAATTCTTCCAGTTGGATCTGCCGGGGGTTGAGGGAAGGCATACGGGCGAAGCTGCGGAACTCCGCCAGGAGGTGATTCAGGCTTTCCACTTCCCGGATGATCGAGTCTACCGAGGTGTTGACAATTTTTGTCAGCTGGGCCGGATCGTCGTTCATCCGTCTTCGAATGCGTTCTGCCGACAGTTTTATGGGAGTAAGGGGGTTTTTTATCTCATGGGCCAGCCGTTGTGCAATCTCCTGCCAGGCGGTGACCTTTTCTGTCTGGATCATTTTTGTGCGGGAGTTTTCCAGTTCGGCAATCATGTTGTTGAAAGAAGCCACCAGGATTGACAGCACGCTGTTTCTACGGCCGATGAGACGGAAGCTGTAATCTCCCTCCATGACACGCCGGGTGGCGTTCTCAAGATTGACGATGGGAAGGGTGATTTCGTCGCTTAAAAAGAAACTGATGAGGAATGACAACAGCATGATAGGGATAGTGAAAAAGGAGTAAAACAGTATCAGTGCCGTGCGGTAAACGGTACGGAATTCCTCTATCTGGTTGTAGGTCCGCATGGCGCTGGTCAGGTCCCTTGCCTGGGTGGTGAAGTCGATGGGGTAGAGCGAGGAAAGAATGATGCGGTGGACCTGTCCACCTACAGGGTAGGATTTGATGGCCCGCTGAATGGTCAGTGTGTTTCTGAATTCCTTGGGCAGGAGGCCGTTGTCAATCCCTGCCATTGGCGCCGCGTTGAGTTTCAGGACCGGATTTCCGGTGAAGAAATCCTCCCTGTCGTCTGCGTAGAATATCTGCAGGCTGTGTACATGTATACTCACATCGCTTATGTTCACCCAGATGCTTTGGGGTGAAATTTCTATAAAACGCAGATAGCCCTGGTATATGTTTGAATCGTTGAGTGACTGAAGGGCGCGGTCAATTTCCTGGCTGTAGGTCAGGGCGAGGTTTACTCCCCCTTCGATGGCGTTACCAAGCTGAGGGGAAAACCAGCTGTTGATTGCCTTGTTGGTGAAGGTGAGGGCAAGGATACCCTGAGGTACCGATGAGATGAG
>JAFGQL010000129.1 GCA_016935695.1 Spirochaetales bacterium
TAGGCATTGTCACGACGGGCGGGATCTTCCAGATTACGGAGGATTTTCTTGTAAAAACTGTCAAAGGATTTGACCCTGGATTTGATGGTGGGGTGAATTCCCAGGCCCTCAAGTTCCCCCTCAAGCCGGTCACTCAGCTCCCGGAGGATCGCCTGAAAGAAGGGTATGTTCTCTTCATACTCTTTCTCGACGACAGATCTCTGTAAGGGACCGAATTCCTGACTCACCAGCGGTTACCTGACCTTCTTCGGATATAAAAGCACGCCACAGGACAGCGCCTCGTATATAGACCAGTATATAACAAATACAGCCGGAATGGGAGGGAGAATCGAAGGTTTATCACGCCGCAGGAGTTTTTTTATTTTTTTATTGATTCGAAGGGCGCATTGTGATACCAATTGTGCATACAGATGAACGCAACATATCTATCGGAACAGCTTACGGCCTCGAAACCGGCAGTCTATATGATTACTGTCATTTACAGGTTGGTGCCGTAGACCAGGTAGGTTGCGCAAGGACGTGAATACAGTCCCCGGGCACAAGCTGCCTGGGGACTTTTTTTTTTGCAGTGAAAAAATCGGATGTAAAGGGGCTCTTTCATGGCGCATGCAATCGAAGTAAACGGTCTTACAAAGGAATTCTCATCCAAGGTAAAGTCTCAAGGGTTTACCGCATCGGTAAAGGGCCTCCTGGCGCCGCGATACCGGACCATCCGCGCGGTACAGGACATCAGTTTCTGTGTAGAAGAAGGGGATATCCTGGCGTTCATAGGTCCGAACGGCGCGGGGAAGTCCACCACCATCAAGCTCATCACCGGAATACTCTTTCCTACCTCCGGTTCGATATCGGTGCTGGGAATGAACCCCCACACACAGCGGAAGCACCTGAGTTACCACATCGGAACCGTATTCGGCCAGAAAAGCCAGCTCTGGTACCATCTGCCGCCCATCGATTCCCTCACCCTTCTGGGGAGCATCTACGATCTTTCAAAAAAACAGACAAAGAACCGGATTGAATTTCTGGCCGGCATATTCGAGCTCGAAACCTTCCTTGACCAGCCGGTGCGCAAACTGTCATTAGGTCAGCGCATCCGCTGCGAGATTGCCGGATCCCTCATCCATTCACCAAAGATCCTGTTCCTTGATGAACCGAGCATCGGCCTGGACGTGGTGGTCAAGCAGCGAATCCGCGACCTCATCCTCAAAATCAACAAAGAGGAAAAAACCACCATATTCCTGACCAGCCACGACGCGGGCGATATAGAGAAAATCTGCAAGCGGGCACTGGTCATCAACCACGGGGCCCTTGTGTGGGAAGGAACAATCAAGGACATGAAGTACTCCTTGCTAAACAGACGCATCATAGACGTCAAAACCGATCAGCGCCTGTGTATCGACATTCCCGGTGTCAAGACCGTCAAATCGAAGGAGTATGCGGCAAAGCTGGAGGTTGAACTGTCGGCAGTATCCGTCGAGGAAGTCATTCAAGAGATCATGAAACGGGTGGGCATCAAGGATATCACCATTTCAAATGTGCCAATGGAGGAAATCATCTCCATGATCTACCAGGGAGGTTTCGCATGATTCGTAAATACTCGACCATATTCTCCTTCAGTCTGAAGAATCAAATGGTATATGTGCCCGCATTCATGTTCAGAAACGTGTTTTTCATCCTTGTTCTGTTCGTGTTCTCCAACCTCTGGCGTGTTGTGTACGGTGCGAGGGACACCATCGCGGGACTGACACTGACCCAGGCCCTTTGGTACCTGGCATTCACAGAAACCGTGGAGTTAGGCAAGGTGAGAATTTTCGATGAAATACAGACAGAAGTAAAAGAAGGCACCCTGGCCTATACCCTGAACAGACCCTACAGTTATCTCCTGTTCATGTACGCGAAAGGCCTCGGCTCCTCTGTTCCCCAGATGCTGTCCCTGGCCCTCATCGGCAGTCTGTTTTCCTTTGTGTTCGCAGGCCCCCTGCCGTACTTCAACCCTGCAGCCGCGGCTGTGG
This sequence comes from Spirochaetales bacterium, assembly GCA_016935695.1. Classification (GTDB taxonomy): domain Bacteria; phylum Spirochaetota; class Spirochaetia; order JC444; family Marispirochaetaceae; genus JAFGQL01. The sequence continues at coordinate 2,010 of JAFGQL010000129.1, forward strand.
TGCTGATGGGCGGTGTTGGCTGCACCCTGGCCTGGATGCTCCTCATTGGTGTTTTGTCCTTCTGGTTCGAGGAAGTAACCCCTTTTTACTGGCTGCTGCAGAAGCTGATCTTCATCATCGGCGGAATGTTCATACCGATAGATTTTTTCCCTCCCTGGCTTGAAAGTCTTGCCAGGTATTCCCCCTTTGCGTTCAGCGCCTATTGGCCCGCTATTGTGTCGGTTGACTACAGCAGCATGCGGTTTCTGACAGCAGCGGCAGGCCAGGGGTTCTACATACTATTGCTTCTGTCCATCTCCGCCCTGTTATACCGGCGGGGAATCCGGCAGCTGTCGGTACAGGGAGGATAGGATGAAACTTATACGCCTTGTGTGTGATTACTTTCGGATCAATCTCGCCGCCGCGATGGAGTACCGCGCCGCGTTTTTGAGCCAGGCCATCGGAATGGCAGTCAACAACAGCGCCTTCATCCTGTTCTGGATAATCATGTACCACCAGGCGGGGCCCTCTATCGAAGGTTATTCCTTCAGGGATGTCATGTTCCTGTGGTCCCTGGCTCCCCTGGGGTTCGGCATAAGCATCGTGTTTTTCGGCAACTCGGTATCCATCAGCAAACTCATCTACTCCGGGGAATTGGACGTTTACATGCTGCAGCCGAAGCCGCTTGTCCTTAACATGCTTGCATCAAAAATGTATGTCCCCGGCCTGGGGGATATGGCTTACGGTGTCATCCTTTTTTTGGCAACCCAGCCCCTCACCCTTACCCGCATAGGCCTTTTTGTGCTGTTTTCCCTGGCCATGGCAGCAGTACTCATCGGCCTCCGGCTGTTCTACCACAGTTTCACCTTTTTCTTCGGCAATGCAGAGGAATTCGCATCCATGGCAGCGGAATCAGTCCTGTCCCTCATCCTGTATCCGGGTACCATCTTTAAAGGACCGGTGTTGTGGCTGTTTCGTACCCTGTTCCCCGCTGTGTGGATCGCCTATATCCCGGTGCGGCTTATACAATCCTTTGACCTTGCCCTGTTATTCATCACCCTGGGAGCCGACATCCTTATTGTGACAGCCGGTGTGATGCTTTTTTATTCCGGACTTAAGCATTACGAGTCGGGGAACCGCATCGGGGCGAGGATGTGAATGATGGACCACCCGCTCCTCCCGTCGCCCAAGACACAAAGGATGGAAGGAAATTCACAGGTTTCACACGATAAATAGCTTCTCTCTGCAGCACATGGATGTGCCAGGACAAAGGAGCACTCTTAAGGGCATGGATGTACGAAGCGTGCGGGAAGACGCAATGGACTCCACAGATTTCCTCAATGTTTCGGAAATCTTCTTTTTTGCAAAGCTTTTTTATTTTACAAAAAAGAAAAAAGCAACGAAACATGACAGTCTGTTGTCAGGTTTGCTCCGGCAATATACCTATACAAATTATAAGTGAAAGGGGTGTTACATGAGCGAAGTTATTATTGCGAAATGCGGTTTGTCCTGCACGGACTGCGGGGCCTACCAGGCGACGATTGCCGATGATGATGAACTGCGAAAAATGACAGCCGAGGAATGGTCTAAGATGTACGGGGGTTCAATTGCTCCGGAATCAATCAACTGTCTGGGCTGTCAGGAAAAGGATGAAACAAAGGTTTTCGGCCACTGCACAGTATGCGGCATCCGGACCTGTGCAAAAGAAAAGGGATACACCACATGCGCGGACTGTCCCGATTTCGGCTGCGACAAGGTGGCGGAATTGTGGAAGCACGCCTCATTTGCAAAAACCAATCTTGAAGCATTGAGGGCGTAAAGGAGCGCACAGACATGGAAATATTCGGTACATATCCTGAGAACCTGCAGAAGTTCGGCGTATGCGGTTATTCAAAAGCAAAAACTGATGAAATTTCCCTGAAGGCGGGATGGCTGTCACGCCAGATTCCCCTCGGTTTGAAGCTGAAAACCCTGTACAGCAAGGAAACCGGGACCCAGGGGATGATCGAATACATTCCGGGACAGTACTGCTGGCGTCCCGTGGACGCCGGCGGGTATCTGTTCATACACTGCATCTTTGTCGGGTTCAAAAAGGAATACAAAAATCTGGGCTGGGGGTCAAAACTGATCAGCCTGTGTGAAAACGATGCAAAAGCGAACGGCTTTCACGGTGTCGCCGCTGTTACCAGGAAAAGTTCCTTTATGGCCGACAAGGCGCTGTTTGTGAAAAACGGGTTCAAGGTGGTTGAGAAATGCCATCCTGATTTTGAGCTTTTGGCAAAAAAGTTTGGTAACGACGCGCCTGATCCTTCCTTCAAGCCCCATGTCGGCAGCGTGCCCGCCCGGTTTTCCAGGGGGTTGTTCATTCTGCGGTCCGGCCAATGCCCCTATACCTTGAAAAACGTGCGGGAAATGACAGAAGCCGCCATCAGCGATTACGGCATCACTCCCGAAATCATCGAACTGGAAACCTACAGAGATGCCCAGCAGAATCCCAGCCCCTTCGGCACGTTCTGCATCATCCACGACGGGGAGGTGATTTCCCACCACCCCATTTCAAAACGGCGGTTCGGGAATATACTTGGGGAGCGGTGTAGAAAGTAGTTTTCGCTCTACAATTGACTTAGTCCACTGGTTAGTCTGCTTTAAATGTATGATCATCAACACCCATGAAGCAAAAACCCATTTCTCACGGTATATCAAAAGCGCCATGCATGGAGAAGAAGTAATAATCGGAAAAAACGGATAACCGCTTGTAAAACTGGTTCCCCTGGAAAAACCCCACCCGGTGAGGACCCCGGGCCTGACAAAAGGGGGTATGGAGATTGCGTTGGATTTTGACGCCCCGCTTCCTGATACTATCCTGGAGGAATTCGGGAAATGAACATTCTTTTCGACACACACACTTTCCTGTGGTGGACCGCATTGCCGGAAAAACTGCCCTCGACCCTCTGCATCCTGCTCAAGGACACAGAACATACATTGTTTTTCAGTACGTCTTCATCCTGGGAAATCGCGATCAAGACATCAATTGGCAAATTGAGTCTCAGTGAGAGTTTAGAAACAATAATGACAGATCGCGAAAGGCTGCCCTCAGCTTAAAAGCCGTGGACCAAAGGCACGGATAAGAACCAGCCCCAGGGGAGCCGTCACCACTATGGACAGCACCGCGTAGGCCAGCATGAGGTCACCCCCGGGGATACCCATTGCCAGTGGAACCGATCCCATGGCGGCCTGGACTGTGGCCTTCGGCAGATAGGAGAACACGCAGAACAGCCGTTCCTTCATATTCAGGCCGGAACCAATGGTCGCCGAAAGCACTCCGAGGGAGCGGGCAGCGAGGCCGCCGGAAATCACCAAAAGCCCGACCCAGCCGGCACCTGTGTGGCCACCCAACCCAAGGGCCAGGTGTACATCGACACTCATGCCGATGAACACAAACAGTACAATCTCGGCGAACACCCAGGCCTTTGACATCTTGGACGCCAGTTCGTGGGCAACAGGTTCGGCCCATTCAAGCAGGATGAACCCCATGGTCATGACCCCCAACAGCGTAGCAGTGTGTATCCAGTCGCCCACCTGCACCAGCATCACCCCGGAACCCAGGATGAGCAGGGCTTTTTCGGTGGCCCGTATCCGGGTATGGAAACGCCGGAACAGAACAACAAATACAGTTCCGACGATAATGCCCGGCAGGATTCCAAGGAGCAGGGAATAGGGAATTTTCAACAAAGACATACCCACCGATCCGGCCCCATGACCTGCCGCCATGTCGGCGAAGAGCATCATCAGGGTTATGGCAAACACATCGTCCAGGGATGCGCCGGCGAGGATGAGGGTCGGAACGTCCTTTTCCTGGCCGATGCCCCTGTCCTTGAGCACGAGCATCGACGGAACGACCACCGCAGGGGACACAGCGGCCAGCAGAAAACCCAGGACCGCTCCCTGGACATAACTGAACCCGACAAAAAAATGCAGCAAAAGGGTAAGGGCTCCGGCCTCGAAGAGGCAGGGGACAAAGGACATGAACAGGGAGGTTTTCCCCACCTTGGCAAGGGTTTTCCGGTTAATGCCCAGACCGGCCCGCAGGAGGATGATGATGAGGGCGAGACTTTTAAGAAAGGGACTCATGCCGGTCAAAACCGGGGGAACAAGGGCGTCTGGCACGAAGGAAAGGGCAATTCCCAGAAGGGTCATACCCAGGACACCTGGAAGGCCGACACGGGTAAACAGGCGGCCGGCAAGCCAGCCTCCGACAAGAATGATGAAGATCATAAGCTGTAAGGACACGGCACTCCCTCTCACCTCACGGAATGAGACAGCGTATCATGGTTTGGCTGGATTTATAAACAGGTTTCAGGGAAAACCGGAAATAAACAGGAATCAGGACCCTTTGATGACCCGTACGATGCGCTCCAGTACTTTTTTCCTGTCCAGGGGCTTTACAATATAATTCTTGGCGCCAAGCAGAAAGGATTTTTTTACCAGGTCCTGCTTGCCGAGGGCGCTGACCATCACGACCCTGGCATCCTTGTCAAAAGCGACAATGCGCTCCAGGGCGGTGACGCCGTCCATTCCCGGCATGGTGATGTCCATGGTGACAAGGTCCACCTGGGGGTAATGCTGTTTGTATTTCTCTATTGCTTCCTCGCCGTTTGAGGCGGAATCGACAACCTCGAAACCTTCGGATGTGAGGATCTGCCCGAGCTGTTTCTTAACGAACATGGAATCATCGACAATCAGTATTCTGTACGGTTTACCGCCCGGGGCTACCCCCTCGGCTGTTTTCTGATTTATAGAAGGAAAATCCATCTTTGTTTTCACCTGACACACCCCCCACGGCCCACAAACCGCTGATCCTACTCCCATTATACTAAGAGAAACACGACAAATATCAAGACTGATGTTTCTGTTTTTGGGATTTTTTCACTTCACCGCATTTATATATACACAAAGACCCCCTCGACGCCAGAGTACTGGGTACAGGGGGTCCCGGTGCATCCGAAAGAACAGTCCTTTAATTCCGCCGGCCGCCGAAGATGCGGAGGATGAACAGAAACAGGTTGATAAAATCAAGGTACAACTTGAGGGCACCGAGTATCGATAATTTCATGTACTGGGCTTCGTTCATTCCATTGCCGAAGGAATCATTCCAGCGTTTGATCTGCTGGGTGTCATAGGCAGTCAGTGCCATGAAAAGACCGACACCGATATAGGAAATCAGATATGACATCATCGCGCTTTGTAAAAACATGTTCACAACGGAAGCAATGATGATCCCTATGATGCCCATGAACAGGTAACTGCCCCAGGATGAGAGATCACGCCGGGTAGTGACTGCGTACAGACTCATGGCGGCAAAGGTCCCGGCGGTAACAAAAAACGCCTGGGCGACGCTCTGACCGGTGTAGGCCAGCAAAATCACCGAAAGGGTCAGACCGTTCAGGGCCGCGTATCCGGCAAACCCGAGGGTTGCGGCGCGGGTACTCATGGTCATGATCCGGGCAGAAAGGTACCACACAAGGGCAAACTCGCCGATGATGGCTCCGAAAAAAAGCACCGGATTACCTATAAACCGGCTTACAAGGACGGGGTTCGAGGCGACTCCCAGTGCGATGACCCCCGTAAGGGCCAGCCCCGCGCTCATCCAGACGTATACGTTCTTTAATATGCTCATTTCCCTCACCTGAGGGTTGGACAATACTTGTGCTCGTTCCATGTTCTCTAACTCCTTGTATATGCTCACTGTTCACTCACCGCATTTTACATAGTATCTATAATGAATTTCGCAATGAATTGCCTGATCGTCAAGCCCCCGGTTTTATGAGGATCCGGCCGGTGTAATCCAGGCGTGAAAAGTATACCGGTTCAGAGCTGAAATATTCGTCCACCGCTTTTCTGGCACCCTTGAAGTGGCCGTAATCGTCGATGATCAACACACCGCCGGGGACAAGCCGGGGATACAGCACCTCCAGTTCCCGCCGGGTCGATTCATACCAGTCGGTATCCAGCCGCAGCAGGGCAATCCTTTTCGGTGCAGTCTCTTCCAAAGTCAGGGCCACATCACCGGCCACATACTCGATCAGCGCCTGGTCATACCCTGTGGATTCAAGGTTGTTCCGCACCTCGGGAAGGCCTACCGCCCAGGAACCGAAATTGTTCTTTATGCCCTTCCGGTCTTCCTCCCATTTTTCGGCCACCGGCCGGTTATTCCAGGCGATAACATCTTCAGGGGTCGGTTCGGTCATTCCCGAGAACGTGTCATACAACCAGAGATGCCGGGCAGCCGCGCCGAAGGACTGCAAGGCCCTGGCCATCAGCATGCAGGAACCGCCCTTCCAGACGCCGCACTCCACAAAGTCACCGTCGATGCCCCCCGTGGCGAGATACTCCACTCCTTTAAACAGACCATAGGCCCTCTCCACTGAGGTCATGGTATAGCCCCGGATCTGTTCCCATATACCCATGAAAGAGGCTTCCATATCAATTGTATACTGGGATGGAGGTACTACACCGTATCCCTGTTCCTGCAGATGGTTCACCATTTCCTGTTCGGTCATGACCATGCTCCTTGTGCGAGGATGTCCTTGAACTTTTCTTCGGTGATAACGGGGATCCCGAGTTGTTGCGCCCTGGACAGTTTAGTTCCGGCGCCCTCCCCCGCGAGAAGATGGGTGGTATTTCCGGACACCGCCGAGACTGCCTTGCCGCCCCGTTTTTTCACCTCATCCATGGCCTTTGAACGGGGATTGAAGGACTGGAAACTACCGGTCACGCACCAGACAGTACCTTTAAAAATCTGGGGAATGCCTTCCTCCTGCCGCGGCCGGGCGGAAAACGAAAGCCCCGCCTCTTTTAAGCGGCGGATCAAGGTCCGGACCTCCGGAGTGTTCAGCTCGGCGATGACCGATTCGGCGGTTTTTTCTCCGATGCCGTGAATAGCCGTAAGGGCGCCGGTATCATGCCGTGATGCGATGTCCAGAAGCTGATCAACATTGTCTATGCCGGCATCAATGAGCAGCTCGGTCATCTTCTGCCCGAGGTCGGGGATACCGAGGGAAGGCAGGACCCTTTCGTAGGGGCGCCCGGCACTTTCCTCTATGCCTTTTTTCATGAGAGCGATTTTCTTCTGGCCGAAACCCGGCTCAGAGCCCAGGACTTCGGCATCGAAGGAATATATGTCAGCGACTGAGGACACAAGCCCCTTGCCGATGAGAACATCGATGGTTTCTGGGCCGAGGCTGTCGATGTCCATCTGGTCCTTGGCGGCAAAAAACCGAATCCGGCCTTTCACCTGCTCCGGACACAGGCGGTTGGGGCAAAAATGATGGGCGCCGACCAGCCGGAGGGCAGTGCCGCAGGCAGGACAGACCCCGGGCATGCGCCAGACAGGGGCGCCTTCTTCGTTTTTCTCAAGGACCCGCTCCACCGCGGGGATGACATCTCCCCGTTTGGATACCGCTACCTTGTCACCGACGGCCAGTTCCAGTATGTCAACATAGTCCTGGTTATGAAGGGTGACGTTGGACACTGTGGAGCCCCCCACCCGTACCGGCCGTATACGGGCAACGGGGGTGATCCGGCCGGTCCTTCCCACCTGCACATCGATCTGCTCAACAGTGCTGGCAGCTTCAGGGGACTCGAATTTGTAGGCAAGGGCCCAGCGGGGATGATGACCGGTGTACCCGAGGGCTTCCCGGGGCTTCAGCTCGTTCACCTTCAGAACCAGGCCGTCGATTTCATAACCGAGCCCCGCCCTCTCTTCTGTGGACGTCCTGATGTAGGACTCCAGGTCCTGTATGGATACATTGTCGAAAAACAGGGTACGGGGATTGGTCTTGAATCCGAGGTCCCGTAAAAGGTCCATCATCTCCCTTTGAGACTCAGGCATGCCGCGTCCGGACAGGGCACGGAGATTTTCTCCCCGGCCTGCATCGAGGAAGCCTTCATAGGAAAATATATCCAGGGGCACTTTAGCCACATCCCTGCTTTTTACCCGCCTCAAGGTGCCGGCGGCGAGATTACGGGGGTTCGCGTAGAGGGAATCAAGGGCGCGGTTCAACTCCTCGAATTTGCCTTTCGGCAGGAATATCTCTCCCCGTACGGCGATGGTCATCGGCAGGGACAGGGACAGGGGGACTGATCCGATGGTGCGGATGTTCGCGGTCACATCGTTGCCGACATAGCCGTTCCCCCTGGTTACGCCCCGTTTAAGAACCCCCTCCTCGTAATACAGGACGACAGATACCCCGTCAATCTTTTCTTCCACGCCGAAAGACAAGTCCATTCCCGCATTCCGGATGGTCTTTTCTATCCAGCTGTGGACCTCCTCCAGGGAGTAGGCCTTGTCCAGGCTCAGTACCGGAATTCCGTGGGGGACTTCCGGCAGATCGGAGCTCAAATCGGACCCTACCCGCATGGTGGGGGAATCCTCTGTTTTCAGGGACGGATACTGCTCTTCCAGCTGTAGAAGCCGGTCGAAATGGCGGTCAAATTCCAGATCGCTCACCTCGGGGGTGCCTTCTATGTAGTAGCTGTGCTGCCATCGGCGCAGATTGGCCCGGAGAGTCCGGATTTCGTTGATTATTTCCGTTGATGGTCCGTTCATATACGGGATTATTGAACTCCAAAATGACAGTTCTGTAAAGCCGGCTGACCGATCTCCGTCACTCACAGGCCGGATAAACAAAAACCCGGCCTCATCTGCGGGGCCGGGTTGTCTATGGAAAGGAAAAACGGATCAATGTCCTCGCTGGATAAAGGCATCCCTGTATCCGAGTGAACGGACAGTCAACAACAGTGCCCCGCTTTCATCGGGGGTCAGGGGACCCAGGAGAACCCGGAAAATACCGCTTGCCTCAAGGAGGGTCACCGGATACCGGCCGTTGAAACGGCGGGCAGCGGCTTCGGCAGAATAGGCCTCCCGGTAGGCGCCGATCTGCAGATAATGGGAAAAACCGTCGAGGCGCTGGACAACCCGGAAGGTGCCTTCGTAGGGTTTTTGTGGTTCCGGGGCTGCTGCCGGAACCGGTACTTCCGGCTGGGTTTCCTGGACATCCTCTTCAACAACCGTTTCTTCCGGGGCTTCATCTGACACTGCCGGCGGCCGGGGCTCTGCTTTCTCCAGGGTAACAACCACGTCACCGGGAAGCGGTTCCTCCTCTACAGCTTTAACCTTGGGATCGGCCAGGGCAAATTCATAGGAACCTGTACCTTCCGATGGAGGGGTACCGTCAAGATCGGCTATCCGGGGCGTCTCAAGCCTGGGAGCCTGGGGGACAATATCGTTGAGGCTGTCGCCGATTTCCGGCCGCGGAAGGGGAAACTGCTGAGCTATGAGAATGGCCCGCTGCTCCTCTTCGGTCAGATCAGGTTCATCAGAAATGGCAATGTCGGCTGTATCGGCATCGGGCTGTGCATTGGTGTTATCCACATATAATGAAGGAGCCGCTGCTTCAGAAATCCGCGGAAGGTCTGAACCCGAGGGAAGATCCTCGCCGTCGGGAACCGCAGTACCGACCCTGGTCAGCATAAGCCGCGGTTCTTCGTAGACCGGAGGGGCCTTTGTAACCTCGGGCTTAGGAGGAACAGGCTCCGGTTCGGGCTCGCTTAAGCGGGGCTCGGGAACTGCTGAAGGGACAGGTGATTCTTCCAATAAAGGCTCGGCGTCGGCAATGGCGACGGCATCAGGACCCGGATCCACGTAAATATCATCTTCTATTACAGCAGGAGGTTCTTCCTGAACAGGAGCTTCCTCTGTGATGGTTTCAGCGTCATCCTGATCTCCGTCTTCCTGAACAATACCGGGATCTGCCTCCGGATCAAGAAACAGCGGTTCATCGCTGGTAAGGTACTTATTCAGAAAACTCAAGTCCTCATCTTCTATTCTGGCCGAAGGGTTAATATCTGGATCATCATGGTAAGCCTGGTCTTCATCGTTTACTGAAAGCCGCGATCGTGCATCGGCCAGGGTCACCCGGGTCCGGACAAACTGATCGGGAGATATGCCAAGTTCCAGGGCAGCTTCCCGGGACAGCAGGAGAAACAGTCCGGGATCGTCAAGACGCTCCACAATGATGATCGTGGTCTTCTTGTTATTTTCGAGGTTTTCGACGGTGACAACCGTATTCCGGGAAAAGGAATCCGAGGCACCGTACAGTCCGGTACTGGGGAATTCACCGTACCGGCTCATCGCCGCGTTTCCCTCCCAGGTCTGCTGGGCAAATAGAGAAGCGAATATGAAAAGGGCGATGAACGCTGTTACTATTCTTTTCATCAAGAGTCTCCTAATTTCCATTCTCGACAGGAGCAAAGGGGTGTATTAGGGAAATTTTACTACTGAACTGTCTGCGAGAAAGCGGATCACGTGAAAACCTATCCCCTTGCCCATCAATTCTCCCAGCACCTGATCATCCTGATCTTCCCTGGTCCGCACATCCCGGGTAAAAACCTCACCGGCGGTGATCTCGTTGAGGGAATCAAGGTGATACAAACGATACACGGCCTGAACAAGCACCACTTCCTGGTCCCGTGTGTCGTAGTCCAGATCCACCTCCAGCAGCCAGGAGGCTCCCCCGTTTTTTGCAAGGCGTACAGAAAGCCGGTCAGACACTATGCTCAGCGGTTCGTTGGACGTCACGATTCCCGCGTTAAAAACGATGTGGCCGTCGTCAAACAGGACAGACATTATTCCTTCTTCTACCGCCGACTGCAGTTTGACCACCCGCAGATCCGGTTCCTCGGCATTCATTACGACACTGTTGGTAGCAAATACTAAAAGGGTCTCTGCACAGACACCGCCGCCCCCCGCGGCAAGCATAAGAAATCCTGCCGAAATTATTGTCATTACTGTTTTTCTCACGTAAAAACCGTCCTTTTTTCTGTGCCGGATTTACGGAACCCAGAGTCCCGCCCTTTTGATTTTCGGCAGATGCGCTTGAAGCAATAGGGAATAACATGGTAATTTTTTCCTGCAGTATCAACAAAGCCAGGGATGAAAGGAATCGATGAAATATTACGTTCTCCAGGTACAGACAGGAGAAGAAGAACGGGTAAAAAAGCTCATCGAATGCGTCCTTGGAGCGCAGAACCTTCTTTCCGGGGGAACCCTTTACCTGCCCCGCCGGGAACTTACCATCCGCAGAAAGGGAAAAACAAAAAAAGAGGAACTCCCCATATATCCGGGATATCTGTTCTGGGAATGCGATGAATTTAATCCAGATATATACTGGGCTGTACGTCCCATTGACGGCATGTATAAATTCCTTAAAAGCAACCGCAATATTGAGGCCTTGTCCGGCGACGATCTGAAACTTCTCATGCACTTCCTTCAACACGGCGAACTGGTGGGGACCTCGACTGTCAGCTTTGACGTGAATAACCGCATAATCGTGAAAGACGGTCCGCTGAAAGGGCTTGAGGGACGAATTATTAAGGTCGATAAACGGAAAAAGAGGGCCAAAATTCGTCTTGATATGTACGACGACGGATTTGTCGTGGATTTTGGCTTCAACATACTGGAGCCCCGAAAGGATGAACACGCATAAATCGACAATTTGCATAATCGGCGCGGGTTTCGCCGGCCGTGAAATTTTTCAGGAATATAAAAAGAAGGGGATACTGGGGAAAGTCGTCGCATTCGTGGACGATGACACGGCAAAAATCGGCAGCTCCATCGACGGGATTCCTGTCCTGGGACCTATTGAAACCATTGCCCAAATTCTTGAGCACTATCCCGCCCAGGAGGCCCTGATCGCTATTCCCGGTGCAACCCGTCAGGAACTCAGGCGCATTTACACACACCTGGAGGCCATGCCCTTCCGCAAGATACGCATACTGCCGTCCTTGTCCCAGATTATTGACGGCAACGCCCACCTCATACAGGCCCGGGAAATCTCGACTCAGGACATTCTGGGCCGGACACCCGCTGCCATCAATTTAAAGGAAAGCCTGGCATATCTGCGCCACAAGCGCGTACTTATCACCGGCGCCGGAGGCAGTATCGGCTCTGAACTCTGCCGGCAGCTGTTATCTGGCGGGGCCGACCGCCTGTACCTTTTCGACCACGCGGAGAACAATGTGTACGAAGTCGAAAGGGAGCTTCGGCTGTTACAGGAAGAAGGTGTTGGAGAGAAAGCAATCATCGTGCCGGTCATCGGCGACTTGAAGGATGCCGATTACATGCGGTTCATCCTTAAACGCCTGAAAGCCGATATCGTTTTTCACTGCGCCGCCTACAAGCATGTGCCGTTGGCGGAATATAACCCGGTAGAGTCCGTGAAAAACAATGTATTCGGTACCCAGAACCTCCTGGACGCCGCTGTCGCCGCTGGAGTGAAACGCATGGTGCTTATCTCTACCGACAAGGCTGTGGATCCTGAATGCATCTACGGCGCGTCCAAACTCATCTGTGAGGACCTGGTCCTATCCTACGGCGCCCGTTACCTTTCGGATTTCATGGCTGTCCGTTTCGGAAATGTCCTTGAAAGCAGAGGGAGCATCATACCGCTGTTCAAACAACAGATTGCCAAAGGCGGGCCGGTGACCATAACCCATAAAGACGCCAGCCGCTTTTTCATGACCATTCCCGAGGCGGTTTCGCTGGTACTCAAAGCCGGGGGCGTCGGCACGGGGGGTACATGCTATCTCCTTGATATGGGAGAACCGGTGAATATCCGGGATTTGGCCGAGCAGATCATCCGCTTTTACGGTTATACCCCCGGAGAAGAAATCAGCATACAGTATATCGGGCTCAGACCCGGAGAAAAGCTCCATGAGTCCCTGGTCAGCACAGGGGAATCAATCGAAGCAACTTCTTTTCCCCGGATCAATAAAATAATCGCCCGTCAGTCACAAAACGGAAAGCTCAGCGATCTGCTCTCCGCCTTGAAACCGGTCTGTTATTTTAACCCGTCAGACCCGACGGCCTACCGCAACCGGCGGCTCTTGCGCGCGGCGGTACGGAATTACGTTCCTTCAGTGCCGGAGAACCCGCATGAAAGCGAATATTGATTTCATTCCCTTTTCGCGGCCTGTGATTGGGCCCGAAGAAGAAGAAGCGGTTCTCCGGGTACTCCGCAGCGGATGGCTTACCACCGCGGGAGAAACAAAGGCCTTTGAAGAGGAGTTCGCCCGGTATGTTGAATCAGGCCAGGCGGTGGCGGTCAACTCAGGAACCGCGGCCCTCCATCTTGGGCTTGAAGCAATGGGTGTCGGCCCCGGGGACCTTGTAGTCACTACCCCCTACACATTTACGGCCTCCGCAGAGGTCATCCGGTACCTGGGAGCTGATCCGCTTTTTTGTGATATACAGGAAAACGGCTTCAATATGGACCCCGAACAGCTGGAGCAGACAGTCAAACACGCGCCAAAAACACCTAAAGCCGTGATTCCCGTTCATATCGCCGGAGAACCCTGCGACATGAAGTCCATCATGGATATCGCCCGTCGGTACGGAATGAAGGTCCTTGAGGACGCGGCCCATTCCTTTCCGGTAAAAAGCAACGACGGCAAATGGACCGGGACATCTGGCCATGCAGGGGCCTATTCCTTTTACGCGAATAAAACCATCACCACCGGAGAAGGGGGAATGCTGGTAACAAATGACCCGGATATAGCCAAAAGGGCCAGGATCATGCGCCTCCACGGCATTGACAGGGAAATATGGAACCGTTACACCGCGGGAAACACCCAGTCCTGGCGCTACGCAGTCGTGGAAGCGGGCTACAAGTACAACATGCCCGATATGGCGGCGGCCATCGGCAGGGTTCAGTTAAAAAAAGCCGGAGAATTCCGCAGTAAACGGGAAGACATTGCCAGGATGTACACTGAAGCGTTCTCTAAAACACACGGCCGGTGGACCCTGCCCCGGGCGCCCGGTTCCCGCTTTGAACACCATGCATGGCATTTGTATCTGCTATCCGTTACACCGCCCGGGGGCGAAGACGGTGAACACTACCGGGACCGCTGCATCGAGTATTTAAGCGGCTGCGGCATCGGAACTTCGGTCCATTTCATCCCCCTGCATATAATGCCCTATTACCGGGCCAGGTTCGGTTTCGCTCCCCAGGACTTTCCCCGTGCATTAAGCAGGTATCAGACGGTTATCAGTCTGCCAATTTATCCTGCCCTCACCCGGCACCAGGTTGACAGGGTAGTACAGGCAGTAGAAAATATGCCATGACCCGATCGGAACCTCCCTTTTTCTCCGCGGCCCTGTTTCCCGGTTTCCGCCATGTAATGTTTGTTACAGCCCCTGCCGATGTCCTGGGCAGAATAAAAAGCGTTACATTGCCGGAAAAAATGGAAGGGGTCGTCTACATCGGCAGGGAGTCCTGTCCCAGGCCTATCCGCCTTTTCGAGAAGGAAATCGAAGTATTTGCGGGAGAGGAAATCACCTTCCCGGGGCAGCCTTTGGGGCTTCTGGTAGGCGAATCCCCGGAAATCCTGGAAAAAATCCAGAACGAAATCTCGATTGAAGTACTCAAAGCCGAGGAAACCGACCTGAAGAAACTCGTGTATTACCGCAGGATCAAA
>JAFGQL010000130.1 GCA_016935695.1 Spirochaetales bacterium
GTGGATGTCATCATATCCAACTGCGTCATTAACCTTTCTCCTGAAAAACAGCAGGTTTTCAACGAAGCCTGCCGGGTGCTGAAACCCGGCGGACGCCTGGCTGTTTCCGATGTCGTGTTGACAAGTGACCTGCCCGATGAACTGCGGAACAATCCCGAACTGTTGTCCGGATGCATTTCAGGCGCTTCTTCCATAAGCGAACTCGAAACCATGCTTGCCCGGGCAGGATTTTCAGAAATTGCCATTACCCCGAAATCTGAAAGCAGGGAGTTTATTACAAACTGGGCGCCGGGAAGCCGGGCGGAAGATTACATTCAATCCGCGGTGATACGGGCCATCAAGGCAGAGTGATAATCATTTCAGTAATTCTGCTTAAATGCTCTTTTGCTTCTGTTTCAAAATAAGGTATCTAAAAGCCAGCAGAGGATGAGTGAAAACAAGCCGCGGTCCTGCATATCTCATGATCTGCAGAATTGCGGCTCTTTTCTCCTTGCTAAAACAATGAACTTCACAGGCGGAACACAAACGTCCTTTCTCCTTCCATTTGCATGAACGTGTCCGTTCAATACTATAGCGGAAAAGGTCATCGCAGGCATCACAAAGAGAACCATTTCCCGTTACGTTGTTATGAACGCCCCGGCAATAGATACAATGCAATTAATATAGGGTTTTCTCGTCAAGGTTTCTATTTTTTGAAATGGACATCCTGTACTTCCGTAAACCCCTGGTATGTGTACGTTCCATACTCAGTATGTCAGTATTCAGTACTGTTCGGCAATTGATCCATCTTCGTAAGGTTGAAAAATCTCAATGATGCTTTATAGTAGTAAACAAGGAGTTAATATCATGAAGTATGTTTCTGTAAGTTTGATTGTTATTGTATCCCTGTTTCTGCTGGCTGCCTGCGGGGCGTCGAACGCCCTCAACGGAGAGTACATCTGCACAAAACACTTTTCCGAAGAACTGGCGGGAGAAGTCTCCCTTGTGTTCCAGAAAGACGGAACAGTGGAGATGAAACCGATCAACCAGAAAGGCGAATACAAGGTAGAAGGTGATAAGGTAACCTTAAGTCTTGAATATTTTGACCTTACGTTTACTAAAGACGGGAACACCCTGACATCCAGTGACAAAACCACTGTGTACGAAAAAAAGTAGTACACCAACGCCTGAAAACAATGTGCGCCCTAATGATAAAGCGCACACTCAGCCCGGCCGGTCCGGCCGTCATCAAAGCGTTCATATTCAACAAAATGCTGCCCGCCTTCATAGGAGAAGGCGTACGGCAGCAGTGTACCGGGTTCTGATCCCAGTATGTCCCTGGTCACATCGCGCCCGGTGGGCACATGAAAAACCTTGTATTCGCTTAACAGGGGGCCGGAACCAGGCACCGAAGGCTCCCTGATAATGATCGCCCATTCGTTATCATGACTGACTTCGAGGAGTGTCAGAACACTGTCCGGATCATGGTACACTGGTATTTCTACGTTGCCGGACAAGGTAATGACCAATGTACTGTCATCGTCTTGTACCGCAGCACTTTGCACCGGACCGTAATCCGGCCACAGCTCGGCAATACAGGTATCTTTCCATGTGGTGCCCGCGTACACAGCACCAATTTCCAACTGCAGTATGTACACACACTTTCTTTCAAGCTCATCACCGGCGCGCAGTCCCATTTCCCGTGCCTGGGGAAAATCCCATGTACCAAGCGCTTCTGATCTACAAAAACCCTCCATTGAGGCTTCGACAGTATTCCTGTCGAATGACAGGAGAATACACTGTGGTTCATCCGTATCCTCCAGTATCACTGTCCTGGTATCACTGATTTTTCGGGCATCATAGAATTCCTGCCACTGCCCTGCGAACCCGCTGACGTTCACAGCGGCAAATACGGTGATATTCAGACTTTTCACGCGATTGTTTTTTATAAAAAGGTTTTCATTTTTGGCGTAACCGTTTATCACCCCAAGAGCCTCCGGCAGAGTCTCGGTCCCAAGGAAAAATTTCTCCCCTGCTCCGTCACCCGGCACCCCTTCCACCCACGCGGTATCGGGATCTGCGTCAAGAGCTTTGTCACTGCTGTAACGTGATCGGTATTCCCCTGCATCTGCCTCTAGTACCGATGAAGCGGCAAAAAAAGGTCCGTTTCCCGTCAGCCCGAAACGGACCCATCCCCCATCAAGTGCTTCCTGTGGAAAGAGAAAGAAACCGTGAACACATAACAACAGGGCAGCCGTAAGGAAAGGCTTGCGCTTCACGACATTACTACTGATTAAACATGATTTCATTCCATACTCCATATATCCGGTTTTCCTGTGGTTACCTGCTGGCTTGTTTATTAAGGTACACTGGTGCCAACTTCATACGAGTTCTCCCGGGTGTACGATCTCCAAACCCGCGAGATCGGTAAACAGACGCTCTGTTGTACGGTCCTTGCGGAAATACAGTATCTCGATTTCCGACATGACAGATTCCTTGATGATCCTGTCCATAGTACCGGTCCTGGGAGCGTTCAGAGGTGCCGCTTTTTTGGAGACAGCCCGAACCTTCATGCTTTCGTGGCGGCCAAGCCGGATGTCAATCTCTGCCTTGAGTTCATCAAACGCGCCGAGTGTCAGGCTATGGGACTTCCAGGTGGCGATAGGTATCGTGGTCCCGTCCATGTACAGGAACCCCAGGAAACCGGTAAAACTCTTTCCCCGCCAGGGTACCCGCGCCACCGACAGCATGAAGGACGCGTTTCTTGCGCCGAAATGGTTGGACTGCATCCATATCCAGGCCGACGGAAACCCCTTTCCCCAGTCTTTCTCTATGTAACCCTTTCCGCCGGAAAAATCCATGCAGGAACCGTTTACCGTGAGACTACCCTCCACGCGGTGGTCCAGGGATACGGCACCGTGGTAACACTCCATGACAGGAACATACCCGTACCAGCCCATGATACCCGGCGCTGTTATGGTGCCCGGCCATGGTACGGTTTCCCGGTAATCAAGTTTCCCGGTTATGACTGTACCTTCCTGTCTGATATCCACCTCGATCCCCCTGCGGGTGAACCGGCTCTCACCGACACTCACATCAAAGCTGTTCCTGGCATAACGGAATGCGGAAAGCGGATACCGGGCATAGGCGGTCTCGCCGCTTCTGCCGTTTATCAGCTGTATGAACGAATGGGGATCAGAGCCCAGGGATATGCCCGGGATGAGGGCCAGGACCTGACGGCCGTCGGCGGAAACCTGCTTGCAATACCAGCCTTCAAAATACTGGGCGCCTGGACGGCGGAGGTACCGTTCACCCTGAAAAATTTCCGGTTTCATCACTTTGGTCAGCATTCCGTTTCTCCTTTCCTTGAACACAGCTTTTATTCAAGCGCGGGCGGACCCGGCCCCATGCCAAAAGCTGTTGAGCGGACATTGCATTTTCGCCTTGCGCATATTATGTATGCTAGCATATCATGAATGAAGGTTAATATGGAAAAACAACAAATAATTGATAATGAAATGTATTCCCTTTGGTACTATCCACGACATAAGATGGTACATCATCAGATTCA
>JAFGQL010000131.1 GCA_016935695.1 Spirochaetales bacterium
AAGAAGAAGAAAAACGGGAGTCCTTCAGCCTGCAGTGCTATGGCACCTTATGTGGATTCGGCTTCAGTACTCTGATGAAAGAGAAACGCCTCTCCATCCACGCGCTGAATACACCAATTAACGGACCATTGATAACAGCGCACACCACGGTCCCCCAGCTTACGCCCCTAAAGCGGAAAAGCCCGAAAAAAATAAACGAAAGGCACACCGCCAGCAGACAACTGGCAATATCATAACCTGTTTTAAAACGGCTGACCTTGATACCCAAACGCGCCGATACCTCCAGAACAACGAGCTCGTACACAGCCGGAGAAATGTAGGTATGAAACAGCAGGGCAACCCCGAACGAGCCAAGGAACAGTCCTATTACAAAATAAATAATGGGCGGCAAGCCGGCAGCCTTATCAAAGTTCTCCACTCCGTTCATCCACAGATCGAGTACAAAGCCGTAGAACACCGCAGTTACAAAAGAAAAAAGATAGCGTATTCTGAACCGCTTTAGAAACAAAACCATTATAAGTAATAAAGCACCCTGCAGTCCGTATTCCGCCATACCAAAGGTAAAGAACGGATAGCTTTCAGACAGCTTGAGATACACAAGATACGCAGGGGCAATCACCATCGAGACACCGTAATTCGCGCGGGCCATCAATGATGCGCTTAATGCAAGCATCACCACACCCAGCACATAAGCGAGCTCCTGGGGGAAATGCCTTTTTTGATTCATTTTAAAAGTCCCTCCTGTTTCAATTACCCGCGGCGTTCTGTAACCAACCCGCGAACCCCTGTTTGATACAGAAACAGGAAAAGATGGATGATTGTATCATGCAAGTGTTATGAGGAAACCTCAAAACACACACCATTATTGACAGAAAAAAGGACTTGTCAGCGGAAAAGTCCCAAAACTTCGCATAACCAGGAACGAGAGGTACGCATAGCTTGCCGGGAAATTGAAGGAATCCGGTACAGGCGTAATAACCCGGCGCCGTTTGTTTACAAACTGAACATCACCCCGAAAATATTTACCGCAAAATGAATGAGCACCGGCGGCCAGAGGGACTGGGTCTTTTCATACAGGTAACTCATTAATAGCCCGAACCCAAAGGTAGAGACGGCCCAGCCCGCCGAGGCGAACCAGGGTATGTCCGGCGTTAAAAAAACGAAGTGAGTCATATGCCTGACCGCAAAAAAAGCAGCAGACATCAATACCGCAGGCATCAGGCCAAGGTCCTTTCTCAGCGCTCCCTGTACGTATCCACGGTAAAACAGTTCTTCGGCTACGGGCGCCCAAAGCAGTACGAAGGCCGCGTAGAGAAGCATTGCCGCTTCTGCCGAAATGCCGAACTTGATTCCGGCTTTTTCTGAAAGCATTACAAGGGCAGCAGACAGGGAATAAAACGGATCCTGCGCCTTACCGGCCAGACCGAGCAGCTTGTCCTGCAAAAAGGTGCAGATACCCTGGTCCCACACTAACGCAATAAAAAAAACCGCAAGGATTAGTTTCCACCATTGTTTAATCACATCAGCAAACTGACCGAAATTGTATGCTCCAAGAAAAACCGGCAGTATGAGAGCCAGGAGCGCGTAGATGATAAAGTAAGGTGCCCAGGGCGGTACCACGCTCTCAAACAGGACCAGTCCCGTCATCAAAAGGGCGCACACAATTACTCCTGTTCTACCAAGTAAAAGGTTCTTTATAGTCATAGTGCATTCTCCGGTAATGGTATGATGACGCCGCCTCATAGGTCGACGTCTTATAGTGTTTATATCATGAGGCATGAGGATGAGCCACAAAAAAAACCAGGAACAGATTGGGATCTGTGGACGTATACAGACGGGATAACGCACAAACTCGAAGAAATCAGTGGGAATGTATCTTCACGTTCCTGGTATTCATGTTTATATGTAGTTTTCCGCTTCGCGATTTGTTCACTCCTTGGGCTCGGAACAATTGCGCTAAATGACAGCCCGTTAAGCTCAACCGAAGAACCTGCCATTTCTTGCGAAGCCTGTTCGGCATGCTATTGTGCTTCGCTTCCATACAGGTTTGAGGAAGTTCCCGAGGAACAATCCTCAATACACTCTACCCTCTGTTCCTCGTCATCTTCGGCGCACTGTTTTTTCCATTCCGTTATTCTCACTCGTACGTCCTCCAATAGTCTTCCAACCGTGCTGCTTCTTTTGATTTTTCAGTAATCAAATTTCTTTTAAAATTTTTTCGCATTTATTGATTTCTACAATGGGATTTCTGATACTTTTTAACAATAAGCAATTAGTTAAGGAGTGTTCATAATGGAAACTGTGTATGACAATGATCACGCAACAGTAAAAGTGTACCCGGACATTAAACTTGTTCATCATGAAATTCATAAATTTATTTATGGAGATACTTTTCGCGAAATGATGTTGGCAGGTGCTGATGCATTTATTAAATTCGGGTGTACAAAGTACCTGTCCGATGACAGGAATAACGGCGCCTTGAGGCAGGAAGACCTACAATGGGGTCAAGATGTATGGGAAAAGAAAATCCTCAATGCCGGATGGAAAACATGGGCGCTGTGCATGCCTGAAAAAGTACTCGGCCAGATGAATGTCAAAAAGGTCTTTCAAAGATATACCGAGATGGGCATAGAAACCCAAGTTTTTTCGACCCCGGAGGATGCAATTACTTGGTTGAAAAGTAAATAAATACAACAACCCCATCACCACCATTGTAACTGGAAGGAAATGATGTTCATGGGGAGTCTGAAGACCTACAGCACGGAAAATGCTTTGGGAATTTTACAACCTGCTTCGATATCTGTCGGATGACCTTGCATGTATTTCCGACGGCAACCATGCCCGACGGTACATTCCGGGTGACGGCCGAGCCTGAACTAATTATGGGAACCTCTAAAAACTACTCTTTGTTGTCATAAGCTTCCCTGGTCGGTGCTTCGCACCCTGGTCAGAAACCTTTAAGGTTTCTTGGCCGGGCAACCATCCCGCCTGCTCGGGTCTGCAGCCTACGTCTTCGAAATTTCCCGCTGTCCTCATCCAGGCCGCATGGTCGAGCAGCAGCCAAAGGCTGCGACCAGACCAGCTCCCTGGCGCTGGATTGCGGGTGCTACAAAATTTCTCATCCTGGCCGCATGGGCGAGCAGAAAATCAACGATTTTCGACCAGCCCTCGCCTCTGCCAAAAATAGTACGTTTATAGAGGTTCCCTTATGTAATTTGATTTACCGATTTTTTTCACTGGTTGTACTTTATCTACCGAAATCAACGTATGGACGATAAAAAAAGTGTTATGATTCCTTGATACCTGGTGCGGTATGGTGGTATATTCTCGCTTACAAATGAACAGCTATATTTTCCAGGACAGCATACACCTTTCTCCCGCAGCGTACAAAAACACATGTACTCCAAAAACCACAAAACCGGCACCAGAAAAAGCCATGAAAGCGGGAATAAGGTTGATGCGCCACGGATAAGGGCTTATAACCTTTAAAACAGCAGGTCCCGCTCCATGACGAGCGGGACTTTTTTTATGCCCTGCCCTTCATGAGCGGCTCCTGAAATAAGTAATTCTACAAGGAGTTTTTGATGAGTCAGAAGAAAATCCACGTGGCAGTCATCGGCGCAACCGGAATGGTCGGCCAGCAGTATCTGTCCATCCTGTCAGGCCATCCCTGGTTTGAAGTCACCGTACTTGCAGCTTCGGCAAAATCCGCAGGCAGGACGTACGGCGAGGCGGTACGGGGCCGGTGGCATCTGGAAAAAAGTGTCCCGGAAGAATTTACGGGAATGATGGTAATCGATGCCTTGGACATTAAAACGGTGAAGGCCCGGGCCGACCTTGTGTTCTCGGCAATATCCCTTTCTCCCGATGATACCATCAAACTGGAGGACGCCTATGCCTCAGAAGGCTTGTGGGTGGTCTCCAACAATTCGGCCCACAGGAATACACCCGATGTACCCATGATCATCCCGGAGGTGAACCCCGGCCATCTGGCCGTACTGAAAGACCAGCGCAGGCGCCTGGGAAAAGGCGCAGGAGGCATAGCCGTAAAACCGAACTGCAGTATCCAGGGTTTTGTCATGACCCTGGCGCCCTTGTACGAGGCGGGATGGGTTCCGTCAAACCTCATTACCACGAACTTCCAGGCGGTTTCCGGCGCCGGATATCCGGGCCAGGCTTCTTTGGATGTGATTGACAACTGCCTGCCCCTGCCCGGGGAAGAACACAAGACAATGACCGAACCCTTGAAAATCTTCGGCCGCGTACAGGATGGGCGTATTGTCCAGAAGGAAGACTTGCGCATAAGCGCCCATTGCATGCGGGTGCCGGTGATTCACGGTCATCTGTCGGCAGTGAGTCTCGGGTTTGCCGGAGAAACCCCCGGCATGGAAAAAGTCATTTCATTGTGGAAAGAATGGATGCCCCTTCCCCAGAGCTTGAAACTCCCTTCCGCGCCCCTCCAGCCCATTCATGTGTTCAGCGAACCGGACAGGCCCCAGCACCGTCTGGACCGGGATATAGAAAAGGGCATGGCTGCAGCGGCGGGGCGTCTGCGTGAATGCAGTGTCCTGGATCTGCGGTATACCTGCCTTTCCCACAATACCATCAGAGGGGCTGCCGGCGGCGCCATCCTGACCGCGGAACTCATGACTCATGAGGGGTATGTAACCTCAAGGAGATGATCCCGGGGGTCTAAGTTCCCGTAGACGAATAATGCCGGACTCCTGAGCGCCAAATAATGAGCGCCACAAAGAAAAACAGGGGTCCGGCCGCGGGGGTGATATACCCGACCCAGAAAGGAATTCCGTTGAAAGGACTGCGGTGCAGGACCGCACAGATGGGGAAATAACTTACCAGCCCTATGGGAACAAAAAAGATGAAAAAACAGGAAAGCCACTTCCGGTACACATCCAGAGGATACATGCCTGTCTGGACACCGCCGTAGGTAAGGATATTCATGGCCTCCATGGATTCCACGGTCCAGAAAGTAACTGCCCCGCTGATTATGATGATCCCGGAAAAAAGGGCCGCAGCCGACGGCAGGGCGAATGCAATTACGGCCGCGCCGGCTGTATCCGGCCGCAGCTGAAGCCAGCCCCACACAAAAACACCAGCCCCTTGAATGAACCTCCCGGCCCTGCGCAGGGTGAACTCGGAACCGAACACCTGCAGCCCGGTAGATACAGGCCGCAGCAGGTAACGGTCAAAGGTGCCCATGCGTACATGAGTACTTAGCGTGTCAAAGCCCCGGGTGCAGGCATCGGCCAGGGAAAAGGCGGTGTTGATAAATCCGTAAAAAAGGGCGGCCTCAGGAAGTGTCCACCCCTTCAGACTTCCGAAACGGCTGAAAAGCGCGTACACGCCGAAAAACTCTATTGCCGTTACCAGGAGAGTTCCGATTGTCTGTAACAGGATGGACCACCGGTACTGCATCTGTGATTTGACAGAAGCGGAAATAAAGCGCCAGTAAAGCCGTGCACCGTTCATCTTCAGCCTCCCTGGACCACAAGGGCTTTCGCCCCCTTGCGCAGAAAGGCCTTCCCCCACAACAGGAATACCGCGATCCATATCCATTGATGCAGCAGGGTATAGGTAAGATATTTTGCGGGAATGTGGGCGCTGTACAGCCTGAACGGCGCATCAACAAGGCCCCTGAAGGGCAAAAGGGTTATCAAGGTC
Organism: Spirochaetales bacterium; assembly: GCA_016935695.1. GTDB lineage: Bacteria > Spirochaetota > Spirochaetia > JC444 > Marispirochaetaceae > JAFGQL01. The sequence goes on from JAFGQL010000131.1 coordinate 5,680, forward strand.
TGTGTCCATTCGGGAAACAGGGGCAACGGAATGACCATGCCGGAAAAGAGGGTGACCACGGCGCTCACTAAAGCGACAGTCCCGACACCGGATACCGTCCAGACCATCGATACGTTTATCATCATGGTGATCGCTGTTCCCAGCACTGCCGCGGAAAACATGGACAGGGTAAAGGCCAGGAACTGGACCGCGTTCGCAGGTGGAGCAATGGCCAGTTCGGGCATACCCAAAAGCCTCATGCCGAAAACCGCGAACAAAACAAGGGGGACCGAACGTAAGGTAACCGCAGCTGTCCGCCAGCCTAAGGTCCGGGCGAACCACAGCCAGTACACAGAACAGGGGCGGATGAAATCGTAGGCAATTCTCCCGTCATACAGCATTGCCTGAATACTGCGGTCGTAAGACCAGGGAAGGAGAGAGAGGAACGCCTGCCCGAGCCATATATAGGTGATGGACTGAACACGACTGATAGGCGCGGTCCCTGTTTCGTTCATGAAAAACGCGTCCAGTACCATAATCATGATGAGTCCCCAGAACACCTGGGTGAACATCCCGGCAATGGCGGCCCCGCGGTACTGCAGTGAATTCTTGAAACTGCGAAGGACAACAGATATAAAGCAGATCACTGTCCCAGCCGTTCCCTGTAAATACGGGCAATAAGTTCCTCAACCGGCGGATGCTCTATGGAAATGTCGCTGAAGGCGTGATTTTCTGTAATATCCTTGACCAGGACCTGTGGAGGCAGCAGCTGGGGATCAAAGGCCATGCGGACTCTTCCCCCTTCCGAGTCTACCAGGTCTGCGCCGTGCAGGTTCTTCATCGTGCCGGTAAAGTGATCAGCCTCGGCCTTGGAGGGAAAATCCAGCACGAGATACCGGTGTGCGGGAACTGAAGTACGCAGGGTACTGATACTCCCGTCGAAAGCGACACGGCCGTCTCCCAAAATGAGAATCCTTCCGGCAAGGGCTTCTATGTCATCCATATCGTGGGTCGTGAGGATTACCGTAACCTTCATTGTCTCGTTAATCTGCCGCACAAAATCCCTGACCGCGAATTTGGCGACGGCGTCCAGACCAATGGTTGGCTCATCCAGGAATAAAAGACGGGGGCTGTGCAGGAGAGACGCCGCAAGATCGCATCGCATCCGCTGGCCAAGACTCAAGTGACGCACAGGAGTATCCAGGAAAGCCCCCAGCGATAACAGTTCCGTCACGGCCTCAAGACTGCGCTTGTAGGCGCCGGGCTCTATCGCGTAAATGTCCCTGAGCAGTGCAAAGGAATCGCTCACCGGCAGATCCCACCACAGCTGGGTCTTTTGACCAAAAACGACCCCAATATGCCTGACATAGGCCTTACGGTCCTTCCAGGGAACAAATCCGTCGACCGTACATGTTCCTGAGTCGGGAACCAGAATGCCGGAAAGAATTTTCACCGTCGTGCTTTTCCCGGCACCGTTGGGCCCGATGTAGCCGATGAGCTCACCCTCTTTGATGGAAAAGGAAACCCGGTCGAGGGCTGTCACATGGTGGTAGGTGCGTCTGAACAAGGAAGCAATGCTGCTGAAAGCACCTTCAGTTTTTTTGGCGACAGTATACGTTTTGGTTATGTCATGCACTTCTATCATAAAAGTAAGGAAACCATGGTAGGTAAAAACCGCGGCTGGTGTCAACGGTGGAAATCAATTATTATCGTGTTATGGCCGCTTACGACAAGGATATCAACTTCGATGATAAATTCGAACGGCTCACGAATGCCGTATACAACACACCAAAGGGAATTATCCGGACAGTCCTCCTCCGGGAAGACCTTGCCGACCGGATGCCCGAACTGTTTTCCGGCACCCGTCTGCGGGTTTTGGACGCAGGGTGCGGTACCGGCGAAATGTCCCGCTGGGCGGCCTCAAAAGACCTGGAGATCGTCCGCATCGACATCTCGTCCAAAATGCTGGACGAGGCCCGGCGTCGCGACAAAGAAGAAGCCATCCCCTGTGCCATCGAACACCGCTGCGAGCCGGTCCAGACACATGCCAACGCAGGCCCTCCGCCTTACGACATTATCATCTGCCACGGTATGCTTGCCTGGCTTGCCGATCCGGAAGAGGGCTTCAATGCCCTGTCCCGCCTTTTGAAACCCGGCGGCCGCATGTCCCTTGTGTATTACAACCGGAACAGAAACATACTCAGGAACGGCCTTTTGGCGAATTTCTACTGTCTCCGTACCGGTGACTACCGGCCCCGTCAGAAAGGCGGCGGACTGACACCCATAAATCCCCTGGACGAGGCTCAAGTTTACGGCTGGGCTGCCCGTAACGGCCTTACCGTCGAATTCAAGAGCGGCATCCGCATATTTTTCGGTCTCGCGAACAACCACCACGATTTTTCCGGTAAAGAAGAAGCTCTTTTGCGGACAGAGCGTATGTTTTACCGCCGTGAACCCTTTTCTTCTATCGGGGTGCATACCCACCTGATCCTGCGCAAAAATGTCACCTGACAGTGCTTCTGCAGCCTGAGCCGTCACTTGACGCGTTACCCCATCGATTCTACACTTGTTGCATTGAAAGTATGAACGGCGGAACACAATATGGAACATACACAGCCTGAAAACAAACAACCATCACAAGAGAAAAGCTCGCCAACCCCGCTTAAGCGGAAACCTTACCGCATACTCCACGCCCTTTTAGACAGTTTGAGCGTCATGGGGGTAATGGTGGCTTTAAGCGTAATACTTACCCTTGCGACATTGAGCTACGACAGCACCTTTGTCCAGCGTATAGAAATAACCGGGCTTTTAAACCTTGCCAGTTTTTCCCTCATCATCGCCATTCGCTGGAAATACTGGAAACCGGACCTTAAAAAACTCTTTACCCTTCCCGCCCGATCCGGAAGTATTATACTCCTCCTTGTCATGGCCGCGGCCGGACTGACTGCGGTCCTTTCGGAGATTGACAATATGCTGCGGCCCTTCCTGGGCGACTCCCTCCTGTATGAAATACTGGAAAAGATGTTTTCCCGCAATCTTTTGGCGGTTTTCTTTGCTGTGGGCATCATCGCTCCCATAAGCGAGGAGTTTTTCTTCCGCGGATATCTGATATCCCGGCTGGAGGAAACCGTTTCACCACTGACAGCCATCATTGCCGTGTCGTTTCTTTTCGGCCTGTTTCACTTGAACCCGTCCCAGATGGTCTCCGGTTTTTTCACGGGGCTCATACTCGGATACCTCTTTGTTGCAACCAGGAGCCTTGTCTATCCCGTACTGTTTCATTTTTTTTACAATTCAATACCAGTCGCCTGTCTCGCTGCAGGCGTCAACATTCCCGGTTATACCCAGTCGGAAGCAGGCATGCACCAGCCCGTCTGGTTTACCCTGACGGGTTTCATCATCATGGCCGCTGCTGTCGTCATACTCCTGCAATTGCTGCCCTCCCTGCCGGCTGCCGGCAGTAAACACACAGAAGGTCCCGGCCCGGATGAACAAGCCGATGCCTAAGCGCATCATGGTCACAGGAGCGACAGGTGCCATAGGCAGGGCTATCGCCATGAGGCTTGCATCAGACCCGCAGAACTCGGTAATCCTCATTGGTAAAAACCGCGAAAAATGTGAGGAAGCTGTTATCAACATAAGGTCAAAGACCCGGAACCCCCGGGTGGAATACGACCTGTGCGACCTTTCACGGA
>JAFGQL010000132.1 GCA_016935695.1 Spirochaetales bacterium
CGCCAGTTGTCAAAGCTGTACAATGAATTGAAACATTTTTGAAAAACTTCGTGTCGATTTTAAAAAAGTGTACTTTTTCTCCATATAGCATTGTTCCGTTATCCGCTAGGATCTGAACCTGCCCGTGGGTCCTTTGAAAGTAATTGATGAATGGACCCGGGGGAAAAGGAGTCAGACATGAAAAGGAAATACTGTATTCCCGTCACATTGCTTCTGTTGTCCCTGTCATTCTGTTTCGGAAACGACATTGAATCAGGCGATTTCATTCTGGGATCGCGGGTGGAAGTCGAACGCATAAGAAACGGCGGCGGCGGTGAAATCGGCTTTGTGATCTTTGGTTCCCCGGGGGTAAGAAGTCTTATCGTTTTCCAGGTGTCCGGGTACGGCGGCGCTTCCGGCGGCATGGGGGAACTGGCGGCAAAGCTGACCTTTGGAGGCGTTTCCCAGGAGCGTTATTACACCTACGGTCTCCTGCGGGGTGGTGTATGCTTTACAGGTGAACCGCATCCGGCCTGGGACCTGTCCGGCGGCGGAGGGTTCGAACTGTTTTTTTCCCCGCGTAATTCATTTTACCTGGAGATGGGCGGCGGGGTGAACTGGTTTGAATCCATGTTCGAAGAGGAAGAGGGCTTCGGCGGATACGCCTTCGTGTCTCCGGGCTTCAGGTATTATTTCTGATTATGCAAAAATTGCTTGCCTGGAGTATATATGAATAAGGAAATGAAAAACATTTTCATTGTCATTTTATCGGGGCTGTTGCTTCTTGGCCCCTGTTTTGCGATCATTCCGGATTATCTGGCGCACAACACGGGTCTGGAGACCGCGGCGTTTCTTCAGATGCTGTGCTTCCTTGTGGCGTTGTCCGCCATAACCGGTATAGTGTCGTTTCTTATGCGTTCACAGAATATCAGTCTGAAAAGCACAGGATTATTTGTTCCGGCACCATGGTACGCCAACATAGCTGCGGTGGCGACAGGAATAATCTGGGCCCTGTTTTCCGTATTTTCTTTGAAGGGTATGGATCCACAGGCGGATATCAAAGGAATGTGGCTGCGTATGGATTTCTTTCGTGTTGTTGCGATACTCGTTGGACCCTTCGGTGCCTGTCTCGAGGATTTCGTAATGCGAGGTTTTTTCATGAGCCGCTTGAACGAAATGAAGATTCCCAAAGAGGTGCAAATGATTTGTTCTTCCCTCTTATTTGGGCTCTACCATAGCATCTGGATGGTTCCCATCATCGGTGTGTATTTCCTGTATGGACTGGTAAGCAGTTTCATATACGGGCTGTTGCTGTCCGGCCTGTATTTTCTGGGGAAAAGAAGCCTCACCCCCGTAATGATTTCCCACGGTCTCACGGTTTTTCTGGGCGAACCAGTTCTGACCTACGTGTTATTGAAAAGCTTCATGTTCTAAAAAGGGTGCAACCTTGTGTGCCCATCGGGAAAGCGGACTATTACGATCTGTAATACTCTTCCGCCTGCTTCCAGTTTATTATGCGGAAGAAGCTCTCGATATAATCCGGCCGGCGGTTCTGGTATTTCAGGTAATAGGCGTGTTCCCATACATCCAGTCCAAGAACCGGAGTAAAGCCCAATGACAGAGGGCTGTCCTGGTTTGGCGTGCTTACCACAGAAAGTCTTCCTTCAGAGTCTTTCACCAGCCAGGCCCAGCCGCTGCCGAAACGGTTTGCCGCTGCGGTGCTGAAATTCTGAGTAAAACCTGCATAGCTGCCGAAATCCTTTGTCATTCTATCGGCGAGTGCGCCTTGGGGTTCTCCGCCTCCTTCTGGAGACAGCATGGTCCAGAACAGGCTGTGGTTATAATGACCGCCGCCGTTGTTACGTACGGCTGCGGCGATAGACTCAGGCAGACTGTCCAGGCTTTTAATAAGCTCCTCAATGGATGTGTCTGCAAAAGCCGTTCCCTCAACTGCAGCGTTCAGTTTTGCGGTGTAGGCGCTATGGTGTTTGTCATGGTGTATTTCCATTGTTTTCGCATCTATATACGGCTCAAGCGCGTCGTAGCTGTAGGGAAGATCCGGGGTGATAAACGGCATAATTACGTCCTCCTGTAAAAGGTCTTTCTTTCAATATACAAAAGGAGGAGCTTAAAGCTAAGTAAAAAAGTCATAAATAACCGTCATCAGGAAGTTTCTTTCCGGTATGTTGCTTCAGCGGTCCCTTATTTCAAAAAAGGTTCCCCGGTATTCAAAGATGAAGCGGGTGGCCGCGGCTTCGCGGAGGACTTCTGTCAGGCGCAGTTCTCCGGACGTTCCGCCGGCGGTGAGTTTCACGGCGGAACTGGAATCGCCAAGGGTGAATAGATATACCGTCTCTGTATCCTCATACTGTATTTTTCCCGCGTAACGTATACGGGGGAGGGCAATTTCTGGCGTTTCCTCGGGCGCGGTTTCTTCCTGTTCAGCCACGGGCCCCGGCGGAATAAAAAACATGGACATGAGGGTTCTGGGTGAAACCCTTTTTACGGCCACGCCCGAAGCTTGTTCTGTAACTTCGGCTTGTTCGTCGGTCGTCTGTGTTTTTCCGGCCGCCATTACTGATGTCGTGGCTTCTTCTGTGTTTATGGTCCGGTACAAAAACACCGCCGAGGCGGTTACTCCCGCGATCAGGACTGTTTCCAGAAAAATGAAGGCTTTGTTCATGTGTCATTCCTCTTCATAACCGTATCTGAGCGATACGAGCTTCAGTCTGTTTTCTTCTCCTCCGGGCAGATCGTAATGCAATGGTGCATTCGCTTCCAGGGGTACTTCCTGAAAGAACTCGCTGTTGAAGGAGATGGACCTGTCTTTACCGTACATGGGGTTTTCCGCTGCCGGTATTTTACACGCCACCGCAGTCAGCACCAGGGTCATGTCTCCCTCTTTCCGGGCGATTCGTATGTGCCAGAACCAGGTAATGGTGCCAAGATAGGAATACACCGGATGAGGCTGTGAGGGAACCGATAGGATGGATGAAAGTTGATCAGGCAGGATTTCTCCGTGGTTTCTTGAGTTCATGATGAGCTGGTGGAGGCTGTCGGGGCCTGTGAGGGAGCGTTCGGGGTTTTCGAACGACGCGATGTACCGGAGCAGGGCCAGAAGCTGGTCCGGTTCCATGAAATTGACATTGTGCTGGGAAGCGGTGGTGAGGATACTTGAGTTTTCAATGCCCAGGTCCCGCATAAACTGGTCTGTCGATGTCACTGTTTCCTCGGCCGCCCGTTTTGTGTTCAGGTAGTCCCGGCATCCCGTACCGGCTGCCGCGGCCAGCAGGGTGTCGGCCACGGTTATGTCTGCGTTGTTGATATTGATCCAGCCACGGGCGGAGAGCTTTTCCGTCAATATTTCCTGAGGGAAAAAATCTTTGTAATGGGTGACAATGTCCAACGAAATGCCGTTATCCGCCCGGTATTGCCGTATTCCCTGGACGGTGCCGGCCGACGTGTTCAGGGCTGCTGTTGTATAATCGAAGGCGAGGAATTCCTGGGTGGCAACATTTACATTGATGGTATCCGAAGCCGGCCGCACCTCGATCACGCATTCATGCTCCGCGGCCAGGGCTTCCATGTTCCGGACCCACGGATCGAAGGGGGAGTCGGCATGGGGTGTTGTGTCGGTGTGCATGAGGGCCAGCACCGCGCAGAGGGCATCCTGAAGGCCCGATTCGGCGCTGACGCGGGCGTGGTACCGGAATACGGGCTTCGCGGCGCTTGCGATATACAGGGCGGCACCGGTCATGACGGCGCTTGCCACAAGCAGGACGGCAAGGGTGCCGAGGCTTGCGAATCCGTCCGCAGTGTTGGTGTGTCGGTACCGGGCGGGCCGCTTCCGGGTCATTCGGCCGCTCCTGTATAAGAAAGGAAGCGTTCAGGCAGGTATCCGGCCATTGTAAACACCCTGCCGGTGTCGGCAGCGATTGATGCCTCGACCATGATGCCGGTTACAGTACCTGCTGGGCTGATGATCCGGATACGGGCCTGGTCCACCCGGTCCAGGGCAAAGAGTATGCTGCTTTCTGCGGGATCTGTCCTGGTGATGATCAATGCGGTGCCGTCATGTTCCACCGAGAGGCGGTGCGGACCGGAGTTTTCCGTCCATTCAATCTCCGCCCTTGTTCCGGCGGGAGACTCCGATGCGAATACGGGGTTCCAGCAGGCGGAGTCGATACCGGCAACGGCGGAATCCAGGGCGCGTGAAAAATGATAGGCCGAGAGATGTCCGTTCAGCCTGCCGGTAAAGGCCAGTCCCCTGCGGAACAAAGCCCCTGCGCCGGCCGCCGCGGCCATGAGGGCAATGGAAAGAACTGCTATGGCCGTGATGGTTTCCACAAGGGTGTAGCCTGCGTTTCGGCTATCTGCCATTCCGCGGCGGCGTACAGAGCTGTTCCTGCAGGTCAAACCCTTTATTCTTTGCATCGTTTTCATGGCGTTCACCACAGCTTTTCAGAAAAGGCCAGGATTTCGTCCACTGTGACTATCAGCTCGGCGGCCAGACGGAAGAGCCGGGCCGCGAGGGGCGCGAGGGCGCTCATGATGACGGCCGTCACGAGTACCGCGGTCAGGGTGTCTACAAGAAGGGACCCCTGTTCCTCCGATCTGCTCACACGCCGTGGATCTGGCTGCGGAACGGGAGGCGTGACCTCAGTATCGTTTATCATTCTTCCATTGACTCGCACAGGCTTTGCAAGGCGAGGATTTCTTCGCCCTTGTAACCCAATACGGCAAGGCGGTCCAGCAATGCCGCGCATTGTCCGTAATCCTCTGTTTTGGCGCTTATCACCGCTTTAAGGTACAGCGCTGGTGCGTACTCGTCATCCAGCAAGAGAGTCCTGTCAAGGAATTCATCTGCTTTTTGGTAGTTTTTGAGTTCCGTGTACTCTTTGGCCTTTTTTAAAAGCTGGGGCGCGTTATACAGACAAAGGTACAGGATCTGGGATTTGTTAAGAAAGCTGAATACCGTTTCTGCCGGTTCATAGCCGTCCTTCACGGCGCTTATGCGGTGGTCGCCGCGGGCAAGCTCATTGAAAATGAAACGCCCGTTTATGTCGGATATGAGATTCTCCCCTCCGTTGACGGAAATGCCGGCATTGTGCACCGGGGCGCCGTCGGCGTCGTAGATCATCCCCAGGAGCGGTGCCTTGTCAAATTCTGTGGGGGGCGGGAGCTTTGTGGCGCAGGATGCCAGGATACCGCAGATGACAGCGGTTTTCAGCATCACCATACAAATGTTTTTCATGGGCTTATTCCTTGTGGTTTTATGGAGTTTTCGGGGCAGGCCGGGAAGCACTGGATCATGAGTTCCCAGCTGTCGTCGGCTCGTTTTTGAAGGCTCGCGGCAGGCACTGTTATCCGGCTGGGATAGGCGTCAATGTCCTTTAGAAATGCAAGGCAGCGGTAAAGGCTCCCCGCGGTGACGAACTGAAAGCCGTTGGCAATGTCATTGATCCGGAGAATCGAAAGGCCGTTTTTCTGTGCTAATCCTTCCACCGCGGCGCCGAACCCCCGGGGCATCCCCTGTTGGTTCACGGGGAAGAACGACGCCTCCAGCTCTGCTATCTTATTGCGGAAGTGTTCTTTCTGTTCAGGACTCAGTATGGCAGCCCGGGCGTCGTCAATGATGTCCCTGTAGGAATCCCTCATTTCTTCAAGTTTCTCAAGCTGTATGCCGGGGGCCGTGGGTGCGGACCAGACGGGAAAAAGGACTGCCGCACCTGCCAGGGCGGCAGCCGCGAGGAGCGACAGAAGAATGATTCGTTCCTTCGGCATCAGTTGGTCTCCCTTGTCATCTCATCAGACGACTCTTGTGTCCAGGTGCCGGAAAGGGTGAAGCCGCCAAGGCGGCGGCTGCTTTCATCGGAACCGTCCCGCGGGGCCGCCATGGCGTTAACGGAAAGGCCGGTAAACCGGCCTGACTGCCTGTAGGCGTCGAAAGCGTTTTTGAGGCCGATGGCGGAATTCGTGTATCCTTCCATGATGAACTCGTGCCTGTTCAGCCGGAACCCTGTCATCTCCATCCGGATGCCTGCCTGCCGCCGCGGCAAAGCTGACGCCCCGTAAATGCGTTCAAGCATTGCATAGGGAGAAAACACCTGTACCGCGGAAAGCTCCCTTACCCGTTCCCGCAGGTCCCTGCTGATCTTCTCGTCTTCCGTCAATGACATGGCCACAGCCGATAGTTCACGGATTTCACGTTCCAGTGCGGCCCTTTCCTTCTGGGCCTGTTCGGTGCGGATACCCAGGGCCCAGACGCAAGTGATCAGCATGCACACTGTGTAGAGGGCGAACCGTGTTATCCGGAAGGCGCCGGGGCCTTCCCCGGTACAGAAGGGATCCCCTGATGACGGGCCGGTTCTTTTTAAAGGCGGCGGGAACACGGGCCGTCCATCGCCGGCGCGCAGATCGATGTACTCAACTTCTTCATCTTCTTTCTCTTTCTCAGGGTCTGATAAAAAGGCACGGCGGGGCCGGGTGCCGGGGATCCATTCAACCGAGAGGGCGCCGTCATCGAGTATCCTCACCCGTTCCATGCCGTCCTCATAGTCAAAGACCAGGGTGCGGCTGGTTGTCGTTTTTTTGCCGGTAAAAAGGGGATGCAGCAGCATGGGTACAATGTACCGCGCGGTCCTCTCCGTTCGGTCGTTCCCGCTTTTCTTTCCTCTGCTGCCGGTGCTGTTGCCTCCGGTACGGATGAACACGAGCACCCGGGAGCCGAATACCGCGGTACCCAGGGCATGTTCCGGTACCGGTGCCGGGTAAAGTCCCGGAAGATGGATACGGACGTAGTCATGGAGGTCTTTGCGTGATAGACCTGTTTCCCCGCGGCCGTTTTCAGAAGCAGGCAGGGGAAGGGTTTTTAACAGATAGTCTTTCTTTTTGAGTATCTGTACTAATTTTGCCATGAATTGATATCGGCGTTATTGCCCTCGCCGCCCTCCATCCCGTCGGCGCCGAAGGAACTGATGCCGAAGGGAAGACCATTGGGACCGGGTACTTCATAACGGTACTCGTTGCCCCAGGGATCGGTCTTGATTTCCTTTTCTATGTAGGGCCCGTCCCAGCCGTCGGCCTGAGGCGTTCCGTCGGGTCTGGTCCACAATGCCCCTATGCCCTGCTGGGCGGACGGGAAGTTCTTTACGTCGAAAAAATAGGAGTTGAGGGCCAGGGACAGGGTCTCTATCTGGCTTCTGGCCGCGGCAGTCTTTGCCTTGTCTACGTACTTAAAGGCCATAAACCCGACACTGGAGGTAAGTATCATGATGATGGCGATAACGATGATGGTTTCTATGAAGGTCCACCCGTCTTCGCTGTTTCCTGTTGTTCGCTTTTTGGTTTCCATGGCATTACATCCTATATAAGTGTGGTAAAAGCCCCGAACACGGGGATGATAAACGCGTACAGTACATATATGATCACCGCTCCCACGGTTACGATGAGCACCGGTTCCATCGCCGCTGTCACCCGTTCTATGGATTCGTCCAGCCGGTCGCCGTAGAAGCCTTTGAGCTGATCAAAGACCCTGTCCATCGACGCGGTCTGCTCCCCCACGCCGATCCATCCCTTGACATAGGCCGGCAGGGACGGCTCTTCATTGGCCGCTTCATACAGGCCCACGCCTTTTTCCAGCCGGCCCTGTATCCGTTCCAGGCTTTGACGCAGCCAGGAGTTGGAAACCGCCCGGGCTGACAGCCCCAGGGCCTTTTCCATGGATGTCCCCTGGTCCAGGAGAGCGGACATGGAGGAGGCCAGCAGAAACATCTGGCTGTCCGCCGCCAGTCTGCCTGCCACGGGAATACCCAGAACGAGCCGGTCCAGGGCGCGTCTAAAGGCCGCGCCCCCTTTTCCGGACCTGGAAA
>JAFGQL010000133.1 GCA_016935695.1 Spirochaetales bacterium
CCCCATGTTGACTAGCGGGCCGAAAACATCTATAATCTTTTTAAACCCGGTTTAAAAAGATATTTCTGGAGGATTCATGAAAAATATACCTGTAGTAAAGGCAGGCATTGTGGCTGTGTCCCGTGACTGTTTTCCCATTGAGCTGTCCCAGCGCAGAAGGGCCGCCGTCGCGGCGGCATGCAAGGCCCGCAGTATTGAGCTTGTCGAACTTACCACAACAGTAGAAAACGAAAACGACGCCCTTGCGGCACTGACCGAGGCATCCGATGCGGGCGTAAACGCCCTGGTGGTGTTTTTGGGGAATTTCGGTCCCGAAGGCCCGCTGACCATCATGGCCCAGCGCTTTGGAGGTCCCGTCATGTTCTGTGCTGCCGCGGAAGAAACGACAGCAGGGCTTCAGGATGACCGGGGTGACGCCTACTGCGGCATGTTGAACGCGTCCATGAGCGCAGGCTTGAGGAAAATCAAACCCTATATCCCCGAATATCCGGTGGGAACAGCCGACGATATTGCCGGCATGATAGCCGATTTCATTCCTGTTGCCCGTGTTCTGTTGGGAGTGGGCAGCCTGAAGATTTTCTCCTTCGGTCCCCGTCCCCAGGATTTTTACGCCTGTAACGCGCCCATCAAACCTCTCTTCGACCTGGGTGTTGAAGTCATGGAGAACTCCGAGCTCGATCTGTACGACATTTACAACGAGGCCAAAGGCGACCCCCGCATTTCCGCGGTGAAGGCAGAGATGGAGAAGGAGCTGGGCGCGGGAAACACCTATCCCGATCTGTTGGAAAAACTGGCCCAGTACGAGGTCGCACTGACAGATTTTTACGAAAAGAACCTGGGCTCCTGCAGCTACGGCGTATTCGCCAACAAATGCTGGCCCTCCTTTGAAAAGTATTTTGGTTTTGTTCCCTGTTATGTGAATTCCCGGCTCGCGGCAAAAGGTATTCCCGTAGCCTGTGAGGTGGACATCTACGGTGCCCTTACCGAGTACATCATTACCTGCGCCACCGGCTCTACCGCCACATTGCTGGACATTAATAACTCGGTGCCCGGGGACATGTTCGCCGCCGCAGGTAAAACCGCGGAAGGTTATACCCTGAAGGACCTGTTCATGGGTTTTCACTGCGGGAATACCGCCTCGGAATGTATGGGCAGCTGTGAAATGAAATTCCAGAAGATCATGCACTCCCTCATGGAGACCGGTAAGGAACCGGACATCACCCGGGGGACCCTGGAAGGGGCCATCAAACCGGGGGACGTTACCATATACCGGCTTCAATCAACCGGGGACACACAACTCAGATCCTATGTGGCCCAGGGAGAAATTCTGAACATAGATCCTCAGTCTTTCGGGGCCATCGCGGTGTTTGCCATCAAGGAAATGGGACGGTTCTACCGCCATGTATTAATAGGTAAACAGTATCCCCATCACGCGGGGATTGCTTTCGGCCATGCGGGTAAAACCCTGTATGCCGCCACCAGGCTCTTAGGCGTCGATGATATTGATTTCAACAGACCTGCCGGAATGATGTATCCCGAGGAAAACCCCTTCGGTTAAACAGACTTCCTGTTATTGTTCCGCCCTTCTATGAGCGGTATGTGCCTCCGGCTGTTGATTCAGCCGGAGGTTTTTTTTGCCAGAAGGGTTTCCATGGCCAGGTGGGCCAGGGTGAGGCCGAATATGCCTGTGAGGGTTGCGAGGCTTCCCAGAAGGTTCCTGGGGAGGTCCTTTCCGGGCGCCTCTTCCTTGAACCCTTCCATGTCCGGCGGCAGGTAGTCGAATTCGGGAATTTCCGTGGAGAACACACAGGAAATCCCTTTCCCCACGTCCCGCCTGCGCAGGAGGCTGCGGACTTTCCGGGCCAGGGGACAGCCGCTGGTATCGAAAATGTCGCCGGTGCGTATAAGGGATGGGTCTTTTCTGAGGGCGGCCCCCATGGATGAAACCACGGGAATGCCTGCATGATACATACCCGCGAGCAGGTCCGCCTTGGGCGTCAGGGAATCGATGGCGTCCACTACCAGGTCCGGTTTCCATTCCGTTACAGGATGAAGGTGATCCTTGTCTATGAACAGGCGGAGGGTGGTGACCGAGGCGCCGGGATTGATATCCAGAACGCGATGAACTGCCACCTCGGTCTTGGCCTGTCCCAGGGTTGATTCCAGGGCAAAGAGCTGACGGTTGATGTTGCTGAAGCTTACCAGGTCATGGTCTATGAGGAGGAGATTCCCCACGCCGAGGCGGGCCAACCCTTCGACGCTGTAGCTGCCCACAGCCCCCAGTCCCACCACGGCTACCCGGGACGAAAGAAGGGTAGCCAGGGCCTGGGTCCCTAACAGCCTGCTGGTGCGGTAAAACCGTTCCATATTTCGGTTCAAATTTCCTTATTTCCTGTCTTCCTGGGCCAGAAACAGTTTTTTTGTCCGGGAGGCAAGGGGAAGGTATATCCAGGCGGGCACCGCCGCGGCGAGAACCCTGACCAGGTTGTTCAAAAAACCCGGAACGACGATGATTCTGTTCATTTTCAGCTTTTTTAATGAAATGGCCGCGACGGTGTCGGCTTTCATCCACCGGATGATGAACCTGTTTTTCAAACGCGACCGGGGAATGTGGAGCTTGTCGTGGAAGTCTGTCCTGGTAAAGCCGGGACAGAGGGCCTGAACAGGTATCCTGCGCGGGTACAGGGACACGGCGACCGACGCGGCAAAGCTGTTCAGGAAGGCTTTTGTTGAGCAGTACAATACAGACGAGGGTGATGATACGAAGGACGCAAGGCTCGACACGAAAATGATGCCGCCCTTTGAACCTCCGGGAACCGAGACACAGGGAGCGAGGGCATGGGTAATGCGCGCAGCGGCATCAATATGCACCCGGAGCATCGGTTCCTGCTGTTCCCATCCGTCGTCAAAAAACGGGCTTTCGGAACCGTAGCCGGCGTTATTTATCAGGTAGCGCAGCGGTTTTCTTTTATTTCCCGCCTCTATGACCGCGTCCACCGCCGAAGGGTCTGAAAGGTCTCCGATGACCAGTTCAACAGTGATGCCGTGAAGGCTCTCAAGGCGTTCGGCAAGGGCGCCCAGGACCTCTTTCCTGCGGCCTGCGAGGATGAGACTGATGCCCCGGGAGGCAAGCTGCCTGGCGTAGGCCGCGCCGATACCGCTGGTGGCCCCTGTAATGAGGGCCCATTGTTCCTCCGGATTTTTCATACCTGGAACTATACTACCCTTTGCAAACCTTGGGCAAGAACGGGAACCGTCAGTCGCCGATGACCGAAGTATTTGTAAGGGTGATTTCCTTCAACCGTCCATCTATGATGATGCGGCCGTTTTCTTCCACGCCGAATTCGATGACATA